>CAZFZG010000019.1:0-23728 GCA_964523205.1 uncultured Chthoniobacteraceae bacterium | reverse complement strand
GAGTCTCCAGAGTGCACGATCTGCACATTTGGGCCATGAGCACGACAGAAACGGCGCTGACGGTCCACTTGGTGAAGCCGGATGGGAACATTGACGACGAGCTGCTGGCTCGTGTCTGTGACAAACTTCAGAAGGATTTTCAGATTGGCCACGTGACGATTCAACTCGAGTGCGGGAGCGCGGCGCATCCATGCAGACAGGCGGCGGACCACGCGGTGTGATGGCAGCCCGGAGTGACGTTGGAATTCGCTGTTGCGAGCGCCAGCCTGACACCAAAATCCGTTGATTTGAAGGCGCGGTTGTTGTAATCGATTTGTCTGATGAAATTCGCAGTAGCGTCTTCAACGATCCTCCTGGCCTTTGGAATTACGGTTGAACTGCGCGCCCAAGCTAGCACTGAACACGCACTCTCACTTCCCGCGCCCGGCACTTATACAAACACAAACACAGGTATCGGGACAACGAGCAAGAACGCGAGCGGCGGTCCGCAGTCTGACGACAGCAAATCTGACGTTGAAGGCGACGCTTCGGTCTATCGGATGAAGACCCAAGATAGTCTCGCCGCCGGTACGATGTCACGGGATGAAGGTGAAATCACCATGAAGCCACGCCGAAACGAAAAAATATTAGAAGTCGAAGCTACCAATAAACTTCAGACAAGCGGGACCGATCCGAAATTTCAAGGCAGCCTCCTCCATTCCAGCGTGACCTCGATTGACGATGTCGGTGCCAAGTCAGACGTAGTTAGCGAAGGGCCAGAGAAAGGCGGCCCGCGCCCCGCCCTGAGACACAAAGTTTTCGTTACGGAAACCAGCGACGAAGCGAAAAAGAAAGAATCAACCCGCGCCGAGGCTGAGTCGACTCCCTCAGCAACCCCTTCGCCGACTGCTTCGCCAGTTGCGCCGAACCGTTAATCCCGGGTCGGCTTCAGAAGGGGAAACAAAATCACATCGCGGATCGATTCCGCGCCGGTAAACATCATCGCCAGCCGATCGATGCCCAGACCCAATCCGCCTGCCGGCGGCATTCCATGCTCCAGCGCTAGCAGAAAATCTTCGTCGATTTTTTGTGTCTCCTCGCCGGCTTGCTCAAGCAGACGCTTTCGTTGCACATCTGGATCGTTCAACTCGGTGTAACCCGGGGACATTTCCACGCCGTTGATGATCAGCTCATAAACATCGACCAACGCAGGATCGGCCGCGTTTTGTTTCGCCAGCGGTACCAATTCCTTCGGACAATGGGTCACGAAAAGCGGGTCGAAAGTCTTTTCTTCCACCAATTTCTCAAAGACATGCTGGGTCACTTCGAAGTCGGCCAGCTGCGGCAGAATCTCGAGCTTCAATTCTCTGGTGGCGCGCTCGCGCCTTTGTTCACTCGTTAGGTCGAACCAATCCTTGCCCGCAACCTCCCGTAGAAGATCGACATAACGCGCCCGTCGCCAGGGTTGCTTTAAATTGATGGTGCGCGTCCCCTTTCCTTCAGCATCGCGCTGTTCAATCTTCAATGATCCGCAAAGTTTTTCCGCGAGATGGCAAATCAATTCTTCGAGCAGGTCCGCCATCTTCTCAAAATCGGCGTAAGCCCAATAAATTTCGAGCATGGTGAACTCCGGATTGTGTTTCCGGGAAATTCCTTCATTCCGAAAATTTCGGTTTAGCTCGAAAACTTTGTTGAATCCGCCGACCAGGAGTCGCTTGAGATAAAGTTCGGGAGCGATTCGCAGATAGAGATCGAGCCCAAGGGCTTTGTGATGGGTGCTGAACGGGGCCGCGGCCGCGCCGCCGGCTACGGTTTGCAGGATCGGAGTTTCCACTTCCATAAATCCGCGGTTCTCCAAAAACCGGCGGACCTCCCGCACCATCACCATCCGCTTTTGGAATGTTTCTCGTGACTGTTCGTTGGCGACGAGATCGACATATCGCCGCCGATAACGCGCCTCAACGTCCTGCAAGCCATGCCACTTTTCTGGTGGCGGCCGCAGTGATTTGGCCAGCACTTCGAATTTATGCGCTTTCAAAGTCGGCTCGCCGGTTTTCGTGACAAAACATGTTCCTTCGACTCCGATGAAATCGCCGAGATCGAGCAGCTTGAAGATTTCCATCGCTTCGGCGCCGATCTCCTTTCCGTGAAAATAAATCTGGATCCGACCAGTCGCGTCTCGAAGATCGACAAAGTGGCTCTTGCCCATATCGCGATGTGCGGTGATGCGCCCGGCGGCGCGAAAGGTTTCGCCCTCTTTGAACTTTTCGCGGACTTCCGCGATCGAGCCCGAGGTCGCGAATGCGCACCCGAAAGGTTCAACGCCGCGGGCTCGGAGCGCCTTCACCTTCTCACGGCGCTGCGAGATCAATTCGTTTTCCGGCTCCATCTCTGAGGAATGATTAAGTTGTAGAGGCGCTTGTGCCAAGCGCCTGTTTATTTGAAGGCCCAATACGGGTTCGCAGGGGCCTTTGATAACAATCAGCCCACCGGCTTCGGACTTGCCAATGAAAGATCGACAATGAGATACTCGCTGCTGGATCGGCCGCTCCGCGGGCGATGCTAAACAAGCGTGGCTTTCGCTACTTGAATATCATCGAGCTCGGAGAGCTCGATCCACCTTATGGCGCTCGATCTTCCTAAAACGACATCGAAACGCGACGGACCACTGGTCAGACAATTCTCCGTTTTCCTGCCGAACAAAGTCGGCGCGATGCACGATGTCTTAAAACTTCTCAACGCCCACGATTGTCACGTCATGGCCATGAGCGTTTCGGAATCGACAGATTCGGCCATCGCCCGTCTGGTGGTGAGTGACCCCGGTGGCGTGGAAAAATTGTTTCGCCAAAACAACGTCGCGTTTGGGACCTGTCGGGTGGTAGTTGTTGAAATGGGCGAAGTTGCCACCGAGTTGTCGAAACTTTTCGCCGCGCTTCTCATGGCCGAGGTGAACGTGCACTTCACTTATCCGCTGCTCTTGCGGCCGGGCGGCCACGCCGCGCTCGCCCTCCACGTGGACGATAACGACTGCGCTATTTCAGTTTTGAGCGGCGCTGGCTTTCGGCTTCTTAGCCAAAGCGACATCTCGCGTTAATGGTGTTCGGTTGACCCGCCTTCGCTGAAGCTGCGGCGGGCAGGCAGGAATCGAAGATGCTCGCAGGGTTGACAGAGCAGCCACGCAGCTTACAAGAATCAACTACTGAAATGCCGTCTCTCTCCTTCGTTTCCGGGACCAGGACCGACAAGAGCTTTAACATCGGTCTTGGCCTGGTCATTCTGTTTGCAGTCGCCGAAATCGGAGCCGTTGGAATGCATTATCTCGGTGGAATGCGCCCGGCTCGAGTGAGCGTTGCTCCGCGCGAGGCGCCCGCACCGCTTCCATCCGTTGCGCCGTCGGCTCCGCCGGTAGCATTGGCCGTTGCTTCACCGACCGCGGCGCTGACTCCGGCAACGTCGACCATTTCTGTGCTCGATCGGCTGTTGAAAGAAGCGAACGCCGCGCGAGAGAGCGGCGACACCGTAAACGCGCTCGCTCGTTTGCAGGATGCAGCGCAGCGCGATCCAAAAAATGCCGAAGTCCTCGCCGAGATGGCGATGATTTTTGAGTCGACTCAAAAGTTCGACAAGTCAGCCGAGACCTGGCGGCGAGTCCAGGAGATTGGCCCATCGGCGGGTGCGCTTTACGAGCTGGCGGACATGAAATTAAAAACGGGGGTCCCAACCTCGACCACGACAAGCGCCGCGCCTGCCCCGACAGCCGTTGCCAAGCTCGACGTAGCGGCCTCCCGGGGCACCGTGGAAGGAATTCCGCCGGGTTCGACGCTCGGGATTAGCGAAGTCAGCGTTTCGGAAACACCTGACCCTGATTCCGAAACCAATTTGATGTTGCGAATCAGCGTCAAGAAACGGCCGAACGGGCTGATCGACCACACCAAAGTGAAGATCCAAGTCTTCTTTTACGACACGGTCAGCGATAACGACATCAAGCTAACCGATGCCGACGTCAGTTACGAATGGCTCACGCCAAACCACGATTGGGCCGACAGCAACAGCGAAACGCTCGCAGTTACCTACATCCGCCCGAAATCAAAAGCGAAAACGGCCGAGGCCGACCTAGCCGCTGCCGCCGCCGCGATTAATCCGGCGAAAAAAGGCAAGCCGATGAAGGCGAGCCCGGCACCTGACACCGGAACCCGCAAGTATCTTGGTTACATCGTGCGGGTCTACTACAATGATCAGCTGCAGGACAAACGCGCCGAACCGACCAGACTCTTAACTCTTTTTCCCGCGCCCAACACCGCTCCGCCGCAGTAATGCAATTGCTCGTCGTGCACGGCGATCCCGAAATGGGCCAGGCGCTGGTGCAAATGGTGAAAGGCTACACTGGTCATCATTGCCAGTTGGTTCGGACCGAGTCCGAAGCAATGGAATGGGCGCGATGCCATGAGCGATGCGATCTTCTTTTGACACAACTCGAAGCCGAAGGAATCAACGGCCTGGCCCTTGGCTCCGCGCTCAGCGAAATTTTTTCGGGGCTACAGGTTTTGTTTTTCCCGAATTACGCTGCTGAGGAGCGTCGGCTCCAAGTCACCGACACCAAAGTCTTCCCGGAGCCGATCGAGGGCGACGATTTGCTCAAGGCGATCGAGCGAGCGGAAAATACGGCGACCGACGCGACCGACGTTTTTCAGGTCGCTGACATTTTGCAGATGTGCTGCCTGAGCCGGCGTAGCGGAGCGGTGCAAATGGTCAAGGAAGGAAAAAATGGCCTCGTCTTTCTGCGCAATGGCAGAATCGTTCATGCGGAAACAAATATCGCACGGGGCCGTGACGCGCTTTTCGAAATCGTGGCCTGGAAAGATGTCGAGTTTGCCTACGAGCCAAGTGTGCAATCCCCGCTCGAGACGGTTTCCGGCGCCTGGCACCAGGTTGTGTTGGAAGCGGCCACAGCCCAGAAAGAACCCGCCGGCTCGCAACACGAATCGGCTTAGCGTTTTCTATGCAACTGCGCGGCTTTACGGTAGTTTACGCTTTCATGAAGTTGCGCTGGCCGCTTCTTGGTTTGTGGTTTGTCGCCAGCAGCGCCGTCGGCCAGATTCAGGTCGAACTGAAATTCCCGCGGGTGCAATACATCACCTACGAACCAGTCGTCGCGAATCTGGTCATTACCAATCTCGCCGGGCGCGATGTCGATCTTCGCGATAGCGAAAGCCAGCCCTGGTTCGGTTTCGAGGTCAGTGGCGGCGAAGGTCAATCGATTGTTCCAACTGCCAAGAACGGGACTGAGCCATTGCGCGTGACCGCCGGTCAGCGCGTGACACGAAAAATAAACCTGACAACGCTGTACGGCATTCATGATTTCGGGACCTATCGAGTCCGGGCCCACGTTTATTTCGCCGACCTAAACAAATTCTTTTACTCGGCTACCAAAGTTTTCGAAGTGACCGACGCGCGACCGATTTGGCAGAAAACTGTCGGCCTGCCGCAAGACGAACGTGGCTTCGGAAATGCTCGTACCTACTCACTCATGACCAATCGGTTTCCCGATCACACTTCGCTCTATGTCCGCGTAGAAGACAGAGAGAGTGGCATCGTCTATGCGACCTACTCGTTGGGCCAGGTCATCGCCTTCGATCACCCCCAGGCCGAGTTCGATCATTCGAATCAGCTTCATGTTCTTTACTGCGCCGCTCCGCGCACATGGTCCTATGCCCGGGTCGGCCTCAATGGCGAGCTCGTTTCCCGGGCCACCTTTGCCGAGAGCAAAACTCGACCGCGCCTTGTCCATTCCGACGATGGTGTGATAAAAGTTGCCGGCGGAATGATCGATACCCCGACGACCCAGGCAACACGCGCCAACCCGCCGAAGCTTTCGGCGCCCCCGCCCAGTGTGCCCAAGGACGATTAACCATGCGAAAACGTTTTTTTATTTTGCTCTTTGCCTGTGCATTCATCATTGCCAACAGCGCTCAGGCCTTGCCCGCGCCCAGCACACTCAATGAACGAGAACGGCGCGCGATCGCACCTCGACCGACTCCCACGCCGGTTGTAAAGGCACGCCCTGTTGTGGCGCCGGAAGGACAGCGTCCCTCAACGACCGTGATCATCGATGCCGGCCATGGCGGCTTCGATCGTGGGGGAATTCCGCGACAGCGCGTGCCGGAAAAAACGATGAACCTTGATGTGGCGCTGCGACTCAAGTCGGTGCTGCAAGCCTACGGATATCGCGTCGTCATGACGCGAGACAGCGACGTGTTTGTTCCCCTCGGGACACGCGTCGCCGTCGCAAACTCGTATCGCGACGCGATTTTTGTTTGCATCCATTTCAACGCCGCGCCGCGCGGCAGTGCCAGCGGGATCGAAACATATTTTTACAGCTCGCAAAGTCTGCCGCTCGCTTCCGCCATTCATTATTATGTGGCCGGCGGTGCGCCCTCGGCCAATCGCGGTGTCCGGCGTCGCGGCTTTTTCGTTTTACGAAAAACGACGATTCCGTCGGTGCTGGTGGAGTGCGGTTTTCTAACCAACCCGACTGAAGCACAGTACGCCCAAAGCGCCGCCTATCGCCAGAAACTGGCGGAGGAAATCGGGCGCGGCGTTCGCGAACGTTCACTCGTTGCCGGTGGTTCCTCGGGAAACCGCCTTGCCGCCGACAGTGCGACCGTGCCGCTGCAACCGTTCATCGATCAAACGCACTACCGCGATCCGGATTTAACACGGCATCGCAAGAAGAGCTCAAAGAGTTCGTCAAAATCGACATCGTCCAAACGTAAGAAATCTTCCGATTCCGCCTCGGATTCGGAGACAAAAAGTAAGAAAAAGAAGTCCAAGTCGGCCGATACGGAGGGTTAATTGGAATCGCCCGTTCTGAGCTCGGCTCAAATGCAGGCTGCGGAACAAGCGGCTTTTGCGCGAGGAAGCACTGTCGAAGCGTTGATGGACCAGGCTGGGGCCGGTGTGGCGCGCGCGGTCCGGCAATTTTTTTCAAAACCTGGGACCTGTATGGTCTTTGCCGGAAAAGGTCACAACGGCGGCGATGCACTGGTGGCCGCGGAACAATTGCAGCGAATCGGTTGGAAGATCGACATCCGCCTGGCCTTCGCCGAGGAAAATTGCAGCGAGCTCACGCAGAAAAAGTTGAGCGCGTTACGCGAATCGACGCCGAATCCGTCAGACAGAATTGACCTCGCACCGCACACCATTATCCTCGATGGTTTGCTCGGGACCGGCGCCAAATCGTTTCTGCGCGAACCGATTCGATCCGCCGCACGCGAGATCAATCGTCTGCACTGTGAAAACAATGCCTTCGTATTCGCTGTTGATCTTCCAACCGGCCTCGATGCCGATTCGGGCGAAAACGATCCCGAAGATTCCGTGGTCGCGGACTTCACCGTCACAATTGGATTCGTCAAACATGGCCTGATTGTCGATTCCGCGCTCGATTTTGTCGGACGCATCGAGATCGTTCCTCTCGCTGATCTTTGGCCGGACGCGACCGCGCCTAACGAGCTCGCCGCCAGCCCGCACTCGCTTAGCTCGATCCTGTCGCGCCGAAAATTCAGCGCTTACAAAAATCAATTCGGCCGCGTCGGCGTTGTTGCCGGATCCAAAGGATTCGTTGGAGCCGCCATCATGACAACCGAAGGCGCTCTCCGTGCCGGTGCAGGTCTGGTAGAAGTTTTCGTGCCGGAAGAAATCTACGAAATCGTTGCCAGCGCCACGCCGATCGAAGCGATGGTGAAACCGGTTCGCCGATATCGCGATTTGCTAGAGGAAAAAGTTGACGTTTGGGCGCTTGGGCCGGGGCTGGGAAAATCGCGAGCAGCGGAAGTTTTGAATCTAATCGAGAACGCGCCGCGACCGATGGTCGTCGACGCCGACGGTTTAAACATTCTGGCCGATAAGATCGACATCTTGCGAAGTTGTCGCGGACCGCGGTTGCTTACGCCGCACCCCGGCGAAATGAATCGATTGATGGAGGTCGGCAAGATGGCACGCGCCGGCGTTGCCCGAAACTTTTGCGACCGCTTTCCTATCACTCTTCTTCTAAAAGGGAGCCGCACGATTGTTTGCGAGCGCGGCAAACCGCTCAGTTATAACACGACCGGCAATCCCGGAATGGCGAGCGGCGGCATGGGTGATGTTCTTACCGGCGTTTGCGCCGGACTAGCCGGACGCGAATTATCAATGTACGACGCGGGCCGGGTCGGTGCCTGGGTTTGCGGACGGGCCGCCGAGTTGTCGATCTTCCAAAAACACGAGAGCGAGGAATCGTTGCTCGCCAGTAACGTGCTGGCGAATTTGGGCGCGGCATTCAACCAATTGCGCAATCCATCGGTCTGACTTCTAGTCAAACTATTCGGATGGATCTTCAACCTGAAACCGTACCCTCGGACGCAACGCACCCATCGCAGCAAAGCTGGTCGAGTCGGCTGAAGAAAGCACTCGCCCCGTTGGGCGTGGTCGTGGTGCTCATCGCGAAATTTTTTGCGAAGCTGAAGTTTTTTATTCTGCCAGCGCTCAAGTTTCTACCGCTTCTCCTCAAGTCCGGCGGCACGATGCTCATTTCAATTTGGGCTTACGCAGCTTTTTATGGATGGCCATTCGCGGTGGGATTCGTGCTCTTAATGTTCGTGCACGAGTGCGGTCATTTGATAGTCGCGAAAAAATTCGGGCTGCCGGTCAGTGCGCCCGTATTTATTCCATTTATGGGTGCTTTCATTTTACTGAAGGACCAACCACGCAATGCCTGGATGGAGGCATGCGTTGGAATTGGCGGGCCAATGTTAGGTTCTTTGGGCGCGCTCGCGTGCAACGCGGCAGGTGAAATCACGAACACACCATATTTGATCGTGCTGGCTTCAACGGGCTATTTATTGAATCTGTTTAATTTGATGCCGGTGGGCTTTCTTGACGGCGGGCGAATCGTCACCGCGCTGTCGCGCTGGCTTTGGATTCCCGGGTTCGCGATCCTCCTTTGGTTCGGCTGGAAATACCCGAACGTTATTGTCTGGCTGATTGTAATTACATCACTGCCGCGAATCTTTTCGCTGTTTCGCAAACGCACCGAAGAAGAGCGCCGTTACTACGAAGTGACGCCGACCCAGCGATGGACGATGTCGATCTTGTATTTCGGTTTGATCGCCGCCCTTGCGCTCGGAATGCACGTTTCTCACAATGAATTACGCGATCATCCGGCCCGCCAACGGGACGTGATCGTCCAATAATCAACGCGCCGGGTTGATCGCGAAAACTTTTTCCGGCTCCAATCCGATTTTGCGCACGATTTTGATGAAACGTTCGTCCGGACGCAGGGGCGCAAATTCCGGAGCGATCCCGATGAAGTGGAGGGACGAAGAGCGTTCGTTGGCGGCGCGTTCCAGCTCGCGGATCGCGGCGTCGTGTTCGCCTAGAACGACCTGCACGTGTGCAATCGCGTCGCCAGGTGTGTAACTCCCGCGAGCCGCTACTGCTCTCGCCAAGACTTCGCGCGCTTGATCCGAGCGATTCATTTTCGCGTAGGTAATCGCATGCCCAAACGCCGGCCGCCCACTGATATTTTCGGCTTTTTGGTAGAGCTCAATCGCGTCGTCGAATCGGCCCATTTCGCGATAAAGAGCGGCCAATAGTGGTTCGCCAAAAATGAATGCGGGGTCGAGTTGGACTGCCCGTTCACCGGCGGCGATCGCTTCGTCGTAGAGCCCGAAATAGCGGTAGAGCTCGCAGGCTGCGTTGTTCACCCAGAGGGACGCCGGGTCGATCGTCGCCGTGCGGTGCAAATATTGAAGCGCTTTGTCGCGCTCGCCGATTGCCGCAAAAAACGCGGCCGAGAAGTAATTTGAAAACGTCGATTTGGGATCAACGGCAACAGCACGAGAAAATTCCCGCGCCGCCCCGTCCATGTTCCAATCGAGAATCCGTTTCGTTTCGCCGAGATAAACGTGTGCCTCGGCGTCGTCCTTATCGATCTTGAGCGCGTTCAGCGCCGCTTCCCGCACTTTTGGATACGCTTCGAGGGGCGCAACATAGGCGTCTGCCAACCACAGCCACGCTTTGGCGATTCCGGTCCAAGCGCGACCGAAGCGGGAATCGACCTCCAACGCACGCTGAAAATGTTGGAGACTCTTTCGGAGCTCTTGCTCGGTGCTCTTGTCGGAATAGAAAACGCCCTGCAAATACTCATCGTAGGCGGCCAGACTGCGGGCTTGTGACCGGTGCGGCGCGATTGCGAGCTTGAGTTTCAGTTTGTCGACGATCGCGCGCGTGATCTCGTCCTGCAGTGCGAAGAGGCTTTGCATTTCGCGCTCAAACGTGTCCGACCAAATCGTGAAACCCTTTCGCGCATCGATTAACTCTGCGGTCACCCGCACGCGGCTATCATCGCGGCGAACTGATCCCTCCAAAACGTGAGCAACGTTGAGTTTGCTCGCGACCTCGCGCAGGTCGGCCGGTCGGTCCTTGAACCAAAAGGAAGAACGCCGCGCCGCTACTCTCAAATTGTCGATCTTGGAAAGTGCGGTCAAAATTTCATCGGCGATTCCGTCGCTGAGATAATCGTGGTCGCGATTAGGGCTGAGATCGGCAAACGGCAAAACGGCGATCGAATTTTCGCTGGGAGCAGTCGTTAATGACGCATCGATATCTCTCAGGTTCGGCGTCCGCACGACGCCGTAGCGGGTGAGATCGAAGAACCAGGAGAGGGTGAGCGCGACTGGAAAACCGAGGATGATTAACACGACAAGCAGGCGGATGACCCAATTCGAAACCTCGAAAACCGGCAAGACTTGCGCGAGTCCCTGGGCGAGCGCCCACCCGCCCACTACGTACGCAATCGCGACTGCGTAAACCTTTCTCCGCTTTAGTTCGGCGAAAAACCGGCTCACGGCGTTGATTGTTCGATCAGCTTTTGAAAACGGGGATCGTTCCGGATTGGGTCCCACTCCCATCGGTACTTAAGATCATTCACCGTGATACTATAATCGGCGCTGTCGACTGGGCCGGGAGTCTTGAGCAGTCGCTGAATCAACGCCAACGCGAGATCTTTCTCACCAACCCGCGCATAGACGAGCGCGAGATAGGCACTCAAGAGCGCTCCGTCGAGAGCGTCTTTCGACTCTGGTTTAAGCTCGACGGCGCGCCTGGCTTCACGGATCGCGTCCTCCTTGCGGCCCATGAAACCGTTGACCAGACCGAGGTTAGCGCGCCGCTCCGCACTATTCGGAGATTCCCGCACTGCAGTTTCAAACGTCGCACGAGCAATGCCGAAAAATTTTTGCGACGAGGCAGCGTCCCCCTGAGCGAGGTAAATGCAGCCCTGGCAAAAAGCCTTTGGCGTCGTGCTGGCATTCAAATACGAAAACTCCATCAGGGTAGACGTTTCGAGAACGTGCGCCGCGGTCGCGTAATCACGCGCAATCATCGCCAAGTCCCATCGACAGCTCGTTACCGCGCCGTCCGGATCGACGCCGGCAGGGATTTCCGCGAGAATTGATTTCAAGAGATTGGTGTCGCCCTTCCACCAGAAGTCAACGTATCCGCGCTGGGTTTTTGCAACGAGGGACGCCGGTGCCATCGTGCGCATTCGCTCGGCTTCCTGCGCGGCCTCGGGCCACCGCCGCATCGATGTAAAGGTGAAAAGTAAGTTGCGAGTGATATTCGGATTTTGCGGATCAAGCCGGCTGATCTTTTGATAGGCCCCCAAGCACTCATCCCATTTTCCTTGTCGGCGTTTGATGGCTGCGATTAATCCGCCTGCTTCACTATTGTTTGGCGCCAGCCGCAACGTGGTGTCGAATTCGGCAACCGCGCCGTCGTAATTCTGGTCGAACCAATAAATGCATTGGCCGCGCGCTAGATGCGCTTCTCCCAGATTCGGCTGGAGACCCAATGCGACATCGGCCGAGCCGCGAGCCTTGGTCTTCCAACTATCGAGCGGTTCGTAGTAATGAAAAATTTCTGCTCGAGTGGACGCAAGTCGAGCATGGGCAAGAGCGAACTTGGGATCGAGTCCAATCGCCTTCAGGTAAAGATGCTCGGCTTTCTTGTAGTCCTCGAGCAACGTATCCGGATTGCGCTCGATCTGGTTCGCTTGAAGATAAACGACGTAGGCGTCGCTGTTATTGGTCGGCTTGGTTTCAATGCTCGCTTTCTCCTTTGGGCTCAGCGTCACGCGCAGCTCGCTTGAGATCTCCTCCGCCAGTTCACCCTGCAAGCCCAACGAATCGGCCAGTGTTCGCTCGTACCGGTTGGCCCATAGATGTCGATCTTTTAGAGCGTCGATCAATTGCACGTTGACCACAATTCGATCCCCTTCCCTTCGCACGCTTCCTTCCAACACATTGGCAACACCGAGCAGCTTGGCGATTTCGCGGAGTGGGTGTGACGCCGGATCGCGAAATTGCATGACCGAGGAGCGACTGATCACTCGCAAGCCACCGATTCGGGTCAGCGCGGTCAAAATGTCGTCCTGGATGCCATCGGCAAAAAAAGCGTTTTGTTTGTCTTCGCTAAAATTGGCGAACGGTAATACCGCAATGCTTTTCTCTGGAATCGGCTCACCACTAGAACTGCGAAATGGTTGTCCTTGGTAAAAGAGCAAGATAATCAAGGCCGCCAGGAAAACTGCCGCGCCAATGAGAACGTTTCGCCGCCGAAATGTTGCCGGCGGCCGGATCGCTGCTCGTTCTTCCTGTGCTTTCTTGATTTTCTCCGGCAGCTCCGGCTTTCCGACTTCGCCATCGTAATAATTCACGAGCGAAAGACTCACCTCGTGTTTCACCGAACATTCGCCAAGGTCGTAAAGATGCGGGCGCCACTCTGCGGATTGCGCCAGGTCCTCCGCTACGCGTTTGGAAAGAAGAATGTGTCCGCTATCCGCGCAATCCATCGCACGCTGCGCCATGTTTATTCCCGCGCCGGCAATGTTGATCTTATCGTTGACGTCGCGGACCGGGCTGACCGGGCCGCTGTGAATTCCAATTCGCAATTGGATGTGCGGATAACGCCTTAACGCTTTCTGAATTTCGACCGCGCATCGCAGTGGTGCTTCCGGGCTGTTAAAAAAAACCAGCGCCATTCCATCGCCGACTGGCAAACGCACCAATCGGCCGCTGGATTCGGCCGCTCGAAAGCACTCAGTGCTCCGCACAATCTGGCTAAGTTGTTCCTGCAGCTCGCGTTGTTGATCGATGAGCAACTTCGAATAACCAACCACGTCCATGAACAGGACATGGCCAATCTCTAACTGAGCGCCCGGTGCCGAATCGGTCGACATTCGATTCTCGATCTTATCGCCGCTTAGTGGCCTCCGCGTCAAATCGCGTTTACTTTGTCGGATGGCTTTTCAGCTCGAATCCAACTACAAGCCACGTGGCGACCAGGGTCAGGCGATCGCCAAGCTGATTAAGTCGGTCGAAGCGGGCAACCGGCACCAGACGCTGCTTGGCGTCACTGGGTCCGGAAAGACATTCACGATTGCGAATGTGATTCGCGAGCTGGATCGGCCGACCCTGGTGATTTCGCACAATAAAACGTTGGCAGCGCAACTTTACTCCGAGTTCAAACAGTTTTTCCCGAAAAACGCGGTCGAATATTTCGTCAGCTACTTCGATTACTACCAACCGGAAGCCTACATCCCTCGGACGGACACCTACATTGAAAAGGACTCATCCATCAACGAAGAGATCGAACGCTTGCGATTGGCCGCGACCAGCGCGCTCCTGACCCGGCGTGACACGATCGTAGTGGCGAGCGTGTCGTGCATTTACGGGGTCACATCCCCGGAGGATTACGAACGGATGACCCTGACGGTAAAGCGCGGACAAGCGACGTCGCGTGAGGCAGTGCTTGGACGTTTGGTCGACATGCTCTACGAACGCAATGACATCAGTTTTTCCCGCGGAAAATTTCGCGTGCGCGGGGATGTGGTCGAGGTTTATCCCGCCACGGCTGACGAAGATGCCGTGCGGCTGGAATTTTTCGGCGACGAGATTGACGCAATCACGCGCTTCGATCCGCTGACCGGACACGCTCGCGAATCGCTGAGCCTGGTCACGTTTTTTCCGGCAAAGCAGTTCGTGACGCCCGCGGACAAGTTGAACCGAGCGCTTCAGACTATTCGGGCCGAGCTGGAGGACCGAATCAAGGTGCTCGAATCGCAAAACAAACTTCTCGAGGCTCAGCGTCTGCGCATTCGGACCGAGTACGATCTCGAAATGTTGCAGGAGATGGGCTTTTGCAACGGCATCGAGAACTATTCCCGACATCTGTCCGGGCGTCCGCCAGGCTCAAAGCCCTACACCATCGTCGACTTTTTCCCGAAAGATTTTCTGGTCGTGATCGACGAATCCCACGCCACCATCCCGCAGATCGGCGGAATGTACGAGGGCGATCGTTCGCGCAAGACCGTGCTAGTTAATTACGGGTTCCGTCTGCCGAGTGCGCTCGACAATCGGCCGCTCAACTTCGGCGAGTTCATGAAGGCGACCAATCAGCTCATCTACGTGAGCGCAACACCGGCCGAATTCGAAATTCAAAACAGCGTGGTGGGAAACAAGGGTTACGTGCCACACCGCAGACACCGTATCGGCGAAGAGGAACTGGTGCCGTTTGTCTTGCCGGGAAAGAATCGCTCGCGAAACGGCGAAGTGCAGATTTCGCGCACTGATCAACCCCCGGAGAAATTCGACACTTGCAGCCCGGGCGGGCCGCTGGTTGTCGAACAGATTATCAGGCCAACGGGCCTTCTTGATCCAAAAATTACGGTCAAACCGCTCAAAAACCAGATCGATGATACGATTGAGCTTTGCCGGCAGCGAGTTGAGAAGGGCGAGCGCGTTTTGATCACCACGCTTACGAAACGCACCGCCGAAGATCTCGCGGATTATCTTCGCGACGTCGGACTGAAGGTCCGATATCTCCACAGCGACATCGATACCATTGAGCGCGTGGAGATTTTACGCGGACTGCGCGCGGCCGATTTCGACATTTTGGTCGGAATTAATCTGCTCCGGGAAGGCCTCGACCTGCCGGAAGTTTCGCTGGTCTGCATTCTCGACGCCGACAAGGAAGGATTTTTGCGTAGCGAAACGTCGTTGATACAGACCGCCGGTCGCGCTGCGCGTCACGTCAATGGCGAAGTCGTCTTGTTCGCCGATGTGGTAACCCAAAGCATGGAAGCGTTGATGTCGATCTCGGAGTACCGAAGGGCCAAGCAGCTCGAATACAATGAGAAGCACGGAATCACGCCGCAGACAGTCCGCCGCGCCGTGCAGGAAAGTTTGCACACGATTTTGCGTGGCCGCGAGATTGAATCCTCCGTGATCCGCGAAGCCGGCGGCGATTTCAACCTGACTGAATTGTTGCGCGAGCTGGAGGAGGAAATGCAACAGGCGTCGGCCAATCTCGAGTTTGAGCGTGCCGCGCTGTTGCGCGACCAGATCATGGAAGTCAAAAACGGCACTGGTTTGGCGAAGATCGAACCGAAACGGTCGCCGCGGCGACTGAAATACACGCGCAATTCCGGCCGCCGGCGCTCGCGCGTATAACCACATCGCTATGCCACGCCGACGGCCGCGGGCCCGTGGCTACAACGCGAAATCTCGCATAGAACTCGCTTCATTGAGCAGCCATGCGTTGGCTGTCGATGCTGGCGGTGCCGGTCTTTTGCGCGGTCGCGGCCTACGCTCAGATCACTGAAGCGTCTTCGTTGCAAGAAGTTGAGCTCTCACAGCTGAGCCAGCGCGATCCGAATCCCCTGGGCGAGAAGGCGCTCGCCATCCACCCCGAGCAATGGAAACACGCCGAGACCGAACATTTCATTTATCATTTCCTTCACAGCTACGTCGCCACGCCGGTTTCAGTCGAGGCAGAATTTCATTATCGCGTCATCGCAAAGGAACTGGAACGCGAGCAGCTGACGACCGACATCAAGTCACACATCTATATTTTCGAGCGTCCGGAAGAATGGCAGCAATTTCAGGCTTTCGGACGTTTGGAGCAATGGACGGGCGGCATTCACTCCGCTGGCAGTCTCTTCATTCAGCGGGATCCAGCGTACAAATTCAGCAACAACTCGCTCGGTCACGAGATTGTGCATTTGGTCTTGCATCGGTTTTACACTGACGCCATCCCATCATGGCTGGACGAAGGTCTGGCGCAGTTCATTTCCAAGGACGCGCATGCGAGCTATCAGCGGGCGCGAGGCTACATTAGCAAGCCGCACTCGGAATCGATCGCGCCGCGGGATTTGATTCCGCTCACGACGCTGGTCGCGCTGACGCAGCCGCCGTCAGATAAGGTCTATACGTTTTATGACGAATCGGAACGTTTGGTTCGTTTTCTCGTTATTACCGACAAGCCAGCATTCCTGAAGCTTCTGGACGCGCTGGCTCGACATCAGCCGTTCGAAACAACGCTTTCCCGCTTCTACTCTGCGAATTTCTCCAGTCCTTCATCTTTGGAGGAAAAATTTCGCGAGTACGCCTCAAAGGATTTCGGATCTTCTTTGCAACAAGCCAGCAATTTGTAAGGGAGGCGCTCCGCCTGCGGTCAATATATTGGCAACCGACGCGCTTGCCCTACAACCGCACAGTCGCGAAAATCACGTTGTGCCGAAAGCGAAGACCAAAGCCGCAACTCCTGCGAAGATCTATGCTGTCGTGGGTTCAGATGATGTTGAGGTAAAACACACTGCGGCTGAACTCGCCGAGAAATTGAAGCCCGCTGAGGCTGGCGAGTTTGGTCTGGAAATAATTGACGGCGCGGCGGACAACACCGACCAAGCCACGGCCCGGATAGGGTCGACAATCGAGGCACTGCGAACCCTCCCGTTCTTCGGCGGCCAAAAATTGGTTTGGCTCAAGAACGCAAACTTTCTGGGCGACGATCAAAAGGCGCGCTCGGCGACCGTCCAGGCCGCACTGGAAGAACTGAGCGAAACGATGGCCACAGGCTTCGGTTCGGAAGTTACGTTTTTACTCAGCGCGATCGACGTCGACAAGCGGCGTTCGTTTTACAAATCATTGGCCAAGCGCGCCGAGTTACAGGTTTTCGACAAACTCGATTCGAGTCGCGGCGGCTGGGAAGAAGTGGCGACCGAAATGGTCCAGATCCGCGCGAAAAAGCGAAAACTGCAATTCGATGATGACGCGCTCGAGCTCTTCGTTCTGCTTACCGGTGGCGATACCCGCGAGATCGAAAGCGAGTTGGAAAAGATCGACGTCTACCTCGGCAAGGAACGCACTGTAAATGTCGATCTCGTCCGCGAGCTGGTACCGCTCACCCGCGAGGGCGTCATTTTTGATTTGAGCAACGCCCTTGCCGAGCGCGATCTCGAACGCGCTCTTGAATTGGTTCAACAATTACTCGATCAGGGCGAAACGGCGATTGGTATTTTGCTAGTCGCAATTTTGCCAACGGTTCGCAATCTCTTACTCGCGAAGGATTTGATGGAGCAATATCGGATTCCGCGACCGCACGTGCCGTTCCCGTTTATATCGGCAGTCAACCGGCTGCCAGCAGACGCGGTCGCGCATTTGCCACGCAAAAAGGATGGGAGCATCAACGCTTACACGCTCGGTATTGCTGCCCAAAACGCACACCGCTTTTCTACCGAGCAATTGATCGCGGGAATGCAGTCCTGCTTAGCGGCAAATCTTCAATTGGTCACGACGCAGCTCGATCACGAACTGATCTTGACCGAGGTGGTCGTGAAAATTTTAGGTAGCGGCGATTGACGTGCCAGTCCGGCTCGGACTCGCCATGGCCGTTCGGTGAACGGCCGCTACCTGATCAACTTCCGCTGACCTGCTTACTCGCCATCGGCCCGATGTAGGGAATTTCCCAACGCACGCCACTAAATGCACGCCAGGTGGCGATGATCCAAAGAACAACAAACGCGACGTGGATGACCGCCGCGATAATAGCCCAGAAAAACACTAGGATGCCGCCGATTGCCGGAATGGCCGCAAAAATCGCATGGATGATCGCCGAAACCACGTTGAACAGAAACCAGGCCAGACCGAAGACAATCGATTGCATTGAATAAAATCGTACGAACGGGTCGTGTTTCTCCAAAACGAAAAAGACTAGGCCCCCAATCAGAGGAATACAGGCCAGCGCTGCCGCGATGTTAGAAGGAAGCCCGGTCGAATTCGGCGAATCGGAGACAGGCGGCGGAGGCGGTGGCTCGTCGGGCATAACGTAGTTACACAAGATGGTAGCCAGTTTTGTCAACTCCGAAAGCCCTCGCGAGCAAGCTCCGAAAGGATTCGCGAGCGCGCGGTTTTCCTTTTTCGCGTCGCCAAAAATCAATACCGTTGCGATGTGGTTTCGATTGAGATTCACTCTGCGAAGCATTCTTATCGAGCCTTCATCGGCGCCGGCTTATTGGCCACCGCCGCCAACGTGATAAAGGAGGTGCTTTCGCCAGCGCGGTGTGCGGTTATCTCCGATACAAACGTCGCACCTAGGTTTGGCGATCAGCTTCAAAAAAATTTAATCGTAGCGGGATACGAACCGAAGCTGATTATGGTGCCGGTCAGGGAAGAATCGAAGAACCTGAAACAAGCCGGCGACATCTGCGAGCAAATGTTGAGCACAGGCTTAGATCGCCAATCATTCGTGATCGGACTCGGTGGCGGTGTGATCGGCGACCTTTCCGGGTTCGTGGCAGCGATCTTCGAACGAGGAATTCCGCATGTCCAAATTCCAACTACACTTCTGGCAATGGTCGACAGCTCAATTGGTGGAAAAACGGGCGTAAACGCGCGGGCGGGGAAAAACCTAATCGGCGCCTTTCATCCACCGGCCCTGGTGATCGACGATATCGACGTTTTGAAAACGCTGCCGCGGCGGGAGCTCAACCAAGGTTTCGCCGAAATCATCAAGCACGCGATCATCGCCGACGCAGAAATGTTCCAGCACCTGGAAGATGTGGATCCCAGCAAGGTCGAATTCGCGCCGTTGATTGCGGGAAACATCGAAATCAAGGCTCGTATCGTTCAAGAAGACGAACACGAGCAAACAGGCGAGCGCGCGCTGCTAAATTTCGGTCACACGATCGGACACGCAATTGAGCGGGCGGCTAATTATCGCGACATCGTTCACGGCGAAGCTTTAAGCTTAGGAATAGTTGCGGCGTGCGAAGTCTCAATGAAAAAGACCGGTCTCCCAAAGAAAGATCGCGACCGAATTGTCGATCTTCTTGGCAGATTTGGCTTGCCAACTCAGCTCGTGAAAGACTTCCCTCGCGGAAAAATCTTCGACGCTCTCAAGGTCGATAAAAAATTTGTGCGCGGCGAGATCCGATTTGTCGTTACTCGGAAAATCGGGTCGGCGAAATTGGCCAGCGACGTGACGATGGACGACCTTCGCGCCGCGGTGGAAACGCTGTAGCAGTCGTTAAGCTTCGACCGGCAATTCGACGTCGATCGGCTTCTCTTTCTTGCTGAGAGCGCGGCGCAGCTTCGACAGCGCAATGTTCTGCAACTGACGAATGCGCTCACGGGTAACGCCGAATTTCTTTCCAACTTCCTCGAGAGTCTTCGGCTTCCCGCCGTCAAGGCCGAACCGTTGGAAGATGATTTTCTTCTCGCGATCGTCCAGAACATCGAGCAATCCGCCGACTTCGTTGCGCAGATTCTTGTCGCGCAACAGCTCAAACGGCGTCTGCGCATCCTCGTCACCGACGATTTCTCCGAACTCGGTCGAGTCGTCGTCGCTGATCGGCGCGTCGAGCGACGCCGGTCGAATCGAAACAGTCTTCAACTGCGAAACCTTGCCCGCAGCAATTCCGATTTCCTCGCCCAGCTCATCGTCGGTCGGTTCTCTGCCGAGCTCCTCGCTCATTTGGAGCGAGACGCGCCGCATCTTGGAAATCTTATCGACCAAGTGAACCGGCAACCGAATCGTCTTTGACTGATTCGCCAGCGCGCGCTTGATCGATTGTTTGATCCACCACGCGGCGTAAGTACTGAGCTTACCGCCCTTCGCGGGATCGAAACGCTCGACAGCCTTCATCAGACCGATGTTGCCTTCGGAGATTAGGTCCAGTAGCGGGAGGCCAAGATTGGCGTAATCGTGAGCAATCTTGACCACCAGGCGCAAGTTGGAGCGGATCATGAGCGCGCGCGCCTCCCGATCGCCCTTTTTGATCTTGGCGGCAAGCTCGATCTCCTGTTGCGGGGTCAAAAGCGGGATTTGCCCGATCTCGCGCAGGTAAATCTTTATTCCGGTATCGCTATCTTCAGCGGCCATATAACCTCTCTTCATGAAAAACTGGGGGCTGCTCCGACAATTTGCCGGCTTTTGTGTTCGTGGCTGGCTCCTTGAACGGATTTCTTAACATCAGGGAAACTATTTAACAAGGTTAAATATTCGGAATACTGACACTATTCGGTTGGAGTTTGTTCAATCTTTCTCACGATATTCGCCCGAAATTACTTCAGGCGGTCCGACACCCGATAAAGTTGGACATTTGCCGCTTTTCCAAGTTGCGATTTTCTGCCAATCTTGGCCCGACCGGTTCCTCCCATGCTGGCAAAGATTTATTCGGCCGCGGTTTATGGCGTCGATGCTTACGAAGTTGAGATTGAGGTCAACGTCGGTGCCGGCAAACCGCAGCTGATCACTGTCGGCCTGCCCGATGCGGCAGTAAGGGAGAGCAAGGACCGCGTCTGGACGGCTATCGCGAACAGCGGTTACCGCTCGTCGCGGAGGCGGACAACCATAAACCTGGCGCCGGCTGATATTAAAAAGGAAGGCCCGAGTTTCGATTTGCCGATCGCACTGGGGATGGTCGCTGTCGCCGAAGAGCTCAACACCTCAGCATTCGAAAAGTTCAGTTTCGTCGGCGAACTGGCGCTGGATGGCGGCGTTCGTCCGGTCAAAGGCGTGCTGCCAGTGGCCCTGGAAGCGCGACGGCGCGGCAAACAGGCGCTGTTTGTTCCTGCAGCAAACGCGCTCGAAGCCGCGATGGTCAACAAGATCGACATTTACGGCGTGCACAATTTGCGCGAGACCTTCCAGTTTCTGCGCGGCGAAATCCCCCTGCTTCCAACCCGCGGTGACCTAACCGGTTTTTTCGCGACCCATCAAACTTACGATGTCGATTTTGCGGACGTGAAAGGACAGGGCCATGTCAAACGCGCCATCGAAGTCGCAGTCGCCGGCGGACACAACATTTTGATGATCGGTCCACCCGGTTCGGGGAAATCGATGTTATCGAAACGAATCCCCACAATCATCCCGCCGATGTCGCTCGATGAAGCGATAGAGACGACGAAAATCCACAGCATTGCCGGATTTTTGGATGGTGAAAAATCGTTCGTCGCGACGCGCCCGTTTCGCTCGCCGCATCACACCATTAGCGACATCGGACTTCTTGGCGGTGGCGCATTCCCGGCCCCGGGCGAAGTGAGTCTTGCCCACAACGGCGTTCTTTTTCTGGATGAGCTCCCCGAATTTAAACGGTCCGCTCTGGAAGTGATGCGGCAGCCGCTGGAGGACGGCAAGGTCACCATCTCGCGCGCGGCGGGCAGTCTCACTTTCCCGAGCGAATTCATGCTGGTGGCGGCGATGAACCCTTGTCCGTGCGGATATTTCGGTGACTTGAAACGCGAATGTCGTTGCAGCCCGATCCAGGTTCAGCGCTACCGTCAGCGCATTTCCGGTCCGCTGCTCGACCGAATCGATCTTCACATCGAAGTGCCGGCAGTGGAATACCGTGACGTGTCAAGCGACCGCGCCGAAGAGCATTCCGAAGAGGTTCGCGAACGCATCGCGCTCGCCCGCCAAAAACAACATGGCCGATTTGCCCACGACGCAAAGACGAATTGCAACGCCCGCATGACCACGCGGCACCTGAAGACCCATTGCAAACTGAGCGCCGATTCGCAGGAACTGATTCGAGTCGCAATGACCGAGTTGAGTCTCAGTGCCCGCGCATACGACCGGATTCGGAAGGTTTCGCGCACCATTGCTGATCTGGACGACAGGTCCGCCAGTGGGACGGACTCGTCCCGTGGCGAATTCGACATCGCTCCGGAGCACGTCAGCGAAGCGATTCAATATCGGACGTTCGATCGGACCCTGTGGATTTGAGCAGATTTTGTGAGAAGTTGAATCGGAAATCGAGTTGGCGCCGTCTAAATAGAGGAAGCCACAATGAAACCGATCGCGGAAAGATTGGGTTGCCGAAGCGGACACGATTTCTCTTCGATATCCAAACCAACCAAGTTCCCGAGACTCGATTGCAACTATCAGGCGTTCTCGCTCGATCGATTCTACGGCGGAGCGGAGCGGAATCGCGCCTCTTCTTTTTTGAATATTAGTCGCGAATATTTTCGTTACGAAGCGCGACGAAACTTCCTGGCGGAGGCAGCATTCTTTCTCGTGCTTACGGCCATTCTCGCGCTCACCTTCATTAGTGGCGCGCTGGTTATCATTCACTTCCTGCAACTGCCGGCGGCTTGAGCTAGGCTCCAGCCGAAAATGCGACCAACAGTTTTCTCCAGATTGGTTGTCGTCGCCGGCGGAGCCGCCGTTTGTTTCATTGGCAGTTGCGGACCGTCAGATGATTCACCCTTGGAAGAACTATCCGATCGGCGTTACCCGATTGATCCCATCGGCGCAACGATCAGCGTAACCAATCAAGACGGTTCCATTCGAATCTACGGGGCTGGCGGAGACCTGCGCGAGGTCCGAGTTGAAACCGTGAAGAAAGCGTACACGCCCGAGCGCTTGAGGGCGATTTCGGTTCAGGTGACTGCGCAACGAAATTCGATTTCGATCGACACGATATATCCAAATGACGTGGGCGGCGGATTCGTCGACCGCTCCGGAACGGTCGATTATGTGATCGTTGTGCCGCAGAGCATCAGAGTCTCAAAGTTAAACCTGAACAACGGCGAGGTTCTGATGGAAGAGATGCGCAGCCCCGAGGCGCACGCGCAATTGGGACGTGGCCGGTTTTTCGTCCACAATTGCTTTGGCAATCTCGACATCGACATCAAGACCGGCAATCTCGCGCTGGTTTACGAATGGTGGGAACAGCAAGACTTTGCAATTCGTGGCGCGATCGAAGACGGGAATGCTTTCGGCTACCTTCCAGCGGAGGCGGAGTTCCATCTTACCGCCCGCGCCATCACCGGAAAAATCTCCAATGATTTTGAGGAAATGGAACAACGCAGCACAGAATCGACCGATCGGATCGATGTGCTGGTTGGAGGCGCGGAGAAACCAAAAATTGAGATCGAAACACAAGATGGAAACATTAGGATCGCGGAGCACAATCCGTAGCTCAGTTTCAATTATGCCGTCGTTCGATATCGTGTCAGAAGTCGATAACCAGGAAATCAACAACGCACTCAACCAGGCCCGTAAAGAACTGGCCACCCGCTTCGATCTCAAGGACGCCAAGACCGAGATTGTTCAGGACAAAGACAAGATCATTCTCAGTGCAGACGATGCGAATCATTTGCGGGCTCTCCGCGAGATTGTGATCGGAAAGCTTTCCAAGCGCGGCGTTGATCTGCGGAATGTAAAACAAGAAGAGCCCGCACTTTCTTCAGTCGGTCACGCGCGACAGGAATTGAAAATTCAACAAGGCCTGGAGGGCGATAAAGCGAAGGAGATCATTCAAGCGATCAAATCGCAGAGCTTCAAGGTCCAAAACCAGCTGCAAGATCGACAAGTTCGCGTGATCGGAAAAAAGAGGGACGAGCTGCAAGCGGTAATCCAGTTCGTCCGC
>CAZFZG010000018.1:0-25213 GCA_964523205.1 uncultured Chthoniobacteraceae bacterium | reverse complement strand
GTAATCCAGTCCATAACCAACCACAAATTGGTCTTCGATCTCGAAGCCGACATAATCGGCGTCCACTTCTCGCGCGCGTTTCTTTTTTTTGCTTAACAACACACAAACTCGAACACTGCGCGGCCGCGCGATCTCGAGTTTCTCGCGGATAGCAGCCAAGGTATGGCCGCTATCGAGAATGTCGTCGAGGATCAGGACGTGTCGGTCTTTTAGATCGGGCGGCGCGACCTGATTGAAAATGACATCGCCGCTCGTCTGCGCCTTGCCGTGATAACTCGCCACGCTTAGACAATCGAGGCGCATCGGAAGAGCAATCCGCCGCATCAAGTCCGCCATGAAAACGAGACTGCCGTTGAGGACCGCGATCACGGTCAATTCCCGATCGCGGTAATCCTTTGAGATTTGGGCGGCGATCTCATCCAGCCGGTGCAGAATAGTCGGTTCATCAAACAAAACACACTCAAGATCGCCGTGCACGGTTCTTCATTAGGCCACCCCTCGCCGGAAAGATCAACGCGCGACTTCCGCACCAAATGCTAATCTAGATGCGTGCGCGTGAGTCACGAGCAGTTAGAAGTGCGGACTAACGGCAAGGGAACGCACGAGATCACCGATAAGGTTCAGGAAAAAGTCGACAACTCGAAAATGAAAAATGGTGTCGTTACTGTTTTTGTTCAGCACACCAGCTGCAGCCTAACCACCATGGAGAATGCGGCGCCGGCTGCGCGCCGCGATGTTGACCGGTTTTTCGAGAAGCTCGTCCCTGAAGATGCCGATTACGAACATGACGACGAAGGTCCGGATGATATGCCTTCGCACATTCGGATGGTTTTGACCAGGACAAGCGAAACGATTCCGATAGTCGATGGAAAAATGCAGCTCGGCACCTGGCAGGGAATTTTTCTCTTCGAGCACAGGCGCGCCCAGCACCGGCGACGAGTGCACATCACAATCATGGGCGAATAGCGCCGAGGCACTTCACTTAATGAACTGTGCGATCCTCTCTAGTCACCGCGCCTGATAAACCGACTCGATCAGCCTCAAGGACTTCGCGTTCGGTAACACCGATCGTTCCATCTGGTTCATCACGTAAGCGAAACTGATTTTGTTTTCAAGGTCGGCAAGAGCGTGACTGCCGCCGGCGCCGGGATGACCAAACGACGAGGCCGATCTGCCGAAAATTTTTCGGGTCGATTGCGCTGAATCTTTCATAAAGCCGGCCGAAAACGCTGTTGGAATCTGAAAGACGCGGTCGATTCCATCTGTCAGTGTTGTCGTCATCCAAAGCAAAGTTTGTTCGGAAAAGAATTCTCTATCTTCAAGATGACCGCCGCCAGCTAGCATCGCGTAAAATTTTGCGAGCGAATTGGCGCTGCCAATTCCACCGAACGAAACAATCGGCAGCGCGCGGATCTCGGGTTTATTGATTTCGCTCACAGCCTTCAAACCACAAGGCGAACTGAAAACCTTGTGCGCAAAAGTTCCCGGCTTTGTAAGATCGCGATAAAAGTCCGCGCGGGATTGGCGGTTGTCTGGGCTTGGAAGCTTGCCCGCGCGGGCGGCGTACATCGTTGCAACCCGCGCGTTCTCCTTTTCCGGTAAACCGATCCAGACATCGAGCCCAAGCGGCTCGGCAAAATTGGTTTGCCAATACTCGCTCACGCCTGCTCCGGCGATTCGCCTGACCAGTTCGTCGACGAGAAAACCGAACGTGCGCGCGTGATAGCCGTGCCCGGTTCCCGGAGGCCAGTTCGGTTCCTGTTTCTCCAGCGCATCGATCACGCCTTCGTAATCGAAAATGTCGACTTGTTGCTCCAGGGCAGCGAGACCGGCTTTGTGCGAAAGCAACTGCGCAACCGTGATCGCTTCTTTTCCAGCTTGCCCGAACTCGGGCCAAAACTGTGTTACCCGACAGCCGATGTCGATCTTGAGTTGCTGCAAGACGTGCAACAGGCACGCGCTGCCTAGTCCTTTGGTCGCAGACCAAATTCCGACAATGGTATCTTTGGTCCAGGGTTGCTCTCGGCGCGCGTCACGAAACCCGCCGTCAAGATCGATAACCAAGCTTGCATTTTGCCAAACCGATATCGCGGCGCCGATCTCGCCAAACTTCTCGAAGTTCTCTTTGAACAGCGGTACGAGACGCGCCCGCAATTCATCGGCATTCAGTTGCATCTAACGATGCTGCAGAAGCGGCTGTCTCAGCGGCAAGAAGAAATCAGATCAATCTCAGATCAATTCCTGGACCGATTGCAAATCAGGATCCTTTTTCGCGATGTCGCGAAAAGATGGATCCATTTTGAAACTGGTCAGCAAATGGACCTGAGCAGACTTCGGATTGCCAAGAAGCGCGTCGTAGCAACCCATGTTGTAGTAATAAATCGGCTCGCGAAGCAACGCGACCGGCCCTTTCAAAAGAAATTTCTTGGCCTGAAGAGTTTTGCCGAGCTCGTGCAAACAAAATCCGGCGTGCAGAAAACCCGCGGTGCAGTGTGGCGCGACCCGGCAAAGCCTGCGACTGACCCTCAACGCCCTCGCCCATTTTTTCTCGCGCATCAAATGATGAAGGCGCAGTTGTAAAACTTCCGCGTGATCCTGGGCGGGCTGTTCAATGGCGTTAAGCTCCGCGATCGACTCGCGGTTCATCCCGAGTTCGGCATAACCCGCCGCGGCCCGTAGTCGCCATTCGTAGTCCACGAACGGCTTTAAGCAGGGACCTTGCCAAAGCTGGTTGGTCGAGACTCTGTCGAGCCGACGAATTGTAGGGCAACCGCTCCGGCTGCCGCGAACGTTCGGCAAGCGATGCACCTGCCCTACAAGAGCAGTTTTTCCAGCTCGCCGAGCCGCCGCTCAAACAGCCTCAAGTTGCTTTCAATCGGAGCCGGCGTGGTCATGTCGACGCCTGCCTCCTTTAGCGTCTCTAACGGAAATTTGGAACCGCCGGATTTCAGAAAACCTAGATAGGCTTCGACCGCGCCGGGCTCGCGTCGCAATACTTTTTCCGACAACGCCACAGCCGCCGAAATTCCCGTAGCGTACTTGTAAACATAGAAAGCGCTGTAGAAATGCGGTATGCGCAAACATTCAAGATCGAGTTGGGGATCCAGGGCAAAGTCTTGGGCGAAGTAAGCAGCGAGCAATTTGTGATATTCAGTTTTGAAAACATCGAGGGTGAGGGCGTCGCCGCTCTCCTCGACCTGGTGAATGACCCTCTCGAACTCAGCGAACATTGTCTGCCGAAAAAGCGTGCCACGAATGTCATCGATTTGACGGTTGATTATGTAAGCGCGCATTTTCGGGTCGCGCGTTTGCTCGAGCAGATAATGAGTTAGCAGTTCCTCGTTAAAGGTCGATGCAACTTCGGCTAGAAAAATCGGGTAATCGTAATCCTGAAACCTTTGCGACTTTTGCGAGAACCAGGTGTGCATCGAATGCCCGGCCTCATGAGCGAGCGTGTAAAGGTCTGCAAACACGTCCTCCTTGTAATTCATCAGGATGTAAGGAGGTCCGCCATAGCTCCCGGAAGAAAATGCGCCGCTCCGCTTCCCTTTCGTTTCGTAACGATCGCACCAGCGACCACCCAGGCCCTCTTTGAGAACGTTGACATATTCTTCTCCAAGCGGTTGCAGCGCGGCGACAACCTTATCGACCGCCTCATCAAACGAAAAATGCGATTCGACCTCGGCCACCAGCGGAACGTAAGTGTCATAATGATGAAGTTCCTTCAACCCGAGCACCCGGCGACGCAGTTCAAAGTAGCGGAACAGCGGTGCGAAATTGGCGCGGACCGATTTGATCAGGTTTTCGTAAACCGAAATTGGGACATCATCGGGAAAAAGAGCGGCTTCGATCGATGACGAATAATTTCTCGCCCGCGCCCTAAATACGTCCCCCTTCACTGAATACGCCAACGAACTGGCAAGCGTGTACTGATGATCCTGGAACTCGGCGTAGAATTGATGAAACGCGCGTTTACGCAACTCCGGATCGCGTTTCACTAAAAAAGAGCTGAACGAACTTTGGGTAAGCGGTTTCTCGCGACCTGTTTCGTCGGTCAGCACGCCGAATTTCATGTCCACGTCGGTGAGCTGCGAAAATGTATCGTCGTAGCCGTCAAGTGCACTGGCGCCAAGCGCGAGAATCCGCTCTTCCCGCTCAGACAGCACGTGCGGTTTCAAGCGGCGAATCTTACGCAGCCTGATCCGCCAATCAGCCAGTGCAGGATCGACCATGAACTTGGCAAACGTGTTATCGTCGGTTGCTTGAATCTCCGGAACGACGAACGCAAATGCTTCACCAATCTTGGTCAGCAAGTTTTGGATTTGTCCAACGCGCGCGAGGTACTCGGTGTTTGCGCTGTCCTCCGCCAATTGAAGCGAAGCAAACTGATAGAGCCGCTCAATTTTCAGATTCAGCGTCTTTTCAAACTCCAGACAGTCCGCCAAGTTTTTCCCCGACTGACCAAGCTTTCCCGTCCATTCCTTGATTCGCGGATAGGTGTGCGCAACCCAACGGAAATCTTCCTTCCACTTATCAACGTTACTGAACAAAGGCGTGAGGTCCCACTTGTCCGATTCGGGAATCTCAGTGCGCGTCGGTACCTCCATGGCGAATTGCTAATAAGCCTAGCGGGCGATTGAGGTCAATCGCTCCTGCGCGCTCCAAGATCGACAATCGCGGGATGGCGCGAGATTTTGAGCATCGCTTTTTCGAGAAGGTGTTTTCCCGGCAGAATCTTGTGCCAGGGCGACGCGCCTGAAGGATGCGGAAGCGGAATCAAATCGAAAATATGCCCGGCACGGCGAGCGCGGAACTTTCGCCCAATCACCTTGTTCAACTTCAACGGGAAGCTAACAGCTTCCCCTACAGTACACCCGATGAATTGCGAGATCGCCAGTCGCCCGACCGGAATAATCAAACGAGGCTTCAGAATTTCGATCTCTTCAGTCATCCAGGACGAACAATTCCTGATTTCATCCGGCGCGGGAACTCGATCAGTTCCGCCGGGCGCTTTTCCGGGGAAACATCGGCAAACCGCCGCGAAATAGATTTTCGAGCGCACGGCGGTTTCGTTCATTCCGCAAAATTGTTCGAACCAGCGGAAAAGTGTCTGGCCGGCGGTGTGCGCGAACGGTCGTTTCATACTCGGCTCGCGCGGACCTGGCGCTTGTCCAATGATCATCACGTCGCTCACGACTGCGCCGCCGGAAACGGGCGTCGATTTCATTCGCGGACAACGACGGCAACGACGCAAGCGCGCAACATGTCGATCCAACGCGAGCTGTTTAGCCGACGCCGGCATCAGCGTCGAAAGATCGACATCAGCAAACTGAGAACGATGCTAATGATGATGCAGGTGACGATCGGGAAATAAAATGCGCTGTGCTCGCGCTCGATCCGGATGTCACCGGGTAAACGACCGAGCCACTTGGGCGCGAAACCGCTCCACAAGACAGCGCCGAGGACGAGCGTAACCGCGCCGACGATCGTTAGAAACTTCCCCAGCTCGCGCATTTCCTCACAAGGTTGCGCTAATAGGAAGCAGGCACAAGGTTGGGGTTCGATGGCGGTGCAGTTCAGAGATTATTACGAGACGCTCGGTGTTTCCAAGACGGCAACGGACGATGAAATCCGAAGCGCGTTCCGAAAGTTGGCGCGCAAGTACCATCCCGACGTAGCCAAGGACAAGAAGACCGCCGAGGAAAAATTTAAGCAGATCAACGAGGCCTACGAAGTCCTGAGCGATCCGGAGAAGCGGAAGAAATACGACCAGCTCGGCGCTAATTGGAACCAACCGGGTGGATTTCAACCTCCGCCGGAATGGGGCGCTCAGCCCGGCGGCGGGTCTTATCAATGGAGTACCGACGGTAGGCGCGGAGTTGAATTTGAATTTGGTGGGACGGGCTTCAGCGACTTTTTCGAAGCGTTTTTTGGAGGCGGACGGGGTCGGTCTGCCTTCGGCGGATTTAGCGGACGCGAAGCGACGGCCGAACGAGGCGCAGATGTGGAAGCGGATATTTTGGTCACGCTGGAGGAGGCGTTGCACGGATCGACCCGCTCGGTTTCATTGCGGCGCGCCGGTTCGAACAAGGTGGAAACGTATCAGGTTAAGATTCCGCGCGGCGTTCATGAAGGTCAGCGGATCCGTCTTGCCGGTCAGGGCGAAGCCGGCGCGGGCGGCGGCAAGAGTGGCGATCTCTTTCTGCGAGTGCGTCTGGCGAAACATCCCGATTTTACAGTTGAAAGTAGCGATCTCATTCATGAAGAAAAAATTGCACCGTGGCAGGCCGCGCTCGGGACAGAGCTCAAAGTGCCAACCCTCGAAGGAAACGTGCGCCTGAAAATTCCCCCAGGCACACAAGGCGGTCAGCGATTCCGCCTGAGAGAACGTGGTCTTCCCGGGATCTCCGGAAAACGCGGCGACCTTTACGTCGTCGTCCAGATAAACATTCCGAAAAAATTATCGGAGCGCGAGCGCGAGATTTGGAGTCAACTCGCAAAACTGCACGGCAACTAGAGCGACATGTTATCTCGACAAACCGATGCGCACTGGTCTAGCAAACAGAGATGAAAATTTCGCTCGGCACCGATCACGCCGGTTTTCGTTACAAAGAAAAAGTGAAAGAGTTGTTAGCTTCGCTGGGCCACGAAACAAGGGATTTCGGGACCTTCAATGAGGATCCGGTGGATTATCCTGTTTTTATTCGGCCGGCCGCGGAAGCCGTCGCGCGCGGGGAGTGCGAGCGCGGCATCGTCTTTGGTGGTTCAGGAAACGGCGAAGCCATGGCCGCAAACAAGGTTCGCGGAATCCGTTGTGCGCTTTGCTGGAACGAAGAAGTTGCGCGCCTGTCGCGTCAGCACAACAACGCGAACGTCCTCTCGCTTGGGCAACGGGTGATTCCGGAAGAAATGGCGATGAAAATCGTCGGGGTGTGGTTGGAAACGCCATTTGAAGGTGGGCGCCATGAAAGGCGGGTCGCCCAATTGAACGCGATGTGAGTCCATAGCGGACCGACCCGTTTTCAGACTAGGCGGTCGAGACAAACTGCCACCAGAAAAACCGCGCTGACGAAGGCGTTGCTCTGAAAAAAGGCGCGGTTGATGCCGGCCACGTCGAGCGATCGCGCACTGCGATGTTCGAAAAAGAGGGCAGCAGCGACGGGCGGCATCGCGCAGAAATAGATCCATCCAAGTCGGGCAACGAAACCAAACCCAATCAGTGCGACTAGCAGTAGTAGATGAAGGAGCTGGGCAACTCGAAGACTCCGGCCAACGCCGAGTCTCACCACCAACGAGTGAATCCCTTCGCGCCGGTCGAACTCGACATCCTGCGTTGCGTAGATCAGGTCGAATCCAGCCACCCAGAAGACAATTCCCACCGCTAGAACAACCGCCGCAAGATCAAGATTTCCCGTTTGAGCAATCCAGGCGCCGATCGGCGAGATGGCCAGAGCGGTGCCGAGAAAAAAATGAGTGGCAGAAGTGAAGCGCTTGGTCAGCGAATAAAGAAAAACGATTGCGAGTGCCACCGGTGAAAGCAGCAAGGTGAGCCGGTTAAGGGCCGCAGCGGCAACGAAAAACGCGAGCGAGCTTGCGATCAGCAACACGACGATCGCCCGTCTCGAAAGCAGCAAATGCCGGGAAGCCGTGCGCGGGTTGCGCTGATCGAGCGACCAGTCGACCCAACGATTGAAGAGCATCGCCGCGGTCCGGACGGCCACCATACAGATGAGCACAAGGACCAAGACTCGTAACGAGGGCAGCCCGTTCGCGGCTACAATTAACGCGCCCAAAGCGAAGGGCAGCGCGAAGACCGTGTGGGAAAACCGGACCAAACAAAGAAACCGCTCTACCGCGCCAGGCACTGGCCAGCTTGACGGACGGCAGTCTTGCGAGTTCATCGCTCAGGGGAAGATCAGCCGGTAACAGCTCCAGAGACAAGGATGAAGCGGGGTAGTTCATTCGACAATGAGGGGTCACCGGCAGGAGTAAATTGGTGGATGGGATAGGGGTGAGGGATGGGGTGGCACCCTAGTTGCTCTACTCATTATGAAGTTTATAGAAATGATTACCTTTGCCTACCAAGCTAGAGACGCCTCCGGGCGAATCGTCTCCGGCATTCAAGACGCCCTTAACGAAGATAACGCCGTCACCAGCCTGATGAGCCGTGGCCTGATGGTGCTCTCCCTTCAAGAGAAATCGATTGCCAGCAAGACCCGCAAAAAGGTCTGGACAGTCAGGGAAACCGATCTGGTTCTCTTTACCCGCCAGCTCGCCACCATGATCGAGGCTGGCATCTCGTTGGTCCAAGGATTAACCGCGCTCTACGATCAGGCCGATCCGAAGCGCCAGCGCAACCTGCGTCACGTGGTCAGCGATGTCACAACCAGAGTGCAAGGCGGCGAGACGTTCCACGAGGCCATCGCGAAACATCCGCGGGTTTTCAACCGGCTGTTCGTCAGTATGGTGAAAGCCGGCGAGAGCGGCGGTCTTCTGGCCGAGATTCTGGAGAGATTGGCCGGATTTCTCGAAGCCACCGCCCGTTTGAAGAAGAAGGTCAAGTCGGCCATGACCTACCCAGTCATCGTGGTTTGCATCGCTTTCGCCATCACCACGTTCCTGATCGTCCGGGTCGTTCCTATTTTCGGTGAAATCTTTAAAGACTTTGGCGCGAAACTGCCGGCCCCGACGCAGTTCCTAATCGACGTTAGCGATTTTGTCCGCAGCGAGTGGTATTTCCTCGTCCTTGGAATCGTGGGGACCATTGTGGGCGTTCGCACCTTTCTTCGATCGCATCGGGGCAAGCAGATTGCCGACAAATGGAAGCTAAAATTGCCCGTCTTCGGGCCGCTCATCCACAAGATCGCGATGTCGCGTTTTGCACGTACTTTCGCCCAGCTGATCCGCAGCGGCGTTCCGATCCTTGAAGTGATCGACATTGTTGGCGGCGCGTCCGGCAATCACGTAATCGAAATGGGTATCAAGTCGGTCGGGCAGGACGTTGAAAAAGGCGACAACCTTTCCGTCGCCATGTCGAAGAAACCCATCTTCCCACCGATGCTGCTGCGCATGGTCGCTGCCGGCGAATCCACCGGCAAGATAGACAACATGCTCGAGAAGATGGCGGACTTCTGGGACGAAGAGATCGAGGCGATGCTCGATGCATTGACTTCATTGATCGAGCCAATGCTGATCGTTTTTTTAGGTGTGATCGTTGGCGGCATCGTGATTGCGATGTTCCTGCCGATCTTCAAACTCAACGAAGTTGTCTCACAAAATCAATCTGGACACTGATTTCCCAAAACAAGAGCTAAGGAGAAGCTCGTAGGCAGGGAGGGGGCGGACCGAAAGGTCCGTCCCTTTTCTGTTCTAACCTTTTTCTTCCTTCTTGCCCTCTTCCTCTACATCTGAAGCAAGCAGACGAAGGCTGTCCTGGTGAGGTGGAAATTGGCGACCGCGGTTGCCGACTTAGGGCTGATCGGCAAACACTGGTGACGCGGTAATATCCTTCGGGTCGAACTTAAATCCGTGCGACGCGCGCCGGAGCAATTTCAAGACGTTGGCTACGTTTTGTGCGGTCGCCGCGGAATAGAACCGAACCAGGCCCACCGTCGTGCGCGCGCCAAACACTGTGATCATGATGGTCTCCTCATCGACCGAGTTCATGAACATGTGATTCCCGTTGCCTTGATGATAAAGGGCGTTGAATTCCACCTCTCCAATTCGCCGGGCCAGCTCGCGCGTGGCCGCGAACGAACCGGCCGCGAGCGCCGCAATCACGGTCACGTCCATCACGTCCATGTCGCCGCATTGCGAGATCACGTTGCCGCCGCGATCGATCACCACGGTTAGATCGGCCTCCGCCTTTTTCAAAAATTCACCGAGCACGCCGTCGAGCGCCGCCACGTCTTCGATCGTCAAGACCGGGATTGCGTTCATGTCGACAGTCTTTGCGCCCGAGGCTGGCCCGGTTCGAGCGGAATCGCCACCGGTAACGGAGCCCCCTGCGGCGCTTCACTTTGCTTGCTAAATTTGTGGAGGAGGACCTGCGAGACAGCGTTGAGAGTCGCAAACACATTCTGGCCGGTGCTCGAAATCACTTCGAAGGCTTGCAGCCGCTTCTTCCGGTTATTTAGCACATACTCCATGTAATTGATCGGAGCGATGTTCGGCAGGTCGCGTTTGTTGTACTCGATCACGCATGGCGTGTCGTCGATGTTCATGTTTTGCAGCGCAAGGTTGTCGGACAGATTTTTCCAGCTCTCGACGTTCTCCTCCATCTTTTCCCACTGGGAATCGGCCACGAACACAATGCCGTCCACGCTACGCAGGACAAGCTGCCGAGTCGCGTTGTAAATCACCTGGCCCGGAACGGTGTAAAGCTGAAACTTGGTTACGAATCCTTTGATCACGACCGCGTTCAGCGGCAAGAAGTCGAAAAACAGTGTGCGCTCGGTCGCGGTGGCCAGCGAGACGAGGTCGCCGCGATTCAGCGGATTAATTCGTTGGTGAATATAATTGAGATTTGTTGTCTTCCCGCAAAGCGCCGGGCCGTAGTAGACGATTTTAAACTGAATCTCGCGACTCGCGTAATTAATGATCGACATTCGAACTCTCCGGTTGGGCGTAAGTCTTCGAAAGTTTTTCTACCAGCCCGGCTAGCCGAGTGCAGGTCTCAGGCGCGAGCGAGCTCTTATGCAAAGCGGTCAGGCAAACACTTCCTCTTGCAAAAAAGCTCACGGCCGAATCGCTGGCGTACAACGTCACCGCGACGAGTTGACCGATTTTGGTCCCGCGCACATGCTGGTTGATTCGCTCGAGCATCGAGGGCGCCATCGCGCATAATCCGTCCGCCTTTATCTCGTCAGGCAGCTCTCCGGCCAAACTCAATCCATCTGAAAACGTGATGGCGCAGGCTTTCACCCCGCTCAGGGCGTTCACTTGAGCCACAATCTCCTTCGGATCGACTTTCTCCATCGCCGGTTTGGCTTCCGGTACGATATCGACCGTGGATTCATCAGTTGGTGCCCCTTTCGGCGCGGCCTTTTCCACCGGTTTGGGAGCGAAGCGTTTGGCGTCTTCGCGGGCCTTGGCTAGAATGGGAGTTTCGAAGTCTTTGCCGACATTGGCCTGTTCCTGATCGTCACGAAGCTTGAGAACGGTGGCCGGCAGATTTTTCAGAACTTCTTCCAGCGGCAATGCCACCGGTGTCTTGGCCACATCAACTTGAAAGAGGTCACGATGCTCGTGAGGTAACGCCGCCTGGAAAACATCCGGAGCGATCGAAACCCGGCCACTCGCGAGCTGCGATTCAATCACCGCGAGCGGCAATGTGATTCGGGCGTCGTCAGATACGGATGCGACGTCTCCGCCCAATTGGAACGCCGGCAAATTGTGCAGCAGCGTTTTGAGCGAGAATGAGATCGACCGTGCTTGCTTGGCCGACTCGGAAGTTACCGGCGTCAGCGGAATCGACGCTCCCGAAATCGTTTTTGCCGGCGGCGGCTTCACCGGTTCGTCCGCGGTCATCTTAGTCGGCGGTCTAGCGGGTTCCGCCACTGGTAGTTTCAACGGTGGCGACGAGACCGGTTTTTCAGCAGCGAGCCGCAATGGAATCGTCTCCAGTTCTGGCGTGAACGGTAAGGGATTTGGAACGGGCGGCCCGCTAGAGGCTGGAACTCTCTCGGATGCAGACACACCCGTTCCATTCGGCGAAGGTTCAAAGGGAATTTCTGATTCAATCTGACTCGGTTGTGGAGTCTCGCTCTTTGATTTTGTGTCCGGCGAGTGAAGTGAAATGAGTTGTTGTTTCGATGATGCCGCTGTTACCGGCGTTTGCGGAGCGGCCGGCGTAGCGTCCGGCTCAGCATCGGCAATCGCCCGGGCCGTCGCGGGTCTTACCGACACCGGGGTCGGTGATGCCTCGATCGGTTCGACCTTCGTTCCGAAACGCTCCGAATCCTCGATTGTCGCGGTCAAAATCGGTGTGTCGACGTGAGAAACCGCCGGATCACGGACCTGATCTTCGCGTACATGTGCGGTTTGGAATTGGGCGAGCACTTTTTCGTAGGGCAGCTCCACTGGCGTCTCGTCATCCGGTCGCACACTCCGCAGGAAAATTTCGGGCACTTGCTGGTAAAGGCTGGGCAAGGAAATCATCGGATGTTTGCCCGGCATTCCCTTTTCAATTTCGGACGCCTTCAAGTGGACGACCGCGTTCGTGTCCAAAATCTCGACCGGCTTGATGAAACCAGCCGGCACAGCGTCGACCAGGTCCATCACTCGCAATGAGATCGTGCGCTCCACCTTCGGTTCGAGCGCTCGGGCCAGTGCTGGCGGTAGTTGGGCTCCACGCGGTCTTGTGGCCGAAGTCGTGATTCTATTCGCCCCGAGTTCAAGAGGCATGCTGCTGCGCGGCGTCACTACGGTTGACGAGGCAGCTCGAAATGGATCCGAAGTCGAAAACGAGCGAGTCGCGTTCGGCATCACCGTCTTGCTCAAACGCTCGGTCTCCGGCTTTTTCGGACGAACCACCGGCGCCGTGGAATGGGTGGAGACTTCAGTCGCAGCTACGCTGCTGCTGAAGCGACTGGTCAACTTTTTGAAAAGATCGAGAAACGGGATCGTCATCGCATCAGTCCTCCGCCGTCACTCGCCAGACTTCCTCGAGCGTGGTGACGCCTTCGAGCGCCTTCTCGATTCCAACCACCCGCAATGTCTTCATTCCCTCGGTCACGGCCTGGTTCTTGATGACTGCGGCCGACGCGCGTTTGATGATGAGCCGCCGGACCGCCTCGCTTACCGGAAGCGCTTCGATTAGAGCTGCCCGCCCGGCGTACCCACGTCCTTTACACCGGTCACATCCCGTGCCGTGATAGAAAACCGCGCCCTTGGTGTCCTTCAGGTTGAGTTTCTCAAGAGTCTCCGACTCGGGGGCGAACTCCTCTTTGCAGTTCGAGCAAATCCGACGCAAGAGTCGTTGCGCGCAGGTCATTAGGATGGAGCTCGAGATTAGAAACGGTTCGATGCCCATGTCGTCCAAGCGCGTGATCGCGCCGGCGGCGTCGTTCGTGTGCAGCGTGCTCAGTACCTGGTGACCGGTCAACGCCGCCTTCACCGCGATGTCGGCCGTTTCGTTGTCACGAATTTCACCCACCATCACGATGTCGGGGTCCTGGCGCAGGATCGAGCGCAGTGCCGACGCGAAATCGAGTCCGATATCCGCGCGCACTGCCACCTGATTGATTCCCGCCAGCTCGTACTCGATCGGGTCTTCGACCGTAACAATGTTGTATTGCGGGCTGTTCAGCTCGTGCAGCACTGAATAGAGCGTCGTCGTCTTACCCGATCCGGTCGGTCCCGTTACCAGGATCATTCCGTGCGGCGCGTCGATCGCCTTCTTGAATTTCCCCAGCGTGTCCGCATCCATCCCCATCTGGTCGATGCTTCCGCTCAGGGACGATTTATCGAGAATACGAATGACAATTTTTTCGCCGTGCGCCGTCGGTAATATCGAAATACGAAGGTCGATCTCCTTGCCGAGGACTCGGATGCGAAACCGTCCGTCCTGGGGAATTCGACGCTCGGCGATGTTTAGCCCCGCCAAAATCTTAATGCGCGACGTGATCGCCAGCTGCAACGCCTTCGGCGGCGACTCGGCTGGAATCAGCTCGCCGTCGATTCGGTAACGCAGTTTGAGCGTGTTTTGAAACGGCTCGATGTGAATGTCCGACGCCTTTTCCTTGACCGCCTGCGCGAGGATCAAATTGACGATCTTGATGACCGGCGCGTCTTCGCTGTCGTGCGCGAGTCGATCGAGATCGATTTCTTCGCGCTTGGCGGTTTGGACTTCGACCGATTCGGCTCCCTGGACCGCTTCTTCCGAAACCTGGCGCAGGACCTGGCTCATGTTGCCGGCGCCGTGGACTCCGCTCAACGTATCGAGCACAGACCGCTCGGTCGCGATCATTGGCACAATCTCGAGTTGGACACGCCGTTTCAGGTCATCGACCGCGAGCACGTTCGTCGGGTCGGCCATCGCCACGAAAAGTTTTCCGTCCAAGCGCGCAATCGGCACGAGCTTGTTCGCCTTAGCCATTTCACGTGGCACCAGCGACATCACTTCCTCAGGAACACGGAGGCGCGACAGATTCACCGGCGGCGTATTGAGGCAGCGTCCGATGCTGAACACCATGTCCTGCTCGGTAACGAACTGCCGGTCGGTCAAAATTTTCAGCAACCGGCCGCCTTCGGCTTTTTGAATGCAAAACGCTTCCTCGAGTTGGTTCGGAAGGAGTAATCCCTCCTCGATCAACACGTCCGCGATCCGTTCGCCGAATGATTTACTTCTCATGGATCGCTCAGGTCTTTTCCAGCTTGTAGATTGACCGCAATGTCTGGGTGATTGCCGACGGCTTCGCCAAATACCACGAAACGGTGTAATCGACTGATTGCTGCACCGCGTCCCGGCCGGCCGAATCAAATGGATTGCAGCACGCCACCATGATCGTTCGGCTCACCAGATCAAACGGAACAAACAGGCGGCCGAGCGTGAGATACTCCGGCAACATCGGCGCGATTTGCCGGTCCGTGTCGTAATATTCCAAGGGCACGAACGCAAACTTCGTCCGGTCGATCAGCGCCGACAGGACCGCCTCGAGCTGCTGCGGTTTTTCACGGCAGAGTTCCTCCAGCATCGAGATCGCCATTGTCTGCCCCTGCAGCTCCTTGTTCGCCTCTTTGGTGGTCTCGAGCGCGCCGTTTACCTGATCCTCAGTAAAGAGCTGCTGAACGATCAAAAATTTCGCCAGATGATCGTCACCGCGTTCTTGAAGATTGGCAATCCGCCCAAGGCTCTTGCGTGAAGGATCGACATCGATCAATGAGCCCTCGACTGAAGGCGACACCAGTACGCCTTCTCCCTTTGTGAACGGACTGTTCACCAGATTGGCTTTCTCTTTGTCAACAAGCGCCTGGCCGGACGCCTGCAAACGTTGCTCGATCTCGCCCAGCATCGCTACGATTTCGGGCGCATTCGGCTCGCGCGCCAGAATCAATTCACACTGCTGAAGCGCCGGCGTGTACGATCCGGCATTGAAATATGCCTCGGCCAGTTTGCGCGAGGTGCGAAGCGCGTCCTCGTGTCGGCCGACTTTCGTGTACGCTTCCTTTAAAATCTCGAGCGATTGATAATCCTCTGGCTGTGTTTGAGTGATTGCCTCAAACATCTCAATCGTTTGGAGTATTTGGGAATGCTCCTCTGCAGAAAGCGCGTGTTCCAGCACGCCCGCCACTAAAAGCTAGAAGCATGCCCCTACCCTACGGCGGGACCCATTTTCCACCCTAAAACCGGGAATTTCTCAACCCTAGTAAGCCGTTGAAAAACTGGTTCTTAGCTAATCAGCAACCCGCGCAGTCAAAAAGTCGATGTAGTATAATCGGCTGCAGCCAAAATCCGAACAGTTCTGGCTTCTAATCTGTGACCCTCACATCCTTCTTTCTTCACTCTTTTCCTGCTGTGCTCTCCAATTCAACTTTAGACTTCCAAATCTTGAAATGTTTTCCTTAGAATTTGGTTCGTGCTTTCCCCCCGCGCGCAGTCTTGTCACCTGACGATTTCCGGGTTCCCCTTTCCGGTTTCCGCTTTCACCTTGCTCGAATTGCTCGCTGTCATCGGCATCATTGCGATTCTAATGGTTCTGGTCGGGGCAGGTTTTACGACCATCAAGAGCGGAAACGACATTACAACTGCCGCCTACACCATCACCGGTGTGTTAGAGCAGGGACGCAATTACGCAATGGCAAACAACACCTATCTCTGGGTCGGATTCTACGAAGAAGACATTACTGCGACAACGCCCACCAGCTCAACCCCGCCGTATCCGGGTAAAGGGCGTGTTCTTATTGCTATAGTTTTTTCGGCCGACGGAACTAAGATTTTCGAGGATGCCGATCCGATCGCCCAGCTTCCAGCAACTCGAATCAAGCAATTTGGGAAGCTGACCAGGATTGAAGGGATCCATCTTACGGATATTGGAGCCCCGCCGACACCCACTCCCTCACCGGCGCCATCTGCAGATAGCCTGGGTGGTCGCCCAGACTGGCCCTACACTTATGCTGCTGGGATTGGAGCGGATCATTTTAACCGAATTAGCAGCGACAGCCCCGATACAACACGATTTGCGTTTGTTGCGCAAAACTACACGTTCTCGAAAACGATACGCTTCAATGCGCGCGGCGAAGCAAACATAAACAGCACTTACACGCTAAAGAACACTGCTGAGATTGGGCTGAAACCAACACATGGAACGGCTTTGGATTATAGCAGCCGCAATCTGGTCGCGATCCAGTTCGGGGGAGTTGGGGGAAATTTCAAAATTTACCACCAGTGAAAATGCCACCGCGAAGTGCGTTTTCACTTGTAGAAGTAACGCTCGCCCTTGGCGTCGCGGCATTTTCTTTACTCGCAATTTTCAGTTTGCTCCCAATCGGTCTGCAAACGAATCAGCGAGCGATCGAGGAGATGGCGTCTGCCGATATTCTATCCGCAGTCGCCGCGGATCTACGCGCAACGCCAGTAACAAATCCGCGCGGCAACGCTACGACATCGACTCACTTTGGAATCGGCATTCCTGCTTCAGGCAGCACGGCGACAACAACTCTATTTTTCAATAGCGCGGGCAAGTTCGCGAGTTCTCAGCAGGCGGACTCGCGATATCGCGTGACAATCAATTTTCCCTCGAATGGCGGTGGCGCGAAGACGGCAACGTTCGCTATCCTGCAAGTCACTTGGCCTGCCGGCGCTGCCATTACAAACGCCCAAGGAGCGGCGGAGATCTTCACCGCCTTCGATCGCAACTAACGATGCGCACGCAGAACCACGCTTTCACACTGCTTGAGGTCCTTGTCTCTATCGTTGTTCTGGGCGTCCTCGTTTTGTTAGTGAGTCGGCTCTTTAGCAGCGCGGCCACCTTAACCACATCCGGTAATAAACGCATCGATGCAGACACTCAGCTTAGACCGCTTTTCGACCGACTGGGGGTGGACTTTTCGCAGATGCTCAAACGATCAGACGTCGACTACTACCTCAAATCATCGGGAAACCCCCAGATCGGCAACGACCAAATGGCATTCTACAGTACGGTAACCGGGTACTACCCGTCCGCGGGTTCGCAAGGTCCGATCTCCGTCGTGAGCTATCGAATCAATTCAATTTCCGCATCGACAAGCTTCAACAGATTTGAACGGATGGCGAAGGGGCTGGTTTGGAATGGTGTTTCGGCATCGGAAACTCCAGTCGTTTTTCTGCCACTAACAATTGCGAGTAATTGGCCGGCGGCAACGAACGCAAACTCGGATTCTGCCTACGAGGTAATCGCACCCTACGTCTTTCGATTCGAATATTATTACCTGCTCAAAAACGGGAACCTATCAGACACGCCGTGGGACGCCGTCGCTGGACATACCAGCGTAATTGGAATGCAAGATGTCGCAGCCATTTCTGTCTCCGTGGCTACGATGGATCCCAAAAGCAGGGTCTTGGTCTCAGAGTCACAAGTAACGACGTTAATTGGACGGCTGCCTGATTTCTCAGCCTCGATGGCACCAGGTGATCTCCTCAGTCAATGGCAAGCAGCGCTTGATGGAACAACTGACATACCTCGCTCGGCTATCTCCGCGGTTCGAATCTACGAGCGTTACTTCTACCTGCTGCCCAAATGATCTACCGGCTATTGCGGCTGTCATGGCGAACGCAGCAAGGCGCCGTAGCGCTTCTAATTGTTCTCGCCTTTCTCGTGTTGCTCGCTGGAATGTCAGTGGCGTACCTGTCGCGCATTGGAACCTATCGGCAGATTGCACATACCAGCTTCAACGATGCAAAATCAGATCAACTGGCTCGAAGTGCGCTTGAGATTGTTGTCGCGGACTTCAAACAGGAAATTGCAACTGCGGGTAATCCTCCCAACAACACGAACGTAGGTCCGCAACGCACTCCCAGGCCCGTAGCCGGCTCAACACCCGCAATTCCCAACCTAATTCGCCGCAGTATACGAGCAGACATCATTCCGCCACCAGCCGTTCCGAGTCGCGCATCCGCTGTAAATTCGACGGCTAATGCCTCGCTCAACGGTCGATCTGTTTCGTTAACTCGATGGAATGCCCACTACTTAGTTCCAAAGTCCAACACGGGGGACAGCACCTCAGATCCCGTCACATCAGGGTTTTCCGGACCGAACTACTGGGCCCCTGACTGGGTCATCGTAACGAGAGACGGGCCGAATAGTTTCAACAGCTGGAACCCGAGCTTGTCCGACGGAAGCATTTCCAACACGAGCTATGCGATTGGACGATACGCTTATGTTGTCTACGACGAAGGCGGGCTATGTGACGCGAATGTGGTCGGGCTTCCTTCTCCAACTCCGTCCCTGACCGAGGTCGGGCGGAAAGGCAGCCCGGCTCTGGCCGATCTTACTGCAATGAAACTGACCACTGGCGGTTCGACACCGAATCCAACAACAATTAGTAAAATCGTAGCTTGGCGGAACTATGCGACTTTACAAACATTCGGCACGTTTCCTACCCTTTCGCCAACGCCTAACGCGTCGAATTTTCTCAATTATTTCTTGGACACGTCCCGTGACTTCCGATCGGTTGCGAACACGGTTTACAACGGTCGGACCGACCAAGGAGTTACTAGCCGTAACGAGCTCATCGAACTTTTTCGCAGCAGCATTTCTGGCAGTTTTAACATGCTGCAATTTCTGGGAACTTTTTCTCGTGAAGTTAACGCGCCAACTTGGAAGGCATCTACAGCTGCGCTGACTCAGAGATTTGCGCTAGGCAATTTGGCGCTGGTCAAGCCCAGCCTAGCCGCAACCTCAGCTTCAGATATTCAAAAATATTTTGGCCTGAAATGGCAAAATGGAACCGCCGGTAGCGCCGGACCGCCGCCAAGACCTGCTGTGCCCGGGCATTGGCAGTACGTCGGTCCTAGCGGAAGCTCGATGCGAAGTAGCATGCCCGCTTTCACAACAAACCCGGAGTTCTTCCAACTCTTAAATTACGCGATCAACGGCACCAACTCTGATGACTCAGCGCACCTCTATACAACGCTCTCGATCGGAGCAGCGATCATTGATCAATATGATGACACCACAGCTACTGATCCAACGACTGGGACTACAACAACACTGATTGAATACAATGGCGGTTGGGCAATGGGACTGGAGAACACAGATCCGGCAAGACCAAGTCCATCTCCCTCGCCGGTCCCATCTCCATTTCCGCCACCCGGTGGAATGCTGCCAACTCCACCACCCGCTATTCCGACCTACGTGATGCTGAACCGACCATTTCGTAATGTAGGAGAGCTGGGCTACGCATTTCGCACTTCGGCCGGGCCGACCGCCACTCCATCACCTAACCCAAAAACACTCGATTTTTTTACCGCAAACAGTCCGGACGCGCCGATTCTTGATCTGTTCACATACAACGGGGCGAGCACACGCGCAGGAACCGTGAATTTGAACACCCAAAATCCGGCTGTCATTGCCGCGCTTTTGAAAAGCACAATAACAGCGGAACCTTCAGCGTCGCCTTTGGGATTAACTGCATCGAACAACGCGGCAGCAAGTCCGACTCCGAGTGCCAATATTGGAATAATTGCAGGCGTAACCAGCGGCTCAGAAGGGACACTCGCCAAGCCTGCCTTAGGCCGTCAAGAAATTCCACGATTGGTCGCGGCGGCCGGTAATTTTATCAGCGGCGCTACCGAGGAACAAAAGGAAACAATCGCTCGCGCGCTTACGGACGTTACGCAAACAAGAACTTGGGGGCTACTCATCGATGTGACCGCCCAGTCAGGCCGCTATCCACCGACGGCGACAGGTCTCGATCAATTTGTCGTCGAAGGTGAAAAACGTTATTGGTTACACATCGCTATTGATCGGTTCACCGGCGAAGTGATCGACCAACAGCTCGAAAAAGTTTTCGAGTAATTATTTTACCGTCGTGGCGTCTTGGCGTCGATGGATGCGGCGGTGACGCCGTCAGCGGCGAGTGTGACGACGACGCTCATGCCGGTGGCGAGGCCGTTGAGTTGGGAAGGTTGGCCGTTCACTGTGATTTTGGTCGCCGGTGTGACTTTGTACTCTTTCGCCGAGTGGGTAGCGTAAATGTTGATGTTGATCGAGGTGAGATGAACCGCTGTGATGTGGTCGGTTGTGTCAGGTGCGGGTGTCGAGCTTTTCTTCGATCTTCCCGCAGCGGTATTGATCAACGGAAGGAGCGCCATTGTTAACAGCGCCCCAAAGATCGGCAGAAATCTCACGCCCCGGATTTTGAGTCGCTGTATCCCAGCTCACAAGCTCAAAAGCCAGACGCCCTCCTACGGCATCATAAGCAGCTTACGATGTGACTAGAAAACCCGAACGAAAATAAATTTCTGCTGCGACCCAACCGCAGCCGAGACGCCCTGCCGCTACAGAAGATGTCGATCCTCGGGTGCTTCAGCCGCTTCCCGGCGCGCCGCCGATCTCGAAGTCAGCGATTCAGCGACCAAGCGACTAGCAGTCGCCGAATCCGTTAGATCGCTAGGTTACTGATTGACTTTTAAGCCGATTGATCGCGTCGCGCAGCTCGGCCGCACGCTCATAAAGTTCTTTCGCCACCGCGGTCTCCATTTCGCTCTCCATGACCTCGATTTTGGAGCGCGGGCGCTTGGCACTGACTTCCTTGAGCCAATCGTTGAGGAAAAGAATTTCGGAACTTTTCGCGGCCAGCTCAGGAAAGTTTGAGTGTTGGAAAAATTCCAGGATCGCATCCCGCCCGCGTTTGATCTCTACGATCGCTTCCGCGAATTTACCCTGCCCGAGGAAAATGGATGCCTTGGCCCGGGTGTTCATCATCAGCACGTAAGGGCGAAATTGCTGGAGCGTCCAGGAAAGCTCATCCCGTTCAGTGTGGCCATTCACGAAATCGAAGAGATCAAGGTTGCGCTGGGTGTCGCGCACAACGCCGTGGAAATCATTGATCTGAAACAGGCTCAAATAGCGGTGATAATACTGGATACCTTCCTGCTGAAGCTCGGCACATTGTTCGGCGGTGAGCTCGTAGGTTTCGCCGCGGGCTCGAGCGCGCGCCGCGCCGATTTGATGGTAGGTGAGGAGCGATTCGCAACCGTGCGGCCGCATTCCGTCGGGACGGCCGGTGAGTTCCATCTGGATTACTCCTAGATCGATTCGCAGTTGCAATTTCTGCCGGCCGTCGAGCCCCAGAATCTTGCGCACCTTAATGGCCCGATTCTCGTGCGGCCAATCCTTGAGAATCGTGTTCAAATCGAGGCTCATCCTTAACTGATGATGGAATATTTGGTCTTCAACTGTCAATCGTCGGGTGTCGAAAATCGAGCGAGGTTTGATGTTTAGGGGTTGATGTTTGATGTTGTCGCCCGTGGAAAAGGCGATCGAGTCGTTCATCCGCTATCTGGCGGTCGAGCGCGGACTTTCCGACAATTACCAGCTCTCGACTCAGCGGTCCTTGAACGATTTCGAGGCCTGGTGCGCGCCCAGGAAGATCGACAGCGTGCGCGGGGTGACCCTTCCGATAATAACCGAGTACCTGGCGGCAAAAAAGAAAACCGGACTCTCAGCGGCGTCGATCAAGCTAATCGTGGTCGCGCTCAAGATTTTCTTCAGATTCCTGACGGGCAAAGGCGAAATCGAGCGCGACCCCACCGAGTCGTTGGCTTTGCCTCGAATCGAACGCTATTTGCCCGAGACACTGAACGAACTGCAGGTGGAGCAGCTGCTGCACGGCGTCGACACCAACGCACCGCTGGGAATGCGCGACCGGGCGATGCTCGAGCTGCTTTACGCAAGCGGGCTGCGAATTTCCGAGCTGGCGAATGCCCGCCTGGAGAATTTTTATCCCGAGGAAGGAGCCATCCGCGTAATCGGAAAAGGAAACAAAACCCGGATCGTTCCAGTGGGGCGAAAAGCGTGCGAGGCGCTGGCGGTTTATTTGTCGACTGAGCGGCCGCAGCTGGTGAAACGTCGCACGGGCAACGAGATATTTCTCTCCGAGCGCGGAACGAAATTAACGACCACGCGGATTTGGCAGATCGTCAAGGAGAAGGCGCGGCACGCTGGTTTGGAGAAAAACATTTATCCGCATCTTCTTCGGCACAGTTTCGCCACGCATCTGCTGAGCAACGGTGCTGACCTACGCATCATTCAGGAAATGCTTGGGCACGCCGACATCTCGACCACGCAGGTTTACACTCATGTCGACCAACAGCGGTTGAAAGCGGTGCATCGAAAATTTCATCCTAGGGCCTGAGCCAAAGCCGGACTTGCGTTCAGTTGATTGTTGAGGGTTGAGAGTTGATAGAAGCGGACTCATGAAGCGTCTTGCTCTTGTAATACTGACTGCCGCAGTGGCGGCGGGCGGCATTTTCTACGGCGTGCGGCAAGGGCAAACCACACATGCCGATGTCGCCTCGCTGCTTCCGCGCGAGACGGTCGCGCTTGTTCACCTTCCCGATGTCAACCGGTCGCGCGACCAGTGGCATCAAACCGACATTTACAAGCTTTATCAGGAACCGGCGGTGCAGGAATTCTTGAACAAGCCGCTCTCAAGAGTTCCGCGGCGCGATGTAACATCCCAAACTCTGGACGAGATGGAACAACTCGCCCCGAAAGATGCGTTTGTAGCCGTCACTTCAATTGAAGACAACAATCCGCATCTTGCAGGCGGCTTTCGATTTCGCGGCAGCCAGTCCGACGCCGACAAAATTGTCGAACGGTGGCGAGCGCAACTCGTCCGCGATGCTTCGGTGCACGAAACCGTCGATTACGAGCAGCACAAGATCGACATCGTGGGCGTGGCGCCGAATCAGATTGCGTTGGTTTATAACGGCCAGTGGGTTTTCGTCTCAAACGATCTCGCGGAGTTGAAGGCTGTTCTCGATCGTGCCGACGGCCGGGCTAAGGATCCTCAAACAACTCTGGAAGCTGATGAAGCGTTCCGGATGGCGATGGCTCACATACCGCGGAGTTACGCGCTACTCTTTTACGTTCAGCCAAAAGGCGTCTCAGAAAAACTGACAAAAGTGCGCGACGCGATCCGTGCGTCCGGCCAATCAACGCGTTTTGTCGATCAAGTCCGCAGTGTGTGCGGTGCAACCCGCTTCGAGAACGGCAAAATGCGGGACGTCTTTTTTGTTGGAATGCCAAAAATGCAACCAGATCGAAAATTGACCCGCTCTTCAGTTGAGCTTGCCACGTCGGAGACGTTTTTGTATCTCGCGACATTAGTTAATCCCGACAGACTGGCGGAAATCTACCAAGGTGGTCTGCCGACCGGGACCTGGATCCAAAAAGTTTTCGACGCAGCGGCACGCGGGGGCATCACAGTGGACGACTGGAAAACTGCTTTCGATCTGGAATTGGGATCACTAGCTGATTGGCCACAGAGTTTGCGCTGGCCGTCGATCATTGCGACGCTCCGGGTGAAGGATTTCGCGCGCGCGAACAAGCTGGTGAACGCGTTGACCCACGCGATCGACGAAGACGCGGCGTGGACCAAATCCGAAAAGGACGGCGTCACTTATCTCTACATGCAAACGCCGGCAGCGTTGCTCGCAATCACGCCGACGATCGCTTTGTCGAACCAGATGATGATCGTAGGACTCGATTCAGTATCGGTAGAATCGGCGATGAAACGACCCGGCAAGTCTTCCCCAGGACTTTTGACTTCGCCCAGCTACAGAACGGCCGCGCGCGCAGTCCCTGCGCCGACTAATGCGTTCGTTTACGTCGACACGGCTTTGCTATACTTGCGGTTGGACGCGGCGTTGCGACCAATGCTGTTGATGAGCGCGGCGTTCATGCCGTCGATTTCGGATTACGTCGATGTCGGCAACCTGCCGCAGCCGAAGATCGTGGCCAAGCACCTGAGTCCCATCGTTTCGTCGCAGCGATACGACCGCGACGGGTATGTCACGGAGTCGGTTGGGCCGGTGACCCTCAGCGAAGCGGCCATCGGGTTAGGCTTGCCAGCACTGTTCTGGGGTGTTGGCCACCAGCGCGGCCATTAAACGAGGTCGCTAACGTGCGGCCGCGGTGGGCCATTTCGGCACTACCTCCCCACTGCCGCCCGAGCTAGCGACCATTGTCAGAATTGTGCTGTTAGTTTGGCCAAACCGTGCTACTGTTCCGGCCTTATGGCTATTCTCAAGAAAAACGCATTTTCTCGTCGAGTTCCTGATCTGGTTACCGAGGAGCTTGTGGCGGTGCTATCTCGTCGCGCCTCCTACGAGTTTAAGGAACTCTTTGATATCGTGCACGAGAATCTCCGGGCTCGAAATGCCGCCAGCGGAGGCGAGGAAATGCTCCGTCTGCGTGCATACGAAAAATTGCAAAACCTGGTCGCACGCGGCGCGGTGAAGAAGAATGGCAAGAAATACAAGGGACTTCGTTCTTCGTTGGCCAAGGCGATTGCCCCGCAAAACGGGCATATCCCGAGCAATCGGCTGGCTGCGGTAAAGTAACCGCTTGGCCCGAGCCGGGTGGGGCCGCGATGATCCACGAATATCTGCCGGTCCTCCTGCAGATTATTGTGGCCATTGGGTTCGCGGTGTCGGCGTTGCTTATCAGCGTCTTGCTCGGCAAAACCGGGCGCCGAACACCGGCCAAAGATACCGCTTATGAATGCGGTATGATCCCGCAAGGCGAAGGACAACCACGCTTCAGCGTGAAGTTCTATCTCGTGGCGATGTTGTTCATCCTCTTCGACCTCGAGATCGTGTTCATGTATCCGTGGGCCGTCGTTTACAAGGAAGCGATTGCACACAGCACCATGATCTTCTGGAGCATGCTCAGCTTCATCACGATTCTGATGGTGGGTTACGTCTACGCGCTGAAGAAGGGCGCGCTCGACTTCCGGAAGTAAGCGCCGGGGCTAAGCTCCAACCGCCTCGGGACTGGTGGCGAACACAGGCAGATTCGTTAATTGGCCGGCTTGCACGGCATTCGCTTCCGGGATTTCAACAACCACTTCGGAGATCAGTTAAACCTTCTTTTGCTGATCACGCCCTGAGCAAATGGTGCCCAGCGGTGGCCATTCCAGCCCCACGGCCGCGCGTCCCTTTCAAGCTAGGATCGCGACTAAAAAACCCACCATCCGCGAACGAACAAACTGCTGTAGATCGCCA
>CAZFZG010000017.1:0-25705 GCA_964523205.1 uncultured Chthoniobacteraceae bacterium | reverse complement strand
GCGCGCAACCACGACCGGACAGGTCGGGAGAGTGCGGGGAAACCAGTTGATCCCAAACACAGACGCGTTCTTGCTCGCTTGGCAGACCGGCGCCCGGGTCACGCTTCCGAAATACAATCTCTTTCTCCAAGTCGCGCCGACGATCTACAACTACACCGGCAACGGCGACACGTTTAACATTCATTACCAAGGCGGCGACCCCACTAAAACGAACGCCGTTTCGCTTGCGCAAAATCAAACTGGCATCAACAGCCTGCTCATCTTTGACATGCCGTGGGAGATCGGTTGGAAAATTGGTGAGCTGCCGGTGCATGCGTTTGGCGATTTCGCAGTAAACTTCGAAGCTGATGATCGGGCGAGGGCTGCTCTTCATCCTGGGTTCGGCGACGAGCGTTACGCTTATCAGGCGGGGCTCGGCATTGGTCAGCTGAAGCAAAAACACGATTGGCAGATCGATGTCTGGTACCAACACGCCGAGCAATACTCGCTCGATCCGAACTTAGTTGATGACGATATTTTCGACGGTCGCCAAAACATGCACGGTGTCGCGGCCAAAGCTGGCTACGCGTTGAGCGATGCGATGATCTTCAGCGTCACTTGGGCTTACGGCTGGCGCATCAATGACAACCTGGGCACCGGGGGAACTCCGATCGCGATCGCAATCAATCCGCTCGACCAGTACCAGTTCTTCGTGGCAGACCTGAACATCAAATTCTGAAACCGAAGAGCGACAATTCCTAGCATCGACCCGCCTTCGCTGCGCTACGGCGTGGCAGGCAATCACCAACCCAAATCAATATGAAACTAACTCCACTGATTCTGACTCTGGCGGTTGCATTCGGTCTCGCTGAAGCCAAAGCCGATCGCCTCGTCATTAAAGGCTCCGATACGCTTGGCGCGAAACTCGTTCCTCAATTGGCCGAGCATTTCAAAGCCGAACATCCCGGCACAACCTTTGACATCGCAGCGGAAGGTTCCACCACCGGTATCGCTGCCATCATTGACGGCACCGCCGACATTGGAATGTCGAGCCGGCGCGCGAAGACTTCCGAAGTAGGCGCCGCCCAGGCGAAGGGCAAGAATATGAAGCCGACAATCGTTGCCTACGACGGAATCGCAGTAATCGTGAACTCGGCAAGTCCGGTCAAGACCCTGACCAAAAAACAGGTCGAGCAAATTTTCACGGGTGATGTGGCCGATTGGAGCGCGGTGGGCGGATCGGGCGGCAAAATTTCCATCTACACCCGTAACACTTCCTCCGGCACTTACTCGGAATTCAAGGAACTTGCGATGAAGAAGCGCGATTACGCCGGCGGCTCGCAAAAGATGGCGGGCAACGAGCAGATCGCGGCGGAAGTCGGCAAGAACAAGAATGGCGTCGGCTACGTCGGCATGGCCTACACCAAAGCTTCGGGCGTCAAAGTCGTTTCAATTGAGGGCGCCGTTCCGTCAGTGAAATCTGTCCAGGACCATTCCTACCCCTATTGGCGGCCGACATTCTATTACACAAACGGCGAACCTGGCGGTCTGGCTAAACAATTCCTCGATTACACCATCGGCTCGGCTGGCCAGAAGATTGTCGCCCAAGTTGGATTCGTTCCAATCAAGTGACGAAATGGCAACATATCGTCACAGGAACGTAACAATCCAAATTTTGCCGGAGATCGCCTAACAACTTTATTTGGTTACACGAACCCATGAAAAAGCTCATTCTCACATTGTGTGCGATTGGTACCGGCGTCAGCCTTGCGCCGGCCGAAACCCTTGTCATCAAAGGCTCCGACACACTCGGCGCGAAGCTCGTTCCTCAGCTGGCGGAAGAGTTCAAGGCGCAACATCCTGACACGACCTTCAATATTGCCGCTGAAGGGTCGACCACCGGCATTGCTGCGATCATCGACGGGACGGCCCAGATTGGGATGTCCAGCCGGCCGACCAAACCGGAAGAAGTCGCCGCTGCCAAAGCTAAAGGCGTGACGTTTAAGGAAACCACGGTCGCTTGGGACGGTATCGCAGTGATCGTGAATGCGGCGAATTCGGCCAAGAACCTGACCAGGAAACAAGTCGAACAGATTTTCACTGGTGAAATCACGGACTGGAGCGCGCTAGGCGGATCAGGTGGAAAAATTTCGGTGTACACCCGAAACACTTCGTCAGGCACCTATTCCGAATTCAAGGAGTTGGCGATGAAGAAACGCGATTACGCACCAGACTCGCAGAAAATGGCGGGCAACGAGCAGATCGCGTCTGAAGTTAGCAAGAACCCAAACGGCGTTGGTTATGTCGGTCTCGCTTATACGAAAGCGAGCGGCGTCAAAGTGGTCGGGATCGATAGTGCGATGCCGTCCAAGGAAAGCGTGCTCGGCAAAGCATATCCCTATGCGCGGCCGACTTTTTATTACACCAACGGCGAACCGACCGGCGTCGCCAAACAATTTGTCGATTTCACTGTCAGCAGTGCTGGACAAAAAATTGTCGAGCAAGTTGGATTTGTTCCAATCAGATAGCGAACACTGCCTGCGAAAGCCCGCCGGGAGAGCGCTCCGGCGGGCTTTCGTTTGAAGATGTCGATTTTAACTCAACCACGATTTTCATTTGAAACACCGCCGCGTCTCGACGAGCCAACGCGGCGCGTGCGCACGGCCTGGATCTCCGACGTTCACCTCGGAACACGGACCAGTAACGCGGAAGCGCTGTTGCAGTTCCTGCGCGATTACGAGTGCGAGAAACTCTACGTGGTCGGCGATTTGATTGACATCTGGTCACTGCGTCGCGGCCGTTATTGGCCGCAGACCCACAATGACGTTATCCAGAAAATTCTGCGCAAAGCACGCAAAGGCGTGCCGGTCATTTACATTCCCGGTAATCACGACGAGTTCGTCTCCACCTTCGCGGGTTCGTACGGAAACATTTCCATTCAGGAGCGCGCGATTCACGTCACGGCGGATGGCCGGCAGGTTTTGATCATTCACGGGCACGAGCTCGACACCGTCGTCCAAAACGCAAAGTGGCTGGCCTATCTCGGCGACGTCGGATACCAATTCTTGCTGTCGCTGAATCCGGCGATCAATTTTTTCCGGCGCCGGTTCGGTCTCGGGTATTGGTCGCTCAGTGCTTACGCGAAGAAGCGCGTCAAAGACGCAGTCAATTTCATCGGCGAATTCGAGAAGGCGATTGTTCGTTATGCCCAGCAATTCCACGTCGATGCCGTTCTGTGCGGACACATCCATAACCCGTCCATTCATCAACTCACTGGCGCGACCTATTACAACTGCGGCGACTGGGTGGAGAGCTGCACCGCGATGATCGAGCAGCAAGATGGTGCGATCGAGCTCGTCACTTATCCCGCCTTTCCGATGCGACGGCCTGAAAGCATTTCAGCTGAAGGCGCGCTGGTATGAGGTCGCTTCTCACGTTGTCGTGCTTGCTGGCAATGATCCATGCCGCGCACGCGCTTTCGCCGGCGACGGAAATGATTGTCAGTGTGCCCGACCAGCAACTCGCCCTGATCGATCGCGGCAAACTGATTTACAAGTATCCAATTTCGACTTCGAGGTTCGGTCTCGGTGATGGGAGCGGAAGTTACCGCACACCGCTTGGGGTGTTGTTTGTCTCCGCGAAATTTGGCGACCACTTGCCAGCCGGCGCGGTGATCAAGAATCGTATGCCGACCGGCGAGATCGTTAATCCGAATGCGCCCGGAAGAGACGCCATTGTGTCGCGGGTGATTTGGTTGCGCGGAATGGAACAGCAAAATCGCAGCGCACGGGATCGCTGCATTTACATTCACGGCACGCCGGAAGAACGGCTCATCGGCAGACCGGCCAGTTTCGGTTGCATTCGGATGCGCTCGCGCGACGTGATCGCGCTTTACGATTTTGCCCATATTGGGATGCACGTCACTATCACCCAACGCAAGATCGACGATTTCACTCGGCAGCACGACGAGGAACCGAGTCTGCTCGCCCGGTCAGATTAGTTCTTTGCGCGATGAAACAGAAGGTCCTTTTCATTTGTGTCCATAACAGCGCCCGCAGTCAGATGGCCGCGGCCTTGCTCAACAAGCACTGCGGCGAATTTTTCGAGGCAAAGAGCGCCGGACTTGAGCCGGGTAGATTGAATCCGCTCGCGGTCGAGGCCCTGAACGAAGTCGGGATCGACATTTCGATGAACAAAACCCAGGCCGTCTTCGATGTGTTCAAGTCGGGAGAATTATTCGCCTACGCGATCACCGTTTGTGATGAATCGGAAGCGGAGAATTGCCCGATTTTTGCGGGCGTGAGCAACCGTTTGCACTGGTCTTTCCCCGATCCGTCGAAGTTCGGTGGCTCACCTGAAGAGAGACTGGAACAAACTCGCCAAGTCCGAGACAAGATCGACCGTGAGATTCGCCGATTTTGCGCGGAGCATCGCGAAGGCTGAGCGCATGACGCAAATGCCGCCGCGTTTTGCGGGTGCGGCGCCATCAACGAATCTTCACTAGCCGCGATCTAATAATCCTCGCGGTGAATGCGCCGGGATCCACCCGGTATCTCTTGCGGGGATGGCGTGGGCGATGGCATTTCCGCCAGGCTTCCGCCGGGGACGCGGTAAGTCGTCCGGCCCGATTGTTCGCGCACTTCCTCTGGCTCCCTAAAAAGACTGCAACTGCCAAACAAAATTACCGCCGTTGTTGCAACGCCGGGCAAAATCCGTTTCACTCGGTCGCAGTTTGCCAGCATTCTAAATGAAACACAAAATGGGTCGCGAGATTGAGCGCAAGTTTTTGATCGAGCGCCTGCCCGTGCAGATTCTGCATTCGCGGCATTTTCCGCTGCGTCAGGGTTATCTGGCAAATGAAGCGCGTGGCCGTCATGTCCGACTGCGCAAAAAAGGCAAAACGATGTCGCTCACGTTCAAGGCCAGCCGTGGCCGCGGTCCGAGCCGGGAAGAGCGCGAGATCAGGCTGAGCGCGAAACAGTTCGCTACACTCTGGCCGGCAACCAAGGGACGGCGATTGGGCAAAACCCGCTACGAAATTCCCTGGAAGAACCTCAAGATCGAAGTCGACATTTATCATGGGAGCAATCATGGTTTAATGGTGGCGGAAGTTGAATTTCCGAACCACTCGAGCCGACGGAAATTCAAACCCCCGCGGTGGTTTGGCCGCGAGATCACCGGCGAAAAACGTTACAGCAATGTGAGACTGGCTCGAGAGTAGGATGTTACCAATGAGCTATCAGCTGCGAAAAGGTGAAGCGCTTGGCGACGATCTTCGACGGATTTGCCGCAAGCAAATCGAGGGCGCGATCGCAGTAGCGACTGGCGAAAGGAGAACCAGCGACACGCCTGTTCACCAGATGCGTAAACATTTGAAGAAGGCGCGGGCAGCTCTTCGATTGGTTCGGAAAGAAATCGGAGCCGGTCTTTTCCGGGACCAGGACCATTGCCTGCGCGATGTCGGTCGGCTTACGTCCGAAATCCGGGATGCCGAGGTGCGTTTACAGACTGTGCGGGAACTTCAGGGAATCACGCAACGCCGTGGTCGAGGGCGTGGCGCCTACCCAAAGCTAGAAGGAATGCTGATGCTAGAGTTGGAAAATTTCATGGCTGCGTTTGCGGAATGGCAAACCCAGGCGGTGCCCGTGCTGGAGCGGACCCATGTGAATGTGGAGAGCTGGCCACTGGATAATTTTGGCTGCAGACAACTTCGCCGGGCCGTCCAGCGAACTTACAAAAACGCAAGAAAAGCGCTGGCCAGCGCCGAGGCTGCGCCCAACGCCGAAAATTTCCATCGGTTCCGCACCGGTGCGAAACGCCTTTGGTACGAACTGCGCATTCTGCGCCCGATCAATCCGGTGGTGCTCAGGAATTTGAGTGACGATCTGCGCGGCTTGGGCAATTTACTCGGACGTGCCCACGACTTGAGTTTCTTGGGAGATCGCCTCCGCAGCGAGGATCAAAAAACGGAATGGGAACGAGAGGGACACAAGCTCCTCGCGGTAATCGAGGTCAGTCAGGGCGACTTGCAACGCGGCGCGGCCGAGCTGGCCGAGCATTTTTTTGCCGAGCGGCCCCGCGATTTTGGCGACCGCCTGGCTACCTGGCTGGAAGACTGGGAGAACGACGTCTCGCCGTCGATCCCGGAAGAGCTTTTTGCCTGAGCGATTATTTGGTGGCGATTTTTGGCGGAATCAGCCAAAGCAATCTCCCCTGCTGCCAGGAGCGATTCAGTTCCACAAGCGCGACGCCGGCTTTGGGGAGTTTCAGCGACGCGCCGGTTAGTTCGGAAATAGTTTCGCTAAAATCCGGTTCGTGGCCCACAACCATGAGACTTTCGGCAGGATATTTTTTCAACAATCGCTCGAGCTCTGTTCGGCCAAAACCGGGAGTAAGTAATTTGTCTTCGCGGCATTTAACTTTTAAGCGCCCGGCCGCGATCTCCGCGGTTTGAGATGCGCGCGGCAGCGGGCTGGTTATGATCACGTTTGGCCGCGCTTTGACCCGCTTCAAAAACGCTGCGACTTCGCGCATTTCCTTTTTGCCGTGCTTGGTCAGCGGCCGTTCATCGTCCGATTTTTTCCAGTTCGACCAATCGGCTTCGCCGTGTCTGAGAAAATAAAGTTCCATTATCGAGCCTGACTCTGCCTCTTTCTCCCTAGCCTACCTTTCTTCTCCCCTAAAGAATCCGCCATTTCGGGCGGCGAGTGCGCGGATCAGTTTGCCAGAGACGAACCCCGCCCAGAAACGCGTTGCGATTGTATCCGAGCTCCGCCCCGTCTGGAAGTTTGCTCAGCTTCTTGGTGTTGCCGCCGCCAAGAACGACATAATCGGCGATGACGGCCTTCTTCAGCTGGCCAACGGCGAACATGACCTCGCATTCCCATTCTTCCTGACCAAGTTCATCCTTCCCAGGTTTTCCGAGGAAATCTTCGATGATTCGGTGATCGCGGTAAGGCAGGTCGCCCAACTCAAGCGGAAGCACCATCTCGCGCAGGACCAGGGTCGAACCGAGGCCGGTCCCCAATCCTAGAAACAACATCCGTCCGCCGCGATAACTGCCGAGCGCCTGGAGCGCTGCGTCATTGATGATGCGCACCGGTTTGCCAAGCGCCTTTTCGAAATTGAATCGGACCCAGCCTTTGCCGAGATGTTTCGGCTCGCTCAAGATCCGGCCATCGCGAACCGGCGCCGGGAATCCGATCGCGATTGCATCGTACTTCCATTTCTTCAGCTCGTCCTTGATCTGCGTGACCATTTCCCGTGGCGTCATTTCCGGTCCGGACTTGAATTTCCGTTTTTTCTCACGCGAAATCATCAGTTTCACGTGGGTGCCGCCAATATCGATGACCAGGATTTTTTTCTTCATGGTTTTGGTTGCGGGGGCGCTACCGTGATCGGGATCAACTTGTCCGCCGCCGGCGCCTTTTTCCGACCGAGCTTCCTCATCCGCTCACGGGAAACCTCGCGGAAGTGCCATTGGGCCTGGGCCCGTGGTTCGGGCCCTTCGGGTTTCAGCTGCCGGTAACTTCCATCGGGCTGCAATTCACGCGCTTTAACCCGGTCATTCAAAAACCGCGGCAGAACTTCATTGACGATGTTGTCGCGCAGCGGCGGAGTCTCGATCGGAAACGCAACTTCGACGCGCCGGAGGAAATTTCGCGGCATCCAATCCGCGCTCGAAAGATAAACTTCGGGTTGGCCGCCGTTTTCGAAATAATAAATCCGGCTGTGCTCGAGAAAGCGGCCGACAATGCTGATGACGCGAATGTAGTCGCTCAGCCCGGGAACTTTCGGCCGCAAACAGCAAATGCCGCGAACGACCAGATCAATGGTCACTTCCGTGCCCGACGCTTCGTAAAGCTTTTCAATGACCTCCTGATCGACGAGTGAATTCAGTTTCGCGATGATACGCGCCGGCTTTCCGGCGCGCGCGTGATCGCGCTCCCGTTCGATCTTCGCGATCAAGCGTTGCTTCATGTCGAATGGCGCGACCATCAATTTTTTCAAACCCGGATAGCCGGCCAGCCCGGTTAGCGTGTTGAAAACGATTGCAACTTCCTCCGTTAGCTGAGGGTTGCTCGTCAAAAGACTGAAGTCTGTGTAGATGCGCGCGGTTCGCTGGTGATAATTGCCGGTCCCGAGATGGACGTAACGCCGAAGCTGGTCGGTATCGCGCCGCACAATAAGCATCGCTTTGCAATGCGTTTTCAATCCGACCACCCCGTAGATGACATGCGCCCCCGCTTCCTCAAGCCGCCGCGCCCATTGAATGTTGGCTGCTTCATCAAATCGCGCGCGCAATTCCACAATCGCCGTGACCTGCTTGCCAGCATTGGCCGCCTCGATCAATGCTTCGACGATCGGTGAATCGCCGCTGGTTCGATAGAGTGTGATCTTGATCGCCAGCACTTGCGGATCCCGCGCCGCTTCTTCTACCAGGTCGACAATCGGCTCGAAGCTGTCGTAGGGATGATGTAACAGCACGTCCTGATGCCGCATCACCTCAAACATGTCCGCGTGCGGGGGCAGAGCCGGATCGCGCCCTGGTTGAAATGGTCGATCCTTTAGATTGGCAAAGGCATCGTTGATCAATAGCGGCGTGAGATGCGTCATTGAGAGCGGACCGGCGGACTTGTAAACATCGGCTTCGGTCAGATCGTAAAACTCGAGGAGCAACTCGATGAAATCCCTCGGACAATCGGCTTCTACTTCCAAACGAACTGCGTCGCCCTTGCTGGAACGCCGCAGTTCCTGCTCGATCGTTCGCAAAAGATTCTCCGCTTCTTCGTCATCGATATAGAGATCGCTGTTGCGCGTGACGCGAAACGCATGCACGCCGTCGAGAATCAAACCGGGAAATAATTCAGCGATGTGCTGTTTGATCAGCGACGCGAGATAAATGTAATCCCACGGCTCGTCTTCGCCTTGACCGCGCGGCATCAAAATCAGACGCGGAAGAACCCGCGGGACCTGAACAATCGCGAGCAACGGTTCGCCGCGTCGTTTGGTTTTCGCGCGCACGAGCAAGTTGTGGCTCTTGTTCAGCAGCTCCGGAAACGGATGGCTTGCGTCCACCGCCAGCGGTGTGAGCATCGGGAAAACTTCTTCCTGAAAATATTTGCGCGCCCAGGCGGCGCGTTTTGCGTTTAGCTGCGCCACCTCGCGGAGCCGAATGCCATTCTTGGCCAACTCTGGAAGCAGTTCCTTGTTCCACAGTTCGTACTCGATCGCGACCAGCTCGTGAGCCAGGCGTTGGATTTGATTGAATGTCTCGGTGGGACTCAATCCATCCGGGCCAACGTCGCTCGTTTCGCTTTCGATCTGTTGTTTGATTCCGGCAACCCGGATTTCGAAAAACTCGTCCAGGTTCGAGCTGAAGATGCAAAGGAATTTCACCCGCTCGATCAATGGCTGACTCGGGTCCTGGGCTTCTTCGAGAACGCGGCGATTAAATTCGAGCCAGCTCAGCTCGCGATTGATGAAATTTTTCGGATCGCCAAACCGCTCGTGAGCCGTAAGTTCGGGCTTAGCCGGCGCAATTTCAGCGTTTTCCTCCGTTTCCACCCTTGGTTGCGCCTGTGCCATCGTTCAAAGATCGGCAATCAGTGCCACATGACAAGCGTGACGCCTAGGCCGAAGCGGCAACAGTTTGGTGTCGAATATCCTCTGCCGCGGCTGCGTAAACGGCGTCCTCAGCAATGTTGGTAGCGTGGTCGCCAACTCGCTCCAGGCAACGGGAAATGAAAATCAAATTCAGATAGCCGCGCAGTTGCTTCGGGTCTTCCGCCATCCGATCGGTTAACTTCCGGCTAGCCACCTTGTTCATGTGATCGAGATCTCTATCGCGGGCGACCACGGCCCGGCCAAGCTCCACGTCTTCGCGGGCGAAGGCGTCGGTCGCGTCCTTAAACATCGCCATGGCGTGGGCTTGAATCGGCGCGATCATTTCGACTTCCGGTAGCGCCGGATGCTTGTTCAACTTTCGGGCCCGTCGCGCAATGTTGGTCGCCTGGTCGGCAATGCGCTCGATGTTAGGCGAAAGTTTCATCGCGGCGACTACGCGACGGAGGTCGGACGCCACCGGTTGAAAACGGAGAAGGACGTCCACGCCGTCCTTGTCGATCTGCTTTTCCAGTTGATCGATCTCCTCGTCATCGGCGATTGCGGTTACGCACAAATTATCGTCGCGCTGGAGCAATCCCTTGATGGCGCGATCCAGTGTGCGTTCGGCCAGCCCGGCCATCATCAGCACGTTGTTGCGCAGCGACCTAAGGGCTTCATCGAATGTTCCCAGAATATGTTTCGGCGGCGTCATTCAGTTCTTCCTCTCCCTCTTAATCTTCGTCTTGATCTCATCCAAACCGGCCCGTGATGTAATCTTCGGTCCGCCTTTCGGAAGGGTTGGTAAAGATTTTCGTCGTGAGTCCGAACTCAACCAGCCGTCCCAGGTAAAAGAAGCCAGTATAGTCGGAAACCCGTCCGGCCTGTTGCATGTTGTGGGTCACAATCGCGATGGTGTAATTGTTTTTGAGCTCCTGAATTAACTCTTCGATTTTTGCGGTCGCAATCGGGTCGAGGGCCGAGCAAGGCTCGTCCATCAGCACCACGTCGGGCTCGACCGCCAGCGCGCGGGCGATGCAAAGACGCTGTTGCTGACCGCCCGACAATCCAAACGCGTTCTCATCCAAACGGTCTTTGACCTCGTCCCAAAGTGCGGCAGCTCGCAGACTCTTTTCCACCGCCTCGTCGATGCGCGATTTCTTTTTGACGCCGGCAATGCGCAGGCCGTAGGAAATATTTTCGTAAATCGATTTGGGAAACGGATTGGATTTTTGGAACACCATTCCGACCCGCCGCCGAAGATCGACAACGTCCACTTCAGGCGCGTTGATATCGACACCGCCGAGATGAATTACGCCGCGCGTTATCCGAGCGCCTTCGATGAGGTCGTTCATGCGGTTGATGCAACGAAGAAGCGTAGTCTTGCCGCAACCGGAAGGCCCAATGAAAGAGGTCACCGCCTGGGCCGGGATATCCAGACTAATATCAAAAAGGACCTGATTCCCTCCATACGCGAAATCCACGTCGCGAACGTCGATCATGATGGTGGCGTCGTCGGTCTCGTCGGCTGGCCGATCATTCTGACGTGGGAGTTGTTGAGGCAGGGTTTGTGGCATGTCGATCAAGCTTACCATGATAAGCGTCTCCGTTGTCTTTCTCTAAGCAAAATAGAAGTCAAGGCGATCAGCATGACGACGACGAGGAAGACGAAGGCCGTGCCGTATTGCACCCGCTCGGTGTACTCGTTTTGCGGAATCTTCGAGCTGACCACGTAAATGTGATAGGGCAACGCCATTACGCCTTGGAAAAAGAAATTGGTCCAATGAGGAACCTGCCATGGCATTTCGTCGCGCATGGCGTAGGCGGCCGTAAACATGATGGGCGCGGTCTCGCCGGCCACCCGGGCGATGCCGAGAATCGACGAGGTCAGAATTCCCGGAAGCGCATAGGGCAGGACATTTTTGCGGATCGTTTGCCATTTGGTCGCGCCCAGCGCGAGTGATCCTTCCCGCAACCCCTGCGGCACCGCCCGCAACGATTCCTCGCTCGCGGTAATGATCGCTGGCAACACCATCAATCCCAACGTGAACCAGCCGGATAAGAGCGACACGTTCCAGCCGAAAAAAATCACGAATAGACCAAAACCGAACAAACCGAAGACGATCGAGGGAACGCCGGCCAGATTCAGAATAGCCACGCGAATGAAGCGAATGAATCGCGTATCACGGCTGTATTCACTCAGGTAAATTGACGCGCTGATGCCGATGAACAGCGCTACCGTCATCGACCCGACCACCAGAAGCGCAGTCCCGACAATGCAGGGCCAGATTCCGCCGGCCGAGTAAGCGACGCTCGTTGCATCGACCTCTTCCTTGTGCGTCGCCTTCCAGGCGCGAAACTCGCGGTCGCTCAGTTCCATCTTTTTTCCCTGATAATCGAAGACGTAGAGAGTCTGCGGCGGTTCAGTGAGAAATTTCAGGTTAATGAACGGCGCTGCCTTGGTGAAAACAGTGCGCCCGCCTTTGAGTCCGATATCGAGAAAAATGTAAGTCGCGCAGAGCAGAACGAAATAGGTTCCGAGGCGAAACGCCCAGAAGACAGCTCGCTCGAGGAAGTGGGTGCGTCGTTGATTAGCGGGCGCGGCGATCATTTTATCCGATGCTCATCCGGTAACGCGCGACCAGTCGTTGCGCGAGATAGTTGATTCCAAGAGTTAGCGCGAAGAGGACAAGGCCGACCATGAAAAGCGCGCGGTAATGAATGCTGCCGCGCACTACTTCGCCCATTTCCTGGGCGACAATGCCAGTCATGGTATGCACGGGTTGGAAGAACGCGCCGAGACCCTGAGTGAAATCCGGAATCGCGATCCGGTTTCCGGCGCAAAGGAGAACCACCATCGTCTCGCCGATAACCCGGCCAAGGCCAAGCAAAACGGCCGAGATGATTCCGGATAGCGAGGCCGGTACCAACACGCGGGCAATTGTTTGGAGACGATTCGCACCGAGCGCGTAGGACGCTTCCTTAAATCCGCGCGGCACGTTTCGCAGCGCGTCTTCGGCGAGGGTAAAGATTGTCGGCACGGCCATGAGCGCGAGCAGCGAACCGGCGGTAAAGACATTCAGCCGCTCACTGATCGGGAAAAACGGCACCCATTTCATGAACGACATCTGCGACAGAGTGCGGATCGCCTGACCAACAACCGCGATCCCAAAAAAACCGAGCACCACGGACGGAATCGCGGAAATGAATTCGATGTAGGGTTTGATCAGGCTTTTCTCGCCGCGCCCGGCCACTTCGCTTACATAAATCGCGGAACAAACTCCCAGCGGGACCGCAAGCAGTAACGCGACGGCTGAGACCATGATCGAGCCGACCAGCAAAGGAATGATGCCGTACCAATCCTGCCAAAAGCTGGCGGTGATCCAGTTCGTACCAAACAGAAATGAACTGCTCGCGCGATATGCCGGCACTGGCTTGTTCGGGTCCCAGGCGCGAAGCCGTCCCGCGGCAACCGGCAGTTGATTGAGATAATCGCGAGTCGTCTTTTGCCAGCGGGCAAACGATTGCTTGGCTTTGCTGCTGGCAAGCGTCGGCGGCGTGGCCAGTAAGTTGTCGATCTTCGCCTTCATCGCCTCGGCGATTTTTGGAAACTTGTCGTCGGCCGAACGAAGCGTGGCCATCGCCTGTTGCGGATCCACTGGCGCCGATGAGGGCGCTGATTCTTCGGCGGAAGAAACCGCGGCTGGAGCGCCGGCGGCGATCAACGCTTCGCGCAGAGCCAGCGCTTGATCGTTTGCATCGGAAACAAGCGCGTTTAGAAATTCGCCAGCGTCGCTAAACGTGCCGGCAAATTGATCGAATGCGGCGAGGGTCGGAGTTTCCGATTGCGTCCGCATTTCCTGCAACCGGATATCGCCCAGCTGCCGGGAGAGCGCGGCGTGTTGCGAGGCTTGCGAACGGATGATATCGACGTATTCCAGACCGGCGCGGCGGTAAAGCCGCAGATTGGCCAGGTTTTGTCCGAAAAAGCCGGAGCCTTCTCGAAAAAGAAAAATCATGATTAGCGCCAGAACGACAATGGCAACCAGCGCATTGCTGCCAAAAAAGGCCTTGATTGCCGTCTCAGTTGTTACGCGGCGGCGACGCGAAATACTCCTCTCCAGCAAAATCGATCCGGCGGCTGCCGGACGGGCGACCGTTTCCACATTACGAGGATGCGAATCGCCAAAGAAAGCAGCAACCGATTAAATGTTACGATTCTGTGACGCTCCGAGAGGGGCTGGCGTTAGGCAGAATAACTCGGATCGTGGTTCCTCTTCCAAGAGCGCTCTCGGCCTCGACTCGGCCGCCGTGAAGCTGGGCAATGTGTTTTACGATCGAGAGCCCCAAGCCAGTGCCCCCGAGGTGCCGGCTTCGGGCCTTGTCCGCGCGATAAAATCTCTCGAAGATCCGCGGCAAGTCTTCCTGATTGATCCCAATTCCGGTATCGCTCACGTTCAACGCGATTTCGCCATCACGGCGTCGCGCCGCGAGACGGATCCTACCGCCTTGAGTCGAGTATTTCACGGCGTTATCTAGCAGGTTGTCGAAAATTTCGCGCAACCGCTCTTCGTCCGCGCGAATGATTGAGCAATGGTCTGGTACATCGACAACTGCCTTCAAATCTTTGGCCGCGAATTTCTTTTTCCAATCGCGGACCAGATCGGAGAGGAAGCGGAGCAGGTCGATTTCGCTCAAGTGCAGGCTCGAGCTGCCGGATTCCAATTGCGCGAGGGTAAGCAGATCGTTAGCCAGCAAGCCAAGCCGCTTCGAATGCTGGTCCATTACTTCCAGTATGCGAGCGGTTTCGCCGCGCGGCATTTTTGGATCGTCAAGCATAGTTTCGATGTAGCCGCGCAGGATCGACAACGGCGTTCGAAGCTCGTGCGAAACGTTCGCGACAAAATCGCGCCGCATTTCGTCGGCCCGTTTCAACGCGGTGATGTCGTGAAACAGTACCACCGCGCCGATCCTCGCGCCGTTGCTAGGGTGCATGGGCTCGGCGCTAACATGCCAGTGCCGGTCCGCCAGGGTGATCTCCCCGTGAGTCGGTTTGCGTTTTCGAAATGTCTCGGAAATAAGTTCCTCGATCGTCGCCTCGCGCACCGACTCGAGCAACGGAGCGCCCAACGATTTTTCATCAAGACCAAACAGTTTCTGAAAGGTGTGATTGAAGAGGGCGATCCTGCGTTCGCCATCAAGCACCAGCAATCCATCCTGCATTGCCGAAAAGATCGCACTCTGTTCCGACGCACGTATGGCGACCTCCCGATCGAGCAGCCGCTGACGGGAGGAAACTTCCTCGAGTGCAAGCCCGACGCGCCGGGCCTCTTTGCCGCCGTGGATTACAAAAGTGCGCGGTTGATCCCCGCGGCCGATTTGCCGGACCAATCGCTCGATCTCGCGCCAGGGTGCGATCAATTTTCGCCACCCGACATAACCCGCAGCCATCGCCAGTCCGACAGTCGCGGCAAGCAAAATCCAAGACATTTCGATCACTTCTCTCGCAAACGATAACCGAAACCGCGGACAGTCTCGACAATATCTCCGGCCTTGCCGAGTTTTTCCCGCAGCCGGCGAACGTGGGTATCGACTGTTCGCGTATCGATTACGCTTTCGTAACCCCAGACTTCATTCAGCAAACGGTCGCGCTCCTGGACCCGGCCGCGCCGTTGCATCAGGGTCCTCAAAAGTTTGAATTCCAGGCTGGTCAGATTGACCGGTTTGCCGTTCACCGAAACTTGATGCCGCGCCGGATCAATGGTGATGGCGCCAGCGCTGAGGCGTTCGTCGGTTTCTCTGTCCGTACCTCGGCGGAGAATGGCTTTGATTCGCAAAATCACTTCGCGCGGGCTGAACGGCTTGACCACATAATCGTCTGCCCCAAGCTCCAAGCCGACGATGCGATCGACCTCTTCGGCTTTGGCGGTCAACATCAAGACCGGGATCTGTCGGGTCGCCGGATCAGTCTTCAGTATTTTGCAAAGCTCCAGCCCCGACATTTTCGGTAGCATCAAGTCGAGGATAATGACGTCGGGTCTTTCATCGCGCGCCTTGGTCAGACCGGCGGCGCCATCGGACGCGCTTGAAATGATGAAGCCGCCAGCTTTGCGCAAATTCAAACTCAAAAGGTCGACAACGTCCTTTTCGTCTTCGACGACTAGAATTCGCTTGCTCGGCACCGCGTCCATGCGCGCGAGAATCTGCGGTCTTGAGCTACTCGGGTTCGCCGGCGACCGCGGGTTTCACGCCGGCTTTTTCGTTCAAGATTTGAGTGAACTCTTGCAAACTGGAAACTATCTGGGGCGCCTTGCTTAGTACCGTAGTGGCCAGCTTTTCGGCGTAATCAGGGCGGCGCTGCGACATTTCCGACAGCGCCATCATCACCGCGAGAGCATTGTTAATCGAATGCTTGATCTCGCTGAATTTTTTTTGCAACTGGGCCAGCTCCTCAGGGGAGAGGGTGTGGTTTGGTTCATTCATAACTCGGGATTTTCGCTGGAGAAAACGCGCGGCTGTGCTTGACTGATAGGTTCGAGATTTTTCGGTAGAATGCCTGCGCAAGTTATCAGCATCAGTGGTGCCCGCCAGCACAATTTGAAGAATCTCCACGTCGAAATTCCACGGGAGAAGCTGGTCGTCATTACCGGATTGAGTGGGTCCGGAAAATCGTCGCTCGCCTTTGATACTCTCTACGCCGAGGGCCAGCGCCGTTACGTGGAGAGTTTGTCCGCTTACGCCCGGCAATTCCTCGATCAAATGGAAAAGCCGGATGTCGATTTTATCGAAGGCCTTTCGCCGGCCATCGCCATAGAGCAACGCAGCGCCGGCGCTAATCCGAGATCGACCATCGCCACCACCACCGAAATCTACGATTATCTCCGCGTTCTGTTTTCGGCTATCGGCCAGCCGCACGATCCCGCAACCGGCAAACCGGTGCATCGTCAAACCCCCCAGCAGATTGTCGACCAAGTCCTGGCCTATGAGTCCGGCAGTAAAATCATCGTGCTCGCTCCTCTAGTGCAAAACCAGGTAGGCGAATTTCGCGATGTGATTGAGAGACTGAAACGCGAAGGTTTTGTCCGCGCGCGGGTGGACGGACAAATCATCGAGCTGGATCGCCCGGAGCCGATTCGATTGAAAAAGAACGAGATGCACATCATTGATGCGGTAGTCGACCGCTTGGTGGTGCGCGAGGGAATTCGGGTCCGGCTGACCGATTCAGTGGAGACCGCGCTGAAGTGGGGCGGCAACCGCGTTGTTCTCTTACGTGAATGCCGCGATGGAGCGAGGTCGTGGGAAGAGCATCGCTACTCGACTGATTACGGCAGCGCCGACACTGGATTCACGCTCGGCGAGCTGACGCCGAAACATTTTTCGTTCAACAGCCATCTCGGCGCGTGTCCGGCATGCCACGGTCTCGGAACCCAGCTGGTGATTGATCCCGACCTGATGGTCTCCGACCAAACCCGCAGCATCGCCGCGGGTGCGATCACACCGTGGCGGCGCGGGACCAGGCGGATGCGCGCCTATTACGACAAGCTCCAAGGCGCGTTGGTGAAACATTTCCGCGTGGACCAAGACGCGCCGTTCGCGGATTTGCCCGAGGAATTCAAGACCGCGCTCTACTTTGGAACGAATGACACACCGATCGAAATGAATTTTGCCGGCAATGGCGAAAAGAAACGGCCCTTTGAAGGGTTGGTGCCGCAAATGCAGCGGCTTTACGACCAGACTCAGAGCGAGTTTACCCGAAACCGGATCCGCGCATTCATGACACGGGTGCCGTGCGAAGTCTGCCAGGGCGCTCGATTGAAACCTGAAATTCTGGCGATAACGATCAAGGATCGAGAAGGGTACGAGCTGAACATCTACCAGTTTAGCGAGCAAACGACGGAGGAGGCCGCGCGTTACATCGACAATCTCGACTTGACCGCTGCGCAGAAAAAAGTCGTCAGCGATGTCGTACGGGAAATTCGGTCGCGCCTGCAGTTCATGGTTGAGGTGGGCCTCGGTTATCTGACGCTGAATCGAGAAAGCGGCACCCTCAGCGGCGGCGAGGCGCAACGGATCCGTCTTGCGACGCAAATCGGGTCGGGATTAGCGGGCGTCCTTTATGTTTTGGACGAACCGAGCATCGGTTTGCATCAACGCGATAATGCGCGGCTGCTCGGGACGCTACGGCGGCTACGCGACCTGGGTAATTCCGTGATCGTCGTCGAACACGATGAGGAGACGATTCACGCAGCCGATCATATTATCGATCTTGGACCGGGCGCGGGCCCGCGCGGCGGCGAGGTTGTCGCGCAAGGAAAATTCGAAGACATTCTCAACGCAAAGAATTCACTCACGGCGGATTACCTCGCCGGCCGGCTGCGTATTCCCGTTCCGAAACATCGAACCAGGCCGCGGTCTGTCCGCAGCCGTTCAACCAAGAACGAAGAAGGCTGGCTGGTTTTAAAAGGTGCCGCCGAAAACAATTTGAAGAAGGTCGAGGTCGCGTTTCCTCTCGGCTGTTTCACGTGCGTGACCGGCGTTTCCGGCAGCGGCAAATCGACCTTGGTTGACGACATTCTACGGCGCGCCCTGTTCCGGCGGTTTTACAATTCGAAAGAAAAACCAGGCTCTTATCAAGCGTTGCGCGGAGTCGAGCAAATCGATAAGGCCATCGTGATCGATCAGAGCGCGATCGGGCGGACGCCGCGCTCGAATCCGGTGACATACACCGGAGCGTTCGGTCCGATCCGCGAATTGTTCGCCCAACTTCCAGCCGCCCGGGTCCGTGGATACGGCGCGGGCAGATTTAGTTTCAATGTCAAAGGCGGTCGCTGCGAGAATTGCGAAGGCGGCGGTTTGATCAAAATCGAGATGCATTTTCTGCCTGACGTTTATGTCCAGTGCGAAGTCTGCCGCGGCCGCCGCTACAATCGCGAGACTCTGGAGATCACCTACAAAGGTAAAAATATCGCCGACGTCCTTGATCTCACTGTCGATGAAGCGGCGCGATTTTTTCGCAACGTGCCCAGTATTTCTGACAAACTGAACGCGCTGCTCGACGTTGGGCTTGGGTACCTGCAGCTCGGCCAGGCCGGCACGACGCTTTCCGGCGGCGAAGCACAACGGGTGAAGCTAGCCACCGAGCTCGCAAAAAAGGCTACTGGTCGCACGGTTTATATTTTGGACGAGCCCACTACTGGATTGCACTTCGCCGACATCGAGAAATTGCTGCAAGTGCTCATGAAGCTGCGCGACGCCGGCAACACTTTGATCGTGATCGAACATAACCTCGAGATGATTAAGTGCGCCGACTGGATCATCGACCTCGGCCCGGAAGGCGGCGAACGCGGCGGCCAACTGGTGGCAGCGGGCCCGCCTGAAGAGATTGTCGATGTTGCCGAGAGCCACACCGGCAAATTTCTGCGACCGTTGCTCCAAAAGAGGTGAAGCACGTGCGATATATCAGCGCCGCAATTCTGATTGCGCTGGCCGCGTTCGGACGCGGTGAAATTTCAAGCCAGTTGGCCGAAGCCGCCGGCCCGCTGAACGAAGGCGTGCCGGAAGTTGCGATCATCCGCTTGCAAAATCTGCTGAAACAAAACCTCTCAGAATCGGAATGGCGTACGGTCGCGGAAAAACTTCTCGAAGCACTAGTGACGGCAAACCAAACGCCGGAGGCGCTCAAATTAGTGGCCGATCCCCGATTGCGGCAAAGTTCGGTCGCAATTTTCTGGCACGCGCAATTGCTGGCCGCTCTGCATCGTGAGTCTGAAGCGCTGGCCCTTTATCAGCAGGTCGCGGACGGGGGTTCCGGTTTGCAAAACGACGCACTTTTTGGGGCTGCGGAAATGTTGCGGGCAACGGGTCGGCGAGAGGAAGCGCTCCAGAGCCTGTCGTCGTTGTTTCGCGATCCAACATGGAACGTTCGAGCGCAACTGCGCGCGATCGAGATTTATCTGGATAAGTCTGACGCTCCCAATGCGCGGCGTCTGCTTGAGAGAACGCAACCCAAAACAATTGCCGAAAAAAAGGAACGGCATTTCCTGCGTGGACGGCTTGAGCTAGCATTGCGACGCCCGGACCGGGCGCTCGAGAATTTCGAATCGATTCTGAAGCAGCCAGAGGGCGCAACTCACGAGACGTTGACGGCCGTCCTTTTCGCTCTGGCCGATACGCATTTACAACAAAACACGCCCGAGAGCGGAGATGATGCGCTCGAGAATTTTGTCGACCATCGCCCGTCCGATGTCGATCTTGCTCGGATTTTCGCGAAGCTAGACGAGCTTTATCGGGCGGAGCGTAAACCTTCCCGGGCCGAGCTGGACCGATGGTCTAGAGATCCGGCCGAACCGCGACGCGCCTTTGCTCAATGGTATCTTGCTCGATTCGATCTACGGGTCGGCCGGCGGGATCGAGCGTTGGAATCGTTTGCGGCGTTGCGCAAGAGCCATCCACAGAACGCGGCTTTGGCCCTGGCGTTTATCGAATTTGCGCAATTGGAATCGGAAGACGGCCATTTTGACGAAGCGCTCGCGATTTTGGATGAAACGCGAACGTTGCGACCAGAGCCAACCGTGCTCGATCGGTTGAACCTGCTCGTGGCTGAGACCAAATATCGAGCGAGGCGGTTTGAAGCCGCGACCGCCGACTTCGAGCAGATTGCAAGCTCAGACTCGCAATTGGCGCCGGTGGCAATGTTTAACGCGGCGCTCGGCGCGCTCCAGAAGGGAGATCAAGCGCGGTTTGTCGCCAAGGTGGACGAGCTTGGAAAAAAGACGACCGACGACAAGTCACGCGCCGATTTGCAATTGGAAGCCAGCTTGGCGGAAGCGGCAAAAGGCGACCCTCACGCAGCCGATGCGCTCAACAAGTTCCTGCGCGAGTTTCCGACCAGCGAGCGTGCTTCGGAAGGATGGGTGGCACTGGCCGAGCTGGCCTTTCACGCCACGCCGCCGCGAATTGAAGAAGCCCGCAAGGATCTCGCCCGAGCCGCGGAAGCAAAAATGACTCCAATCGCGCAGGAGCGCGCCGATTATCTCGCGATTTGGCTAGAAGACACCTCACCAGGTGGCGAAGCAAAGGCCGTCGAGCTGGCAAAACGGTTTATTCAACAACGTGAGGGTTCGGCTCTAGTGGGTTCGGTTCGAATGAAATTAGGCGAGATTTATTTCCGGCAGGAAGATTTCGCCAACGCCGAAACGCAATTCGAACTGCTGACCGAACAGGATCCGAAAGGGCCATTGACGGAGCGAGCGCTATTTTTTGCAGGAGAAGCGGCGATGGCGAGCATGGCCGCCCAATCACTCGATCGGGCGCTTGTTCTGTACGGTCGGGTGGTCCAGCTCAACGGCGAATTCAAATGGGCTGCCCGCAACGAACAGGCAGTGATCGAGCGCAAACTCGGTAAACCGCAGGACGCTCTGGTTCTTTACGACGAAGTCCTCAATGGAGCTGCACGGCCGGCGGAAAAGCGCGAGGCGATTTGCGGCAAAGGCGACATTTTTTTCGAGATGGCAGCGAATGATCCGCAGAACTATCAACGGGCGATTGAAGCGTACGATCGAGTAGCGTCGGAGCGGGAGGCGCCTCCCCACTGGCGCAATCAAGCGCTCTTCAAGAAAGGCCTCTGTTTGGAAAAGAAAGCGGATCGCGGCGGCGCGCTGGCCAGCTTTTATGCGATCCTCGAGGAAGCAACTCGAGGCGATCGACCTCGTGAATTCTTCTGGTTTTATAAGGCAGGATTTAATGCCGGCCAGTTATTGGAAGCGGACGCGAAATGGGAGTCGGCAGCGGCTGTTTACGAGAAGCTTGCCGCTGCTGGTGGCAGCCGTAGCGACGAAGCGCGAGAGCGCCTGGACCGGCTTCGTTTGGAGCATTTTTTGCGACAGGAATAGGGGCCCTAACGAACGCTATTTCACTTGCCTTTGGTGTGGAAAAAGCTGATTCTTGACTTATGACAACTGTAACAAAGCCTGGTGGCTTGTGCGGTTGGTCGTTTCGGTGCGCAACGATCGCGATCTCACTCGCGGTTTGCGCATCGGCTTTTGCTGCTCCCAGCAAAAGCGTCGCAACCTCAAAGCAAACCGTTATTAAGGGCAAGAGGTGCGTCGCTTTGATCACAGGTTCAGCCTGCAGGCAATCCTGTGATCGGCTTGGAGTAATACCGACCACACCGTACCAGCTAACCCGCATCGGCGGCCACTCGGCAGTAAACGATTGATTAGCAGCGAATAAGTTCGCTGGAAGTTTTTCCGGCGCCCTCCCGCCGGCAGGGGTCATTTATTTTTGTTTCGCATACGGCTCTGCAGATCGCGACCTACTCTTTGATTTGATGCGCAGCAGCAGCCTGAGTCCGCGATTTATCCTGAAATGTTCCGCTCGCTGACCGAGCTAGCTTTGCCGATCGGACGGCGCGGGCACCAGATTCCATTTTCTTGATTATCCGCGTGAGTCCATCGTTGACTGGGCAATCCAACCCGTACCTGATCCCAAGTGCAGCCACCGCGCCGTTGAGATAATCGATTTCTGTAACGCGTCCGTGCAAAAGATCCTGCCGCATTGAAACGATGTTGCGCGAGCCGGCATACGCATCGTTTATCTCGGCCATCAAATCTGTCTTGAGGGAAACGCCTTCCGCCACGGCCACCGCCAAACATTCGTCAATGACAAGTTGCTTCAGGCGAGTTAATCGTGGGTCGACAATTTCGCCGACTTCGCATCCGATTATCGTCGTAATCGGATTTACGACACAGTTAAAGACGACCTTGCGCCAAACTTCTGTCGTCATGTCAGTCGGTATTCGGCAATCGAGTCCTGCTGCATTTAGAACGGCGGCGATGCGCGGGCTGCGCTCGTGGTTTTCGAGCAGGGTGTAACCTCTCGCCATGTACCGAATCGCACCCGGGCGCTCGAAAATCGCGCCGAACTGACAAATTCCCCTCAGCACGACGCCGCGCCCGCGAAGAGCATTTCGCACGACTGCCTCGCTATTCAAGCCATTCTGAAGGGCAACGATAGTCGTATCGTCCCGGACGAGCGGCTGGACCGGCTTCAGCGCCGCCGCTGCCGCCGGCACTTTGGTCGTCAGCAAAATCAATGTGTCCGGCTCAAGCTGATCAACGCGGGTCGACGCGGCAACGCGAACAGTTTGTGCCTCCATGCCTTCAATGCGCAGGTCACCTTGTTGGATCGCAAGGACATGGTCCGGCCGTCCGACCAGCGTAACATCATTGGGGCCGGCGAGCTTGGCACCGTATAGACTGCCGATGGCGCCAGCGCCAAGGACAATAATCCGCATGAGGAGCAGACCGTAACACGGACCGGGCGGTGTCGCGATGCCAAAGGGCCAACGTGTAGTCCGGGTGAGCGCCGCAACAGGTCAAAGCGATTGCATGCTCGGAGTCTGGGCGAGGGCACGTAAACGCGATACTTGGGCAAGCGTCGCGCGCGCCTCCTCGGTGCGGCCCATTTTCTCGAGAATGTTGGAAAGCAAGACGTACTGACTTGGTTGGTCCGGCTGTCGCGCAATGGCCCGCTGCTGAATCTGCGCGGCTTCCTCAAGTCGACTTTGACTTATCCGGATCAAGGCGAGCAATCGCAGCGCTTCGGCATCGTGCACATCGAGCCAGCTGGCCAGGCGAAGCTCGGTCTCAGCGTGTCGAGCATCATCTTTCTGAGCGTAGAGGTGGCCGAGCGCGAGAGCGGCGCCGCGGTGCCACCAGTTATCGGAAGCGAACTTTTCGATGAGATGTATGGCCGCGTCTGGCCCTTGATTTAGTCTGAGCACTTCAGCCTCGAGAGAAATAAGGTCCCAAACTTCCGGATAATCGGCGCGCGCTTCTTCCAGGATCTTTAAGGCAGCTGCGTCGTCCTTGGCTTCATGGCGCAGCTGCGCCAAACTCAGCGCTGCCCCCCAGGTCCGCGGATAATCTTTGCGCGCTTTGGGAGCCATCTTGGCGGTCGCAGCGAATAGTGCTTCCGCTTCGGACTTTTTACCCTCCAAGTTGAGAAGCGCTGCCAGCGTATTGCGACCGGTCGGATAATCTGGTGCAACCTGGACGACCCGGCGCAAGATTTTTTCCGCTCCGGCATAATCATGTCGACGGACGTAAACCTGGGCAAGATTCACTGCCACTCGGCCGCTTATTCCGCCGGCCGCCAGTGTTCGCTTATAAAACGTTTCTTCGTTGAGCCAATCGCTGCTCCGAACAAAACTGCGCGCACCCAGCGCGACGATGGCAACAGTCGCCGCGCAACTAATCAGTTTGCGCCAATGACCCGGCATATCGATGACGCAACCGACCACAAAAACAAGAATGCCGACGCTTGGTAGATAGAGCCAGTGCTCGGCGACGGTCGCATTGAGCTGTGCGATGTTCGATATCGGAAGATACGAAGCAAAAAACCAGCACGCGCCGAATATTCGAACCCGCTGGCCAGGACCGCTCTTGACCATGCCGTAGACAAGTATGGCAAGCGATAGCAATCCCAATATCGACAGGTACTCGACCCCGATGGCATTCCGCCAATCCGCGTTCGTGCGCCAGGTGGCCGGCTCCGCCACGGTGCGTTCCATATGCAAATTCGCGGGAAAGACCATCAAACGTGCGTAGTCGCCCAGAGAGCGTGCCATTAAGGTTGCGCGAACCGGGGCGGACCACCCTGCTTGAGTCGGCGTAGCTTGGCGTTGCTCGGGCAGCTGCCGAAGACCGGCGTAAGTCGCGAAAAGAGCGACACAACAGATTACAGCGCCTATGCGTCGACGAAACGAAATCTTTTTCTCGATCCACAACAGGTGTACGATAAAGAGGACGATCCAGATGCAAGCAATTTCCCGGGACAGCAGAGCGAGCAATCCGCTAATCGCAGCCACTCCGTAAACCGCCAGGCGCACGAACCACCGCGAAGCGGCTTCAGCTTTGAGGAACAAGAGCCAGCCGCTGGCAGCAAAAAAGAAAGCCAGACTGTCCGCCCGCCCGGAAATGTAATCGACCGCGGCGCTGTGGACCGGATGCACTATCCAAAGGATCGCGACGAAAAATGCCGCGTTTGAAATCCATGTTGCCCGCCTTTGAACGTAAATCGAAGGCTTCCGAACCAAGAATGAGCCGAGAAGATGTCGAAGTAGGAAATAAAGAAGAATTCCAGAGCCGGCGTGCAGCAGGGTGTTGGTGAGGTGGAAGCCAAATTCATCTGTGTTCCAAAAGAAATAATCAAAGATGTATGAGATATTTTGGATAGGGCGATAATGGGCCGAGAGCGAATCCAGAAATAAATGGTGACGGAACGTTTCCAGAATGAGCATTGGACTTTTGATGAAGGGATTGTCGCGCGAGAGATATTGGTCGTCCCAGATTCTTTGGCCTTGTAAAGCAGGTGCGTGAACCAGAATCCCGGCGAACCCCAGAACGACGGCGCGAAGCCAGTCGCGTTGCCCAATTCGTCGCAGAGAGAGTTGCAGTCGTCGGAAAGCCGATGGTTGAAGGCATTCTGCACTTTGATTCGGCCTAACGAGTGGGATTGAGGTAGGCATGAGATTAAGTCCCGCTGGGGACTTAGTTAAGACGAGGGGGCGTCCCTTCCCATACGAACGGACGTTTCTGTCATGGCGAAAGTTAGGGCCCGTAGGGCGACCAGAATCCAGTTCCTGCTACGTCGGACAAGACGTCGAGGTCGGACTGCGCAATCTGCGGAATTTGGTCCACCGTCTGGGTGCCATAGGGCGTGCCAAGCACACTCGCCCCGGTGTTAAATAATATTGCATTCTTTTTGACGTAGTTCGTCCAATCCGCGACGCCGACCGTATCACCGCTCTTGCGGCTGGTTTCTATCGAGTATTGATCGACGGCTCCATCAATCATTCTTAGATCGTTGAGAATCCTTGAAGCTTGAGAGCGTTTCCGAGCCCGCAGGAATCCCGGGACCGCGATCGCGGCAAGCAATGCAATGATTGCTACCACGATCATGATTTCCACCAGGGTGAAGCCTGCGTGTTTGATGTGAATTTTAAACATGATTGCGTTATTTTTTATTAGGCGAGTCGCAATCGCGGACGGTCGCCCGCCGTTGCTCACGACTCATTCCCTGCCACTCCGGGTCGACCGGGAATGACAGGAGAATGAATCGT
>CAZFZG010000016.1:20334-26386 GCA_964523205.1 uncultured Chthoniobacteraceae bacterium | reverse complement strand
TTTTCCGTCGCCGGGATGCCGCCGGATGAGCTCAACAGCTTTCTCTCCGGCACGCATTCCGATCCGTTCCGCATCCTTGGGCCGCATCGGATGGGGGACGACCTGGCCATCCGCGCCTTCAGGCCAGACGCCCGCAAGATCGACATCGTGCTCGATGGACAAACCCCCATTGAGGCGGAGAAAATTCATCGGGACGGATTTTTTCAGGCGCAGGTGCCGAACGCGACTCGCGATCTCGATTATCACCTGCGAATCACGAATTGGGACGGCTCGGAATATGCGATGCGCGATCCGTATCAATACGGCCCGATCATGGGCGAGGTCGATCTGCATTTGTTCAGCGAAGGTCAGCATTGGCAGCTCTATGAGAAGCTTGGCGCGCATCTGCGGAAAATCGGTGACACGAGCGGCGTCTATTTTGCGGTTTGGGCCCCGAATGCACAGCGGGTTAGCGTGGTTGGCGATTTCAATGGTTGGGACGGGCGCGTCAATCCGATGCGGAAACTTCTCGGTGCCGGCGTTTGGGAATTATTCTTGCCGAACGTTCACGAAGGCGCGCATTACAAGTTCGAGATCCGCACGCCGACCGGCGCGCTTTTGCTCAAGAGCGATCCGTTCGCGTTTTTCAATCAGTGGGGCAAGGAAACCTCGTCGCTGGTTTACAACCTCGAGCGTTACAAATGGAGCGACGGCGATTGGATGGAATCGCGTCGCAAACGCGATTGGCCGAAGTCCCCGATGTCGATCTACGAAGTGCATCTCGGTTCGTGGCGACGAAAACCGGATGAGAATAATCGTCACCTCAGTTATCTCGAACTCGCCGAGACGCTTATTCCGTACGTGCTCGAGATGGGTTACACCCACATCGAGCTGCTCCCGATCGCCGAGCATCCGTTTGAGGGTTCGTGGGGTTATCAGGTCACGAATTACTACGCGCCGACGAGTAGATACGGAAATCCCGACGAGCTGCGCCATTTCATCGACAAATGTCACCAGGCCGGGATCGGCCTGATTATGGATTGGGTGCCGGCGCATTTTCCGAAAGACGCGCACGCGCTCGCGGAGTTCGACGGGACCGATCTTTACGAGCACATGGACCCCCGCCAGGGCGAGCACCAGGATTGGGGCACACTCATTTTCAATTTCGGCCGCAACGAAGTCCGCAACTTCCTGATCGCAAACGCGCTGTTCTGGCTCGACAAATATCACATCGATGGGCTGCGGGTGGATGCGGTCGCGTCGATGCTCTATCTCGATTATTCGCGCAAAGAAGGGCAGTGGATCCCGAATGTTTTCGGAGGCCGCGAAAATCTGGACGCGATTTATTTTTTGAAACGCTGCAACGAAGTTTGTTACGAGCGTTTTCCCGGAATCGTCACGATCGCGGAGGAATCAACCGCCTGGCCCGGGGTTTCGCGGCCGACCTATCTCGGCGGACTCGGCTTCGGATTCAAATGGAACATGGGTTGGATGCACGACTTCCTCGAATATATGTCGCTCGATCCGATTTATCGGCGATTTCACCACGGCAACATCACGTTCTCACTGCTCTACGCATTCACCGAACATTTCATCTTGGTTTTGAGCCACGACGAAGTTGTTCACGGCAAACGATCGCTCATTGCGAAGATGCCGGGGGATGAGTGGCAGAAGTTCGCCAATCTCCGGACGTTTTATGCGTGGATGTACGGGCAGCCCGGAAAAAAACTGCTCTTTATGGGCGGCGAGTTCGGTCAAGGGCGGGAATGGAACCACGACACCGGTCTCGACTGGTACCTCCTCGATCTCCCGAAGCATGATGGGCTGCGCCGGCTCGTCCAGCATCTGAATTACATTTACAAGAGCGAACCTGCACTTTGGCAGCAGGATGATTCTTATGAAGGCTTCGAGTGGATCGACTTCCATGATGCCGACAACAGCGTTGTTTCGTTTGTCCGGAAATCACGGGAAGGCGAAATGATTGTCTTCATCGTCAACGCGACGCCGGTGGTGCGTCACAACTACCGGCTCGGCGTTCCGCGACCCGGATTTTATCGCGAGATCATCAACACCGACGCCGAAACCTACGGCGGCAGCAACGTTGGAAATCTTGGCGGCGTGCAAAGCGAAGGAGTGAATTGGATGGGGCGGGAACAATCGATCCTGATCCAACTTCCGCCGCTGGCGACGGTCGCGTTCAAATTAGAGCTCTAAGCCTCCGGTTTACCACCGTGCCCACAATCTGGGCCGAAAAAGGGCGTTGACAGCCTGTAGGTTGAAAGCCTATACGGGCACAGGACGAAGTCCTATATGCTGCGAGAATCGCAGCACGAATAACCCCCAAAACATAGCCCCTCAGAATATGAATCTTAAACACTGTCTGCTTCGCAATAGCTCGCGGTCCAGATTGGTCAATTCCGCTGCCGCTTTTACCCTAATCGAACTTCTGGTTGTGATCGCAATCATTGCTACGATCGCCGCCTTCGCTGTGCCGGCGTTGACGAGTGCTCTCACGAAAGGCCAAATGACCGGAACAATGAACAACGCGCGTCAACTGTACTTGGCCGGCTACCAAATGGCGCTCGATGGCTCCGCGAATGCGGACCCAAATCTGGCGTGGCCTGGCGATTACCCGTCTGGGGTAACCACCCTCAAGGATTACGTGCAGAAACTGGTGCAGAATGATTATCTAAAGGCGAGCGACCTAGCGAAAATTCTGAGCGCACCAGGCGCCACTTGCAGCGCGAGCTCGAGCGGCTCCGGTTCGTCCACAACTGTTACCTTGAGCGGCACGAGCGGAATCAAGGTTTATCCGGTGGCATCCGCTGATGCGTCAAACGTCATCTTCGCCGTTACCTCTAATTACATTTATAACACCGACTTAACTACGTCCGGAACACCGTACGGCGACCGAGGATTTGCGGTGATTCGTAAGGGCGGAGACGCGGCAGTGTTGCGCAGAAACAATGCTACTGCCACCGCTGGACAGGAAGCAGCATTCGAATCCCTGGTTGGAAAGAAACCGGGCGAAGGGCAGGGGACCGTTTCAGTTGGTGATCCAACCGGCGTTTTGAAACAGCCGTAATATTGTAGGGTAGGCTCTCCGTCTGGCAGGGCTTTAGAATTCGGCAACCGATGCGGCTGCCCCTACAAGAATGGAATGCAGCCGGCACGGCTGCCACTACATTGTCGTCGATTCGAATTCGCCGTCGATGACGCGAGTTTTGATCTTCATCTTCGGGCGAACGACGGCGACCGAGCGAATTAACTTGCCGCGCTCGTCGGTGGTGATGCTGTAACCGCGGCGCAACGTCGCGTCCGGTCCGAGCACGCGCAAAATTCCTTCGATTCGCTCAAAACGATGCCGCGCATTTTCGATCGCGCGCGTTGGCAATTCATAAAATCTGCGTTGCAAATCGCCGAACCGATTTCGGCGCAGCATCAGCTCACGAACCGGGCTGCGCGCCTGCAACGTTGCGAGCACATGGGCAAGCCTGCGGCGGTAGTTGTCGATCTTGTGGGCGAGACCACGGCGCAATATTTCGCGTGCGTGATCGAGCTGCTGTTGCGCGTCGCGCATTCGATTGAGCAATTCGCGGCCAAGCCCGCGGCTGTAGGCATCCATTTGGCGGCGAAGATCGACAACGTCGGGCACGATCATCTCCGCGGCCGCGCTTGGCGTGGGCGCGCGCAGATCGGCGACAAAATCGCAAATGGTGAAATCGATTTCGTGGCCAATTCCGGAAACGACCGGCACGTCCACGCTCGCGATTGTGCGCGCGAGGATTTCTTCGTTGAATTCCCACAGATCTTCCATGCTCCCGCCGCCACGGGTGACAACGATGAGATCGACTGGCGCAAAGTTTTCGTTCGGCGCGGAGAGCTCGCGGATCGCGACGGCGACTTCCTGAGCCGCTCCGGTTCCCTGAACGCGCACCGGACTAATCAAGATCGACAACCACGGCGCGCGGCGGCGTAGAACATTCAAAATGTCGCGAATCGCCGCGCCGCTTGGGGAGGTGACGATGCCGATTCGTTTCGGAAATTTCGGGAGCGGTCGTTTTCGCGTGGGATCAAACAGTCCTTCAGCTTCGAGTTTACGTTTGAGCGCTTCGAACTTGGCCTGCAAAACGCCCTGACCGACAGGCTGAACAGCCTGCACCACGAGCTGGTATTGCCCGCGGGCTTCGAAAACTGAAATCGTTCCAAGAATTTGCACGCGGGCGCCGTCAGCGAGCCCCGAATGCTTTCGGGGCAGCGGTCCCATGGTGTCACGCCAGATGACGCATGCAATCTGTGCGCGCGCGTCTTTAAGGGTGAAATATTGGTGGCCATTCGGATGCGCTTTGTAATTCGAAACTTCGCCCTGCACCCAGACCGCGCCGAATTTTATTTCAAGCGTTCCGCGAATGCTGCGCGTCAGTTCGGAAACCGTCAGCACTCTTGCTGACGCTTGGAAAAAGTCCGCCGTTAACTGCTTTTCCACCGCTTCAATTAACCACGAAGGACACGAAGCACACGAAGTTTTAGAATATGAAAGCTACTGGCCGTTCTTCGTGAGCTTCGTGCTCTTCGTGGTGGTCAGAGAAGTTCTTGCTGCATGCCGCTCGGCGGTTTGAGGCCGAGCTTTTTGTAAGCGTTGGCCGTCGCGACGCGGCCTTGAGGCGTGCGCTTAATGTAACCTTCCATGATTAGATACGGCTCGTTCACTTCTTCGAGTGTGCCGGCTTCTTCCCCCACTGCGACCGCCAGTGAACTTAAGCCGACTGGGCCCCCGCTAAACTTGTGGATCAACGTTTCGATGATGCGTTTGTCCCATTGATCGAATCCGTCGCGATCGATCTCCAACATCGCGAGCGCACGATCGGCCACGTCGCGATCGATTTCTCCCTGGGCCCTGACTTGGGCGTAATCGCGCACCCACCTCAACAAATTGTTCGCGGTACGTGGCGTGCCCCGCGCGCGGGCGGCGATCTCCGCCGCACCGGCAGGATCGACATCCACTGCTAGCAAGCGGCCGCTTCGCAGAATGATCTTCTGCATCTCCTCGGCGGCATAGTAATCGAGGCGTGCTGTCATTCCGAACCGGGAGCGCAACGGTGCGCTTACCATTCCCGCTCGGGTGGTCGCGCCGACGAGTGTGAACTTTGGCAACTGCAAACGCAGACTGCGCGCCTGCGGACCCTGATCGATGATGATGTCGAGCCGGTAATCCTCCATCGCGGGGTAGAGATACTCCTCGATGGTCGGTTGAAGCCGGTGGATCTCGTCGATGAAAAGCACCTCGCCTTTTTCCAAACTGGTGAGCAATCCGGCGAGCTCGCCGGCTTTTTCAATCACTGGTCCGCTGGTGTTTTTCACGTTCACCCCCATCGCGTTGGCGATGATGTAAGCAAGGGTGGTTTTGCCCAGACCGGACGGTCCGCTCAACAAAATGTGCTCGAGGACGTCGCCGCGTTTCTTGGCCGCCTCCACCATCAACTCCAGACGCTCGCGCACTTTCGTTTGGCCGGTAAACTCGCTGAACATCGGCGGCCGCAATGAGATTTCGAAAGCGGCATCTGGTTCCGGCGGTTTCATGGGAATCGTGAATCGTTACATCGTGAATCGTTACATCGGCAAATTGATTCTCGATTCACGAATCTCGAATCACGTTATCGACCGTAATCTAGATTCTTGGTCAGCACGAGCTCAGTCCCGCGCGGTTTTAAATTGTAATCGACTTTATCGAAGGCGTGACGAATTAAATGCAAACCGAGGCCGCCTGGCTTCACCTCGTTGTGCGAGCGGCCTCGCATCAGCTCGGGCGGAGTTTTGGTTCCGTAATCGCGCAGTCGCAATCGCACACAGGTGCGGAGCGCCTCGATCGACAGCGCGATGGGCTGGTCGTCGCGCAAATCGTAGGCGTAACGGATCACGTTGGTGCAAGCTTCATCGATTCCGAGCACCATCAGCGCGCGTTGCTTTTCCGTAAATGGAAAATCACGGAGAAATTCGTGCACGAAGCCGCGCATCAAGGCGAGGTTGGCGGTGTGGCTGGTAAACCGAAGTTTGCCTTTCTTCATCGGCCAGA
>CAZFZG010000016.1:9994-20234 GCA_964523205.1 uncultured Chthoniobacteraceae bacterium | reverse complement strand
GCGATCGTTCACTGATTTCATCAATCGCTAGTTTTCAATCTTCCTCTTAATCTTCATAACTTACACTTACAGACAAAGAGTAAGCGGAAGAGGAAGACGCTATGGTTTGGCCGGAGTTGAATTACTCGGATTGGAAGGACACGTGCGCAACGCTGCACATGTGGACCCAGATTGTCGGCAAGATCCGGCTGACCCTAACGCCGTGGACAAATCATTCCTGGCACGTGACGCTTTACGTAACCTCGCGCGGGCTGACTACGTCACCAATTCCCCACGGTACCGATACGTTCGAGCTCCGGTTTGATTTCGTCGATCACCGGCTTCGGATCTTAAAGAGTGACGGTGCCGAAAGGTCCATCGAGCTTGAACCGCGCACGGTGGCGGATTTTTACAAGGCGGTCATGACTTCGCTGGGCGAACTGAAGCTGCCGGTAAAGATCGACGTGGTGCCGAACGAGATCGAAAATCCGATCCCATTCGACCAGGACGAGAAGCATCGCTCCTACGATCCTGAATATGCGAACCGTTTCTGGCGTGTTCTTGTTCAGGTCGACCGCGTGTTCAAGGAGTTTCGTTCGCGGTTCTGCGGCAAATGCAGCCCGGTGCATTTTTTCTGGGGAAGCTTCGATTTCGCGGTAACCCGGTTCTCCGGCCGACCGGCGCCGCCGCATCCAGGGGGAATTCCGCACTTACCGGACGCCGTGACCCGCGAAGCCTATTCGCAGGAAGTGAGCAGTCTGGGATTCTGGCCAGGCGCTGAGGTCATGCCGCAGGCCATCTTTTATTCCTACGCCTATCCGGAGCCGGCTGGATTTGCGCAGGCGAACGTGAAACCCACTGCGGCTTTATATAATTCGCAGCTCCGAGAATTCATTTTGCCCTACGAAGCGGTGCGCACTGCAGCATCGCCGGACGAGGTGCTCCTTGAATTTGCGCAGAGCGCTTACGACGCGGCCTCCTTGCTGGGCAAATGGGACCGGGCCGGGCTGGAAGAAAAGAAACCTTCCTTGCATTCGGAGAGTAAGCATTCGTAATTTGGAGTGATGAGTTTTCAATGCGCGGCCGAAAAGGCTGCCTGGCGCGAGGTGAAGGAGGGTTGGCGGCCGCTCTACGGCGATGTCGATTTAATGGGCCTGGCCGTCGAGTGGCACGATTTTCAGACTGCTCGCTCGTTCAACTGGGGCCGCACGTTTCATCCGCACAGTCTCGAGTTTTGTTTGAACTTGGAGGGACACGGCGAAGTGGGTGCGACCGCGAAAGCGCATTACGCGCCTGCCGCGGCGGGCTACTACGCCGTGGGCGACGAACCTCTGCCGGCGTCGCGACGCGCGAACGATCGCCATCAATTCGCGACCCTCGAGTTTTCCAGAAATCATTTACAGAAGCAGTTCGTGGAAAACGAGGCCGATCTCGAGCCGCAAATCAGGCGCGTGATTTTTGGTGATAAAGACGAGGCCGTGGTCGGGCCGACGCGCCCGATGTCGATCGAACAGCGGGCGGTCGTGGCTAATCTGGCTAATCCGCCGGTTTCAAAAGCGGCCCAGATTCTCTGGTATCAGAGCAAGGCGCTGGAACTTATGGCGCATTTCCTGTTCGAGCCGAAGGATCCGGAATTCTTTTGCCAGCGGCAAAAGCGCGTCGCGCAGGAGCGGGTCGAGCGTGCCAAGGAGCTGCTCGCTGGCGATTTGGCAAACCCGCTGACCTTGGAAGCGCTCGGCCAGGAAGTCGGTTGCAGTCCGTTCTATTTGAGCCGGATGTTCTCGCGCGAGGTCGGGCTGACCATTCCGCAGTATTTGCGCAAGCTTCGGATGGAACGCGCCGCCGAGCTACTGCGCACCGGCCGCTACAACGTGACCGAAGCTGCGACTGAAGTCGGTTACTCCAGTCTCAGCCACTTCAGCAAAGCCTTTTGTGAAACGATCGGATGCTGTCCGGTGTTGTATCCCGCGGCGAAGAACGTGATTCTCGATCGCTGATGAATTTAAACCACGGATGATACGGATTTAACGGATGGCGTTGCAAGTCGGTTGAGGTAGTCCCCACAAATCTTATCAGTGTTATCCGTGTAATCCGCGGTTAACTCTGTTTCTGTAATGAAAATCACTCGGGCGCTCATCTCTGTTTCCGACAAAACCGGTATCGCCAAGTTTGCCAGAACACTCGAGCGCCAGGGCGTCGATATTATTTCCACCGGCGGCACGGCTGAATTGTTGCGGAAGGAAAAAATCCCGGTGCGCGAGATTTCCGCGTTCACCGCCTTTCCCGAGGTGCTCGAAGGCCGGGTTAAAACGCTACACCCGCGGGTGCATGGCGGGCTGCTTTACAAGCGGGGCAATCCGAAACACGAGGCCGAAGCCAAGGAATGCGGCTTCGAGCCGATCGACATGGTGGTCGTCAATTTGTATCCGTTCGAGAAGACGATCCAAAAACCGGACGTCACTCTGGCTGAAGCCATCGAGAACATCGACATCGGGGGACCGTCGATGATCCGGAGCGCCGCCAAGAATTACGAATCGGTCACGGTGGTGGTCGATCCAGCAGACTACGACAGCGTTTTGGAAAACATGCGCCAGAACGATGGCGAGACGACGCTGAAATTGCGGGAGCATCTTGCGATCAAAGCTTTCATCAAGACGTCGGATTACGACCGCACCATCGGCAATTACCTGAATCGGGAGCAGATCACTGAAGCGTCGTTCTCACTGTCGCTGCCGCTGGTAACCAAATTGCGTTACGGTGAGAATCCTCACCAGAACGCAGCGCTCTACGGCGATTTCGATCGCTACTTTGAAAAGCTTCACGGTAAGGAGCTCTCGTTTAACAATATTCTCGATATCAGCGCGGCCACCAACCTCATCGCGGAGTTTTCGGAACCGACGGTGGCAATCTTGAAACACACCAATCCCTGCGGGGTTGGCTCCGATGTCGATCTTCTCAAAGCCTGGGAGAAAGCGTTTGCTACCGACAAGCAGGCCCCGTTTGGCGGAATCATTATCTGCAATCGGCCCATCACCGAGCCGTTCGCGAAAACGATCAGCGAAATTTTTTCGGAGGTAATCATTGCGCCTCAATTCGAGACCGAGGCACGCGCGCTTTTGCAAAAGAAGAAAAACCTGCGGCTCATCCAACTCGCTACTTCAGCGCCTGAGGCCAGGCCGACTATCGATCTTCGCTCGGTTTGTGGCGGGCTGCTGGTTCAGGACTCCGACCCGCTGATCGAAAATCCGGACCAAGTCGTGACCCAACGTCGTCCGACAAAAAAAGAAATGGACGCGATGATGTTTGGTTGGCGCGTGGTCAAGCACGTGAAGTCCAACGCGATCGTTTACGCGGCGCCCGATCGAACGCTTGGCATCGGCGCTGGACAAATGTCGCGGGTAGATTCCTCGCGCATTGCGATTTGGAAAGCGAACGAAGCGGGATTGTCGTTAAAAGGAAGCGCGGTGGCGAGCGATGCCTTCTTTCCCTTTCCGGACGGATTAATTGCGGCTGCCGACGCTGGTGCGACCTGCGCAATTCAACCGGGCGGCTCGGTGCGCGATAATGAAGTGATCGCCGCAGCGGACGAACGCAAAATGGCGATGATCTTCACTGGAGTCCGGCACTTCCGTCACTGAGGTGACGGAAATCACAAATCGCAGGCACCAAATCCCAAACAAGGTTCAAATCTCAATTTCCAAAGACGAATTCTTGGGATTTGGGTTTTGGAAATTGGGATTTCCTTTCAGCTAAGGCTGAAAGGTGACCGGTACCAGCACGGTCCAATCGCTTGCGCCGGGTTCGACTCGCCATTGCCGAAGGGCGTCTACCGCCGCTTGATCGAGAATCGGTTGACCGGTCGAGGTAACGACCTGGACGTTCTTTACGACCCCGCTCGGATCAAATGTCACCCGGTATCTTCCATTGCCTCGACTCGGTCCGAGTCGAATCGAGCGCGCTTCGAACGGATATTTTGGCGCGGGGTTGTAAAGAACTCTCCGGACGGCAGTTCGCGGCGTCGCGGTCGCCGTCGGCGATTCGACCGGCGCGGCTGCCCAGCGGCCGGTCGTTCCTGGTTTGGCTTGGGCCAACAATTCATCGAGCAAACCGGTCGGTCGGACTTGGTTCTTGCCCCCGACGGTCACGATTCCAACCACTTCCCCCTGGTCGTCAAGTACCGGCGCGCCCGGGGCGTCTGGTGGAATCACTCCAGTGATTTGGAACAGGTCCTTCTTGGGATCAGATCCGCGGGCAGAAATCTTGCCGGCGGCGAGTGGTTGCTCTTGGTGTTGAAGCGCGCTGCCAACGACCGCCGCCCATGCGCCGACGACGATTGACTCGGACGTTTTTGATAGCGGCAGAAACGGCACGCCGACTTTCGTATCGGCGCGGAGCAATGCGAGCTCGGATTCGGGTGACGATGCGATCACGCCGCTAACGTTGCGAATTTTTCCGTCGCTCGATTTAGCAACGCCGTAAGCGCCATCCGCGATCGTCGCAGCACTGGTGACAAACAATCCGTCGCGCGAAACAAAGAAACCGTTCGCCCTCCGGAGAAGCTGCCCTTGCGCGTCAAAGACCGTGATTTCGATGATCGCCGGGTCGGCTTTCTTTATTACAGTTTGGAATTCTGGCGGCGGCGTTTCGGTTGAACGGGTGGGCGACGCTTGCGCGGCTGCCGACGCGGTTGCTCCTGTCGCCGCGGTCGCGGTCGGAGTTACCTGCGGTGGCATTGGTGTTGGGGTTGGCGCCAGAACGCTCACTTGCCCCGGCGGATTTCGTCCGCACCACGAGTAAGCGAGGATGACGAACAGAATCAGCCCGCAAATGATGGCCAGAGTCGATTGTCTCATTTGCCTGTCGCTGCCAACGCTGGGTACTCGTCAGTTGCTATGCCGTCGCCGAAGAGACCCGCCACATCCAGATGCTCAATCCGCCTGTAACAATGATCGCAATCCCGCTTCCCCAAACGGGAAGCTGATGCGAGCCGATTTGCACTGTGAAATGCGCGAACAACAACCGGTAGATATGGACAAGGCACATGAGACCGAAAATGACGCTGGCCACCCGCAAACCAGTTCTTTGTGAGTTCATGACAGAGATTCTCCCATGTCTCTCTTTACCTTGTCAGTGAAAAAATCTTCACACTTGCCTGTCCGCCCTAGTCCTAAGGAAGACGGATCGATCTTCGCTTTGTCGGCAAAAATTGGAGGGACGAGCTCCGTCTCGTCCGCCTGACGATTAAGCTGCCGGCTTTCCGCGAAACGTCGACACTTGGACAATGATTCCAATTGCAGCTAATCCGACGAATAGAAGGGTCGCTCCCGTCGCCGGCAACACGATGGTGTGCGCAATCAGATAGGCACCGACTAGTGCCGACATGACAATCAGCGCCCAATCGAACACCGAGAGCAACAGGATCGCGCCGATGATTCCACCGACGATGAATGTGATGCCCGGATAACGCGCGCCTTCCGCGATGAAAGCCGCGACCAGCGCCATCGCTAGTTTCCCACCGGCTAGAAATCCCGCGACCGCGATCGCGACCTTTTGCAGAAACAGCGCCAGGAACGCGCCGATAAATCCCAAAAAGAGTGCGACGGTTAGTTGTAAGACTGGCGACGGTTCATGAATCAAGTGCGGCGCGACCTCCATTCCTGCCGCAAATCCAACCGCTGCGACGCATAGCCAGAAAAGTCTCCGTCCAAAAAACAAAATGATCGCGCCGAGCAGGACGCTCAGAATTGGAATCGGCAGATTCATGATTCGGGAAATCCGAAGTCCGAATGTCGAATATCGAAACAATAACGAATTATCAAAGCTCGAAATTCAAAGTGATCCGCGCCCTTTGGACCTTTGAGTTTTTGAAATCGTTTCGGAATTCGGATTTCGAGTTTCGGATTTGGCGACAAGGTAGGAGCGGTTGCCCTCAATCGCCGGTCTCTTTCTTCAAGTACCATCTCGATAAATCCCTTCCCAACAGCTTCTCCACCTCTTTGATATCGAAATGGAACGTGTCGATCAAATGCGTGCGCAGCTGATTGTCGATCTTGTCGGCATATTCTTGTTCGAACACGCTCGCTTGCGGCGGAACGAATGAAGAATCGACCCCGAGGAACTCGAAAACACGGCGAAGCGTCGTGGTGTGATCGCGCCTCAAGTCTTCGTTCAAAAGAACCAGGCAATTGCCTGCGCCGAAGATGTTGAACAATCGCCGGACTTGGTGCGCGTAGAAACCTCGGTCCATATAGGAGAAAATGCGATGCTGTAATGGCAGTGCCACGCGACAGCGATCGGCTTCCTTTTCGATTGCTTCGGCGAAGGATAGTTTCTCGTTGCCGCGTTTTGTTTCCATGTTCCAGGCTGAGAACGCGCGCTCCGCAGGATTCCGCAGCGCAAGAATCCATTTCATTTTCGGATTGTATTTCCAGATCCGGTATGGCGCGGTTTCCCAATACATATAGATCGGACTCGCTTCTCCAATCGTGCGATGTCGCTGCTTCTTCGGCCTAAAATTCTGGTGGTACTTTTTGTAATCGCGGTTCTCCTCTTCGCGATCGAAAAAGTGCAATTCCTTGCGCGTGGTCGGCATGCAAATCTCCGGGTGCTGCCGCAAAAACAAATCCAGCGCCGACGTCCCGCCCTTCTGCGTCCCGCCAATTACAAAATCAACGCGCATTTTGTCTTATTTTGTCATGTCGAGCGGAGTCGAGAAATCTCTAAATATTTCTGTAGCTAGGGGCGATTGCCCTCAATCGCCCGCGGGCGGTTCGGTGAACCGCCCCTACCTCGCGCAGGTTTCTACAACTTGAACATCGCGGCGAGATGCGGCCAAAAGATGATTGCTCCAATGATCACTGCCGCGACCGCAGTGATGAGGACGGCTCCGGCGGCAACATCTTTCGCGTCGCGCACGACCGGATGAAAACTCGGCGATGCAGCGTCGGCTAGAAATTCAAAAGCAGTGTTCAGCGCCTCCGCAGTCCAAACAATCGCGATTGCGAGCACAACCCAGCACCACTCCAATCGAGAGAGCTGAAAGAAAAATCCAGCTACAACAACGACGGCAGTCACGAGGAGGTGAATCCACGCGTTGTGCTGACACCGAATCATTCGCAAAATTCCAGCGATCGCGTAGCGAAAGCTTCGGATTCGGCCGGTAAACTCGAACGGAGGCCGCATCTTTCACTTCTTTTTCATCGCGTCACGCTTGGGCTTGAACTCGTTCCCCGCTTTCCATTCCGGAAATTTGTCGGCGTTGGCGACCTGGTAGCCGACTTCGAAGAGAAGATCGACATCTTGGACGGCGCCGGAGAGGTCCCAGTCAGGTTTAACATCGTCGCTCGGCTGATGGTAATCTTTCAAATCGTATTCGTCGGAGCGGAGCGGGCCGTTTGGCGGACGCGACATGAGATGTTGATTCTTGCCAATGTAGAGCGACGGCAACCCGACTTTGCTGAACTCGAAGTTGTCCGCGCGATAGATGCTGCCTTTTTCCGGACGTGGATTCGGAATTGTCGGACGGCCTTGTCGCTGCGCCGCTGCAGCAAGTATGTCGTCCAAATCGGAGAAACCGTAGCTGGTGTCTTCGATGTCGCGCGCTTTGCCCCAGACATTCAAGGTGTCGATGTTGACGTCGGCCAAGGTTTTCTCGAGCGGATAAAGCGGATGCTCGGCGTACCATTTCGCGCCTAACAAGCCCGCTTCTTCAGCCGTCGTGGCCATGAACAAAATCGATCGCCTTGGCGGCGGAGCAGCCTTCGGAAAAGCATCGGCCAGCGTGATCATGGCGGAGACCCCCGACGCATTATCGATCGCTCCGTTGAAAATCTGATCGCCCTGCAATTCGGGATGCTTTCCCAAATGGTCCCAGTGCGCGGTGTAGATGACATATTCGTCTTTCAGTTTCGGATCAGTGCCTTCGAATTTGCCGATCACATTGCGCGACTTGAACGAGCGAACTTGTTGTTTGATGTCGATGTTCGCTTTCGCGGTCAGCGCTACCGGTTTGAATTCCTTGGTCACGGCAGCTTTCTTCAGTGCGTCAAAGTCCTGGTCGCAATCAGCCAGTAATTTTTTCGCGACGTCGAGCGTGATCCATGAACGCGCCTGAACCGCGCCCATGTTCTTGTCGGGATTATCGAGCTCAAAATTTTCCTTCGACCAGCTTGATTTTACGACCTGCCACGGATATGCGGCCATTTCGGTCTCGTGGATGATAATCGCCGCAGCGGCGCCTTTCTGTGCTGCGATCTCATATTTGTAAGTCCACCGGCCGTAGTAGGTCATCGCTTTTCCTTTGAACATTTTTTGGTCAAGCTTCGACGGATCTCTCGGATCTGGAACTTGCGGATCGTTGATCAACATTAGGATCGTTTTGCCGCGCACATCGGCGCCCTTGTAATCGTCCCAGCTATATTCAGGCGCGACGACGCCGTAGCCGACGAAAATGATTGGCGAATTGTCGATCTTAATTTCGTTTTGCAGCCGCGCCGATGACGCGACGAAGTCATCGCCGAATTTCAAATCAATCGGCGGTCTACCGTTCACGACAAATTGCAGACGAGAATCGCTCTTAATTCCGGCTAGCGGCACTTCCTGAATGTAAGTGCCATCTGGATTTCCCGGCTTCAGCCCGGCGGCTTTGAATTGATCGGCGATGTACTTGATCGATAGGTCTTCGCCTTTCGATCCCGGCGCACGGCCTTCGAACTCATCTGACGCGAGAATTTTGATGTGGGAGAGCAACGCATCCGGCGTGATGACATCGAGCGCGGGCTTGAGTTTTTCAGCGACTCTGTCTTCGGCGAGGATCGAGGCAGTGACTGCGAAAACGAGAGCGCAAAAAAGGCGAAGTGTTTTCATAATTGCTTGGTAGGGGCCGTTGCTCCCAACGGCTCGCGGGCGATTGAGGGCAATCGCCCTACCTTGGCGGCGCTCTGTGAGCGCCGCAAGATTGCTGAGGTGCCAGGCGTCTCGCCTGCACTGCAGCCGAGGACGGCTGCCGCCACAGAAGAAGTCATCGCTGCTCTTTTGACGGTCCGGCGGGGGCTTTGTTCTTGTTGCCGCCTTTGACCCCGATCTTTTGCAAGAACGGCTCGACCGACTGCTTGCGGCCGAGGAATTTCTCGATCGACACGGTCACATCGCGTCCATCGCCCTGTTCGTAAATTTCCTTTCGCAACTGCATGCCGGCTTGTTTGTCGAGATAACCGTCCTTCGCTTTTTCGAAGACCGTTCCCATGTCAGCGGCGATCGCATCGGCCCAGGCGTAACCGTAATAACCTGCATCGTAACCGTTCATGTGACCGAAATAAGTCACGAAGGTCGTGCTCGGGTCGATCGGCAGAAAAACTTTTTCGAGAACCGGGTTGGAAATATTCACGCAATCCCAATCCGCGTTTTCAGGATGGGCGTCATGCATCGCGAGATCGAGCGATGCGAAGGCGAATTGCCGGCGATAGAAAACGCCGGCGGTTGCTTTCTTCGCGTCATTCATCTTCTGGATGATGTCGCCCGGGATTTTCTTGGAAGGATCGCGATAGTCCGCGGCGAACGTATCGAGGACTTTTTTGTTCCAAACCCAGTTCTGCAGCATTTGGGAGGGCGCTTCTACGAAATCGCCGGGCACATGCGTCCCGCCGAACCGGCCGTATTTCGCGCGGGTGGTGATTTCATGCAGGCAATGTCCGAACTCGTGAAACAAAACCTCAACGTCGGAATGAGTCATGAGTGACGGTTTATCGGCGCTCGGCGGCGGAAAATTGCAAAGCAACGCCGCGACTGGCCGTTGATATTTGCCGTCTGGCAGAACTTTGCCGCTGATGATCGGAAACTCGGCGAAGTGATTGAATTTCCCGTCACGCGGGAACATATCAAGATAGAACATGCCGAGCGGCTCGCCGGTTGCGGCGTCGGTCACCATGTAAAGCTGAAGGTCGCCGATCCATTTGTAGGGCGCGTCGATCTTCTCAAACTTCAAACCGAAGATGCTCTGGTAAATGTTGAACATGCCTTCGAGCACCTTTTGGAACGGGAAAAACGCGCGGAGCGCTTCCGTGTCGACGTTGTACTTCTGTTTCTTAATCTGGTTGCTGTAGTAACGCCAATCCCAGACGCCGATCTTTGCCTTCGGGTCGTGCGTGTCCTCCGCTTTCATTTTCTGCATTTCGGCAACTTCAGCGGCGAACTTTGGCTGGATTCCTTTTGTCAGATTGTCGATATACGACTTCGCACCGGCGCCGTTCTTGGCCATTTTGAT
>CAZFZG010000016.1:4018-9894 GCA_964523205.1 uncultured Chthoniobacteraceae bacterium | reverse complement strand
GTGCCGATCTTCGCCAGTTGCTTACGCAAATCTTCGACTTCTTTGCGTTTGTCCGGCGGCAAATCCAGACCCGCGCGCCGATAATCGCGCATGGTTTCGTCGAAAAGTTTTTTGTCTTCGCCGGAAAGGTTCGGCTTGGTGTCGGCGAACACTTTCAGCGCCTTGTAAACGTCTTCGCGGTAATCGATCCCAACGGCCCAATCCTGAAACATCTTGACCGCGTTCTCAGCTGCCTCGCGGACTTTTGGATCCGTGTTCGATTCCTTGAGCACGACGGCTTTGTTCGCGGCGTTCGCGGCCTCCCAGGTCAAATCGTCCAGGGCGACGACGGTGCTCTTGAACGTGACCTTGCTCAGATCCTGCGCGCCGACTTGGTCGAGCGCCTTGTTCGCGGTATCGATCGCGTTCTTCATCATCGCGTCGACTGCTTCGGGGGTTTGCGCCCAGTCCGGAAGGGTGAGAACGGCGTTCGCTTTCGCGGCCGCGGCGCTGAAGTCTTCGACTTTCTTCAGATTTTGGGCATGAAGACCGACAATGGCCGAAGCGGCGACGAAGAATGACAAGACAAGTGAACTCGTTTTCATAAATGGCTTTAGAGAAAAGTGGCCACAGATTTGCACAGATTTTCACGGATGACAGACGGAATTTTGCTGAATCTGTGTTTCATCTGTGTTCATCTGTAGCGAGATGACCGAGAAATTTCTGCTCGCATTTATCCCGGTTTTTGTGGCGATCGATCCGATCGGTCTGGTCGCGATTTTTATGGGACTAGGGACGAGCGCATCGCAAGAAGATCGGAGGCGTCAGGCATTTCTCGGATTACTGACCGGACTGCTCGTTTCGATTGGGTTTATTTTTCTAGGCAAAGCAATTTTCGCCGCGCTCGGGATCACCGTGGCAGACTTTCAAGTTGCGGGCGGTCTGATCCTGCTCGCCCTCGCGGTACGCGAGCTCGTCGGCTACGGCCGAGTAGACCGGGATACAGACGATGAGTTTGGAGTTGTTCCGCTGGGTATGCCGCTGATTGCAGGGCCTGCACTACTGACTGCGCTCTTAATCCTGATCGACAGCGTCGGCGTGGTTTACACCTTGGTGTCGCTGATCGTGAACTTGGGGATCGTGGCGCTCGCACTTTGCAATGCCGGACGGTTCGCGCGTTTGATGGGGAAGCAGGGATTGCGCGGCATTTCGAAAATCATCGCCCTGCTTCTGGCCGCGATCGCGATCAGCCTGATTCGCCGTGGTTGGCAAGCGCCCTAGACGTGCGCGCGACCTAGATCGCGCGCACGTCTGCCCTGAGATTTCTCGTTACATGTGCGGCTGGCCGGGCATCGCGCGTTTCAACTCGGCGTCTTTGTCGCCGTGCTGGTAGCGATAGTTCAGCTCGCCTTCAATCGCGTAGATCTCTCTTTGCTGATCGGAGAACGCCTCACCGCCATGGTGAATGAATACAGGTTCTCCCCGGTGTCCCGGCAGGTTTGTTTGGGTCTGCGGAATTTGGCGATAGAGATCGAGCCGGCGCTGCTGCAATTGCTTCGTCGTCCATTTTCTGTAGGGCGAATTGGGCGGCGAATAAGCGCCGGGCCCGGTGGTTTTTGGACCAACCGGTTGGCCCTGGGCGGATGCGCTCTGTCCATTGGTTGTACTGACGAGAACTGCGGCAATCGCGACTGCGAGTAATGTTTTCATAGTGTTTGTATTAACTTCGTTTCCTGTGCGGCAAAAAAGTTCAATTTATTGAACATCGGACATGGTCTGACGTTGCGCAATTTCGGCTCGCTTTTGCAATAGTTTCGGCTCTATTTCGTCCAACCATCATCGGGTTGACACGCCGGAGAGCGTTGTTACCGTCCACGCCCTTATGAGATTTCCGCTCACACTAACGACGAAGATCGCTGCCTACATTATCGGGCAGAAGCTGCGCGGAACGAAGAAGTTCGCCACGGTGCTGCAGCTGGAGCCGCTACACACCTGTAATCTGACCTGCACCGGTTGCGGACGGATCCGCGAATATTCGACGTCCCTCAAGGACATGATGACGCTCGAAGATTGTTTGGGCGCGGCCGAGGAATGCAACGCCCCGATGATCTCGATCTGCGGCGGCGAACCGCTGATTTATCCGCACATCGAGGCGCTGGTGAACGGACTGCTCGAGCAAGGACGGATCGTTTACATCTGCACCAACGCCATGTTCATGCGCAAGAAAATGCGTGAATGGATGGCATCTGAATATCTGAAAGCGGAAAGCGGAAAGCGGAAAGCGATCGATGCAAAGATCGGCGAATTGATTTCGAAAGGATTGGTCTCGGAAAAGGACGCAGCCGCAATCCAAAATCCAAAATCCAAAATCCCGAATGCGACGATCGCGCCGAGCAAATGGATGTACTGGAACGTGCACCTCGATGCGCTCGAGCGCGTGCACGATCTCATTGTTGAGCGAGAAGGCGTATTTAAGGAATGCATCCTGGCGATCAAGATGGCGAAGATCCTTGGTTATCAGGTCGCAACGAACACCACGGTCTATAAGGAAACCGACATGAACGAGATCGAACAGATGTTTGATTACCTTTCCGATCTCGGCGTTGACGGCCACACCATCACGCCCGGCTACGATTACGACGCTGCTAAGAAGGACATGATCAAGCGGCTGAATCTGCGCCCCGAGAATTTCTTTCTCACCCGCGAGATGACACGGGAGAAGTTTAGCAAGATCGAGGAATGGATGGAGCGCTACACGTTCTTCGGAACGCCGATCTATTTCGAATTTCTGGCCGGCCATCGCGATCTGACCTGCTCGGCCTGGGCCATTCCGACCCGCAACATTCGCGGCTGGAAAGGTCCCTGCTATTTAATGACCGACGCCCATTATTCGAGCTACCAGGAACTGCTCGAGAAAGTCGAATGGGACAGGTATGGCGTGGTCAATGGAGTCGCGCGTGATCATCGTTGCGAAAACTGCATGGTCCATTGCGGTTACGAACCCACCGCGACTCTGGGATTGCAATCGCGACGCGGCGACACTTGGAAGAATATTAAATTTAATTTTGGGCCGAAGCCGAAAGCGACTGGACGCGGCAGCGAAACCCTCGCTTTCAATGGCGTGAGTTCCGGGAACGGCCATTTGACCGGCAAACAGGCCCAAGCCGACGCTGCGGCCACCCAAGCGTCGTAAGATCGACCCGCCTTGGTCATGACTACGCCGTGGCTGGCATCTTTGGAATTGGCGTTGTAAGGTCGACAACCTCAATGAGTTCTTCAGGAAAGATCATTGCATTAAGAAGCGCGAGCACAGACCGAGAACAGCAATTCGTCGCGACAGATGCTGAAGTCTCTGACGCGATCTCTCGTGCGCAGCAGAACTTGTTGCGCCAGCAAAAACCGGACGGTCACTGGTGCGGCGAATTGCTGGTCGATAGCACGCTTTGCTCGGACTTCGTGCTGTTCATGCATTGGCTCGGTGAGATTGACGTCAGTCTTCAGGAACGCTGCGCCCGGCACCTCTTGAAGCGCCAACTGCCGGACGGCGGTTGGAACATCTATTTTGGCGGCCCGAGCGAGATCAACGCGTCGGTGAAAGGTTACTTCGCGCTCAAGCTTGCCGGTTATTCGCCAGACCTGCCGTTCATGCGCAAGGCGCGTGAGACCATTCTGCGTCTCGGCGGCATTCCGCGGATGAACACGTTCAGCAAACTTTATCTCGCCCTGCTGGGACAATTCCCGTGGAAATATCTGCCGACGATTCCAGTGGAAATGATTCTGCTGCCGACTTGGTCGCCATTCCACATCTACAAAATGTCGTCGTGGAGCCGGGCGATGCTGATTCCGCTCGCCATCATCAACCATTTCAAACCAACGCGCTCGTTGCCGGGCAACAAACAACTTCACGAGCTTTACCCGCTCGGCACCGAGCAGAGCGATCTGCGTTTGCCGCGGAGCGGGCGGTTCTGGACCTGGAGAAACTTCTTCCTCCGGCTCAACGACGTTCTGAAAATTTTGCATCCGTTGAGGATCCGTCCGATGCGGAAGCGCGCGCTCGAGGAAGCGGAGCGTTGGATGCTCGAGCGAATCGGCGAGGGGAGCGACGGGCTGGCCGCGGTCTATCCGGCGATGCTCAACTGTATGATCGCGCTCCGCGTGCTCGGTTATCCGAAAGATCACCCGGCCTACAAGAAGGCCGCGCAGGATTTCGCCGGTTTGTTTGTCGATGATCCGGAAGATTTCCGAATTCAACCATGTCTGTCCCCGATTTGGGACACCGCCATTAACTTGATTGCCCTCGCCGAATCGGGTTTGCCGGCGGACGATCCGGCGCTGCGTCGGGCGGCGAAGTGGTTGCTGGACAAGGAGGTTCGGATCCGTGGGGACTGGCAGCACAACAACTCGCATGTCGAACCGAGTGGTTGGGCCTTCGAATACAACAACGTCTATTACCCCGACGTCGACGACACCGCGATGGTGTTGATGGCGCTGCGGCTAGCGAAGCCGGACAACGCATCGGAGCTTGAGAAAACTTTCCGCCGCGCGCTCGATTGGCAGATGAGCTTCCAATGTCGCGATGGCGGATGGGGAGCATTCGACAAAAACGTCACGACGCCGTGGCTCGAAGACATGCCGTTCGCGGACCACAACGCGATTCTCGATCCGACCTGCAGTGATTTGACTGCGCGCACACTCGAATTGCTCGGCTACATCAATTTCAATCCGAAAGTCCGCAGCGTCCGGGACGGGATTCATTATTTGATCGAGACCCAGGAATCCGACGGCTCGTGGTACGGCCGTTGGGGCGTGAACTACATTTACGGAACGTGGCAGGTGCTGCGCGGATTGCGCGCGATCAATTTCGACATGACGCAGGACTGGATCTTGCGCGGGCGCGACTGGCTCGAGAGTTGCCAGAACGACGACGGCGGTTGGGGGGAAACCTGCGCGACCTACGAAAATCCGGCAACGAAAGGAATCGGCAAGAGCACTGCGTCACAAACGGCCTGGGCGATCATGGGAATTTGTGCGTGCGGCGATCTCGATCGCTCCAGCATTCAACGCGGTTTGCGTTTCCTCTTGAGCACGCAAAAAGACGACGGGTCATGGGACGAGCCGGAAATCACCGGAACCGGATTTCCGGGCGTGTTCTACTTGAAGTACGACATGTACCGGCAAAATTTCCCGCTCCTCGCATTCGCGACCTACCTGAATTATCGCAACGGCCAGATCACGAAGCCGGGATTTTATCAGGCGGAATAGGTAGCGGCGGTTCACCGAACCGCCATGGCGAGTCCGAGCCGGACTGGCACGTCAATCGCCGTTACCAAAGATCATCTTCGCGCGGCGAAAAATAAAACCTGTCGCGCGGCGTAATTCGATCTAACTGTACTAATTATGGCTTACGAATTACCGAAATTACCCTACGACTACAACGCGCTCGAACCGCACATCGACGCGCGGACGATGGAGATCCATTACACCAAGCATCATCAGGCTTACGTCACCAACGTGAACAACGCGATCAAAGGCAAGGCCGACCTGGAAAAGAAATCGGTCGAAGATTTGATCCGCGATTTGAATTCAGTTCCGGATGACATTCGCACGGCCGTGCGCAACAACGGCGGTGGTCACGCAAACCATTCCTTCTTCTGGAAGATCATGAGCCCGAAAGCGGGCGGCGAACCGAAGGGCAAGCTCGCCGACGACATCAAGTCGACCTTCGGCGGATTCGATCAGTTCAAAGAGAAATTCGCGGATGCCGGAGTAAAGCGGTTCGGCAGCGGCTGGGCCTGGCTAATCAAGAACAAGAGCGGCAAGCTTGAAATCGTTTCGACCGCGAATCAGGACAGTCCGCTCATGGGAAAGACAATTGCCGGAGCGGAAGGCACGCCGAT
>CAZFZG010000016.1:0-3918 GCA_964523205.1 uncultured Chthoniobacteraceae bacterium | reverse complement strand
TCGCGCTTGTCCTGCTGGCCGGAATTTTTCTTCGTCTTCCGCCCGCGCTGTTTGCGGGTGCGTCCGCGCCGCTGCGCTCCGTCGCGATATTGCATCCAAACCCGAAATGGACCGAGATGGGCTTGGTCGGTCCTGACGAAGGATTGTATCGCGATTACCTCGAGCAGCTGATTGAGAAGGGAGTAACCCGTTATCCCGAGATTGTTCGCGGCTACATCGACAATCAACAAAATTTACCCGGCGCGATCCTGCCGCCGGTCCGCTTCCTCTACATTTGTGCCGGCTACGTCTGGCATTTGACATTCAACACCGATGCGCTCGCATCGCTCAGAAACGTCGCGTCATTCTTCAGCATCCTCACTCTCGGTTTGGCGGCGGTGATCGGCTGGCGAATGCGCGGCCCGGTTTGGTCGGTGGCGCTGACGGCTCTGGTCGCATTTGCGCCGACCCAGCTCCACATGTCGCAGCATGGCTTGGTCGACGGTTTCTTTGCTTTTTGGGCGCTGCTTACTCTTTGGTTGTTGTGGGAAAATCTCCAAGCGTCGCGGCGATGGAGTCTGCTCCTCGCTTACACCGCTTCGCTCGCCTTGCTTGTGCTAACCAAGGAAAGCTGCGTTTTTGTCTGGATCGCGATTGTTCTGATCCTCGCTGCAAATCGCTGGCTGCAATTTGGCCGCGTCTCTCGCGAGCTGCTCATTGCCACGATTCTGGGGCCAATCGCCGGAGCGATTGCGCTGACCATTCTGGCCGGCGGTGTGGACAACTTGTTTCTCACTTACCAATTGTTCGTTACCAAAAACTATTCGCTGCCATATCAAGTCAGAACTGGCGACGGCCCCTGGCAGCGTTATCTTGTCGATCTTCTGCTCGTTAGTCCGGTCGTGCTCATTCTAGCCATCGGCTCCTTGTTTCGAGTCAATCGCACCCAGCGAGCGGAATTGTTTCTAATCTTGTTCATCGTCGGCACCTACGCCGTGATGGGCAATGTGAAATACGGGATGAATCTTCGCTTTGCCAATATGTGGGATGTACCGCTCCGCTTTCTCGCGGTCGGCGCGCTGGTTTGTCTGACCGCGCTGGTGCGACAACGGCGCATTCTTGCCTTGGCGGTGGCCGTCGCACTCATTTGTGCGCTCGAGATTCGCCAATACCAGATCCTGTTCGTCGAACACTCGCTTCACGAACTTGCCAGCGAAGGACTTTTTCGTGCGCTGAACATCTTGAAGTAAACCGGCTCGCTTTCGAAAGTGTCCTTCCGCCCAAACTTGCCATTTCTCGTTGTGCTCGGGCTAGTCGCCGTCGCCACTGTTTACGTCGGGGCGGTGCAACTTGGCAACCATGTGCCGTTGAGTCCGTGGGAGCCGGCCATTGCCATGGAAGCTTTGCGTCTCAACGCCGGACTTCCGATTTACGAAACCGCTCATGCCACTCACCTCTACGGCCCGCTGCTCACCGTGTTGCTCGCCGGCGTTTTCAAAATCTTCGGTCTTAATTTCATCGCTGCGCGAGTTACGATGGCGATCTTTGCCTTCGCCCTCGCGATTTGCCTGAGCGTGATTCTTTGCCCGGAGAAATCCCGCGCTTGTCAGGTGATGGCGTTTCTTGTTTTTCTCGCAATCAATTTTCGGACAAACCTGATTGTCTTTTCTACCCAGCCCGATTGGGCTGCCGCATTTCTCGCTGTTGCCGCTGTTTATCTCTGGATGGCGCGAAACAACTCCCTTCTTCGCTCCTCCGTTTCCTTGACGCTCTTTATTGGCGCAACCTTATTTAAACAGACCACCGCCGCGTTTGCGCTGATTTCCGTCGTTTACGTCTTGCTTTGGAAAAGACCGCTGCGAGTTCGCGATCTGGCCGTGTCCTTTCTGCCGACGATGTCGATCTTGCTCGCGCTGGCGGCGATTCGCTGGCTCTCCCCGCAAATGTTTCACTCGATCGTCATTATCCCGGCCGGGATCAGGATTTATCCGGAGCGCGCCTTGAACGTGACGCTCTATTTGTTTGCGACCTTTCCGATTTTTTTTGCTGGGCTCTGGTCGATTCTTCGATCGCGCAACTCAACTTCTGAAAATGAGCGCTGGATTTTGTCAGCCCTTGTCGTTCTCATTCCAATTTCCATTTGGACGACTTGCAAGAGCGGCGCGGGCGACAATTCGCTCCTCTTCGCTTATCTCGCCATGACCGCGCTTTTCGTGGCGCGCCTGGGCGCGATTTTCAACTGGCTTCGTTCATTGTCGATCCAGCGAAATTTCTTCGCTGGAGCCGCGATGGCCTTGGTAATCTTCGTTTCCCTTTTTGTCCAGATTGGTCACAACCTTGCGCTTCTTTCGGTGCGCCACGGTGATGAAAAGTATGATGCTGCCATCAATGTTGCTCGCGGGCTGAGCGGAACGGTCGTCTCGCCCCAAGACCCAACGATCGTTTACCGCGCCAAACAATATTTCGGACGTTCGCTTTACTGCGAGCTTGACAGTCACGGAGTCGCTGGCAATTGGCCAACCAAATTGCCGATGTCGATCTTAGAAGAGTTGCAACAAGCAAATTACGTCATCGCCGTTCGCAGCTACGTACCGACGCCGATGTTTGAACCTTCACTTGCTCCAATCGGTTTTCATCAGGTTTCATTTCCCGAATTGCAGAATTCGGCTTACACAGTTTGGAGCAAAACTTCAGAGTAGTGGCTTATCTAAACGAAAATTACCTCAAGCTTCAGGCCGGTTATCTCTTTCCCGAGATTGCGCGCCGGGTGCGCGAATTCTGCGAAAAGAATCCGAAAGCGGCCGAGCGCTTAATTCGCTGCGGGATCGGCGACGTTACGGAACCGTTGCCGCAGGCGGCGATCGATGCGATGAAGCGCGCGGCCGATGAACTTGGCCGACGCGAAACATTTCGCGGTTACGGCCCGGAACAGGGTTACGAGTTCCTGAGATCGACAATCGCGCAAAAGGATTTCCGCGATCGGAAAATCGATATCGCCGACGACGAAATTTTTGTTTCGGACGGATCGAAGTGCGATTGCGGCTTCATTCTCGATATTTTGGGCGACCAAAACAAGGTGGCGGTTCCGGATCCGGTTTATCCGGTTTACGTGGACACGAATGTAATGGCCGGTCACACCGGACCGGCGCGCAAGAACGGAAGTTACGAAGGGATCGTTTACTTGCCGTGCACGGCCGAAAACAAATTCGTTCCCGAGCCGCCTCGCCGCGGCGAAGAACATGTCGATCTTGTTTATCTTTGTTTCCCAAATAATCCCACCGGCGCGGTTGCCACATGCGAGCAAGTCGCGCGCTGGATCGATTACGCCCAACAACATGATGCCCTGATTTTGTTTGATGCTGCCTACGAGGCCTACATCTCCGATTCAAAAATTCCGCATTCGGTCTATGAGATCGAGGGCGCGCGTGAATACGCGATTGAGTTTCGCAGTTTTTCGAAAATCGGTGGATTCACCGGCGTGCGTTGCGGCTTCACGGTTGTACCGAAAGCAGTTCTCGGACACACCGACGCGGGCAAAAAATTGCCGCTGCATCCACTGTGGCATCGACGTTGGAGCACGAAATCGAACAGTGTGAGTTATCCGGTGCAACGCGCCGCCGAGGCGTTGTATTCAAGTGAAGGCCGCAAACAGTGCCGCGCGTTGGTCGAGCATTACATGGGCAACGCTAAAATCCTGCGCTCATCGTGTGAAGGAATTGGGTTGGAAGTTTATGGTGGCGAAAACGCGCCCTACATTTGGGTGAAAACGCCAACCAACATCACGAGCTGGCAAATGTTCGACCGGATGTTGAACGAAATTAATGTGGTGATCACGCCGGGGGCCGGATTTGGCGTGCAGGGCGAAGGTTACATTCGCATCTCGGCCTTCAACAGTCGCGAGAACGCGGAAGAAGTAGCGCGCCGCCTGAAAAGTTTGAG
>CAZFZG010000015.1:22499-26944 GCA_964523205.1 uncultured Chthoniobacteraceae bacterium | reverse complement strand
CGGACGAGATTCTTGATGCCTGGCATCCCCGCATTCAACGACAAGCTGTAACGACCTGGCTTCAACAAGTCTCCCGGCACTTCGCATCGAATCAGAAAGGAGCCCGGCTCGCGTCGGCCACCTTTTACGTCTTCGTCCACATCGTAGACTTCAAAAACTGGAGTTCCGTCCAGGGCATGAACCAGAAAACCGATTCGGCAAAAGGATAACGATTCGTTGACGGTATAGCGGAGCTCAAAATTTAACGGCTCGGAATAATCAAAGTGCGTCGTGGGCCGGCCGTTCTTGTCCAAGAGACCGACCGACTTGAATTTGAGTTCATGAACGCCGGCGTTTGAAAGTCCGTCCGGCCAGCTGATCCGGTCCTGATCGACAAAAGTCACGTTGGAGTATTTCTGTATGACCTCATCGGATGGACCGTCCGCAGCGATTTCTCCGCCGTGCAACCAAATCGTGCGCGGACAAAGCCGAGCCACCGTCGGCATTGAATGACTGACGAAGATGACGGTTCGTCCGTCATTGGCCGCGACCTGTTCCATTTTCTGAACCGATTTTTTCTGGAAGCGCGCGTCGCCGACGGCGAGGACTTCGTCGATCAGTAGAATTTCCGGTTCGAGATGGGCAGCAATCGCAAAGGCAAGTCGCACATACATTCCACTCGAATAACGCTTCACCGGTGTATCGAGGAATTTCTCGATCTCGGCGAAGGCCACGATCTCGTCGAATTTTTTTCTAATTTCGGCGCGGGCCATTCCGAGGATTGCGCCATTGAGAAAGACATTCTCCCGGCCGGTCAGCTCCGGATGAAAACCGGTTCCAACTTCGAGAAGACCGCCGACCCGGCCGTAAATGTCTGCGCCACCACTGGTGGGCTCGGTGATTCGATTCAAGATTTTCAGCAACGTGCTTTTCCCCGCGCCGTTCGCCCCGATGATCCCGACTACTTCACCCTGTCTCACATCAAAGGAAATATTTTTTAGAGCCCAGAACGTTTCTGAGGTCGATCGATGCCTTCCGCTAAACCGCGAGAGCAATCGCCGAGGTAAAGTTATCAAGTCATCGTGCAAGGTCCGGTAGCCGCCCAGGCCATTCCACCGATGGTCGATGTTGAACGACTTGCTCAGATTCGCGACCGAAAGGGCGATGTCGGACATGAAGGGAGAAGCGGTAAGCGGTAAGCGGTAAGCGGTAGGCGCTAGCGGGTTCTCGAGTAGTTGGTGATCATCCGACTCAATTTATCACAATCCTCGAGCAATGGATTAATTTCATCGCGCGACAAGAGCTGCATCGATTCGAAAACCAACAGCATCGAAGCGTTCTCAAAGGTCGAACGCCGCGAAATATTGAGAAATTGTTTAAACTCCGCGGAGTGGAGACTTCCAGAGCCCTCTGCGATATTGTTTGGCATCGACAGGCCCGCGCCACGCATCTGTTCGGCATAGCGATAGAACTTTTGGCGTTCGAGCTTTTCCGCCAAGGCGTGAAACTTCGCTGCAAGATTACGGGCGACCTGCCAGATCTCGAGATCCTCAAAGCGAAAATGCGGTGTCATTTACTTCCTCTTCGCTTACCTCTTTGCGCTTGCCGCTTTCCTCATATGATGTCGGCGAACTTGCGTTCGATTCTGCGGAAGAAAAATGCGCCGCTGACCAGCACAAAGACGGACATTCCGGCTGTAATCCAAAACATGGTCGGAGTTAGGGCGCTTCGGCCAAGCACTGACCAACGGAAACCTTCCACGAATCCAACCACTGGATTAAGTGCAAATAGGGAACGCAATCGTTCCGACGTGATCATACTGGTGGGATAAACGACCGCACTCGCGTACATCCAGATTTGGAGAAAGAAGGGCAAAGCATAGCTGCAGTCGCGATACTTTACGCTGAGTGCCGAAAACCAGAGAGCCACGCCGGTGGCAGCGATGGCGGTAAGAAACAAAAAGCCGGGGATCGCGATCAGTCTCGCGGTCGGCGGGATTCCGTACACGGCCATGAAGATGAAAATCATCACGAGCATCACCGCAAAATCGACCAGCGTTGAAAATGTGTGCGAAAGCGGGATCAGCATTCGCGGAAAATAAACTTTCGACACCAGCTGGGAGTTGTTGATCAAGCTGGTGCTGCTGCGTTGTGCGGTCTGGGAGAAATAATTCCAGGCGGTCAGCCCGCAAAATACGAACAATGGATAGGGCGCGCCATCGCTTGGAAGCTTGGCGATTCGGCCAAAAATTACCGATAGAACACCGGCGCCAATCAAAGGTTGGAGGGCCACCCACGTCATGCCGAGCGCGGTCTGCTTGTAAATGACTTTAATGTTTCGTTCGACCAGGATCCAAAGCAGATCGCGATATTGCCAAAGCTCGCGCAAATTCAACGCCGCCCAGCCCTTGGTCGGCTGAATCCGAAACGTCGGGGTCGGGACGGCCGCGCTTGAGCGGGAATCGACATCGGCTATGGCAGTGGAAGTTTGGGATAGCACGACGGCCAATGTCGAGAAAGTGGAGGGCTAACGCAAGTTAGGCCGCGCCTGTTAGAAACGCCATTTGCTTGCGCTTTGAGATGTGGGTTCTAGTTTGGCCCGGTGAAAAAAATCGAGGCGGTCATCAAGCCTTTTAAAACTGAAGCGGTCAAGGACGCGCTCGCCGCGGTCGGCATCGAAGGGATGACGTTGAGCGAAGTTCGAGGGTTCGGCCGGCAGAAAGGCCACAGCGAAATCTATCGGGGCAGCGAGTACACGGTCGATTTTTTGCCGAAAGTAAAATTCGAAATTGTGGTCGCCGACGAAGTGGCTCAGCGCGTGGTCGAGGTGATCCTGCAATCCGCTAAGACGGGGAAGATCGGCGACGGAAAAGTCTTTGTGACCGAAGTGGAGGAAGCAATCCGCATCCGGACCGACGAACATGGCGCGGAGGCAGTCTCTTGAAATGCTGAAAGCTGAAAGCTGAAATGTTGAAAACTGAAACGCTGAAAGCTGAAACGGTGAAAGCTGAAACGCGGAAGACTGAAAAACTGAAATTCAATGAATGATTTTTTGTTGTCGATCTTACTTGGGATTGTTGAAGGCTTGACGGAATTTCTGCCGGTTAGCTCGACCGGCCATCTCCGCATCACGGAGGCGCTGTTCAATCTGAATCTGCACGACAGTTTCTGGAAGATGTACACCATCGTGATCCAGTTCGGCGCGATCCTGTCGTTGCCGGTCTATTTCTGGAATCGGATCCTAAAATTCCTGGCCACATTTCCAAAAGGCGAACGGGGCGACCGCAATTTCCTGTGTCATCCTCTGAGTCTGACGATGATCGCATTTGTGGTGACCGCAGTTCCGGCGTGGGCGTTGACGAAGGTAATTGGCAAGAATTTGGAAAGCCTGTGGGTCATCACACTCTCGCTGATCATCGGCGGAATTGTGATGTGGGTTGTTGACGCAATCTTTACCCATCCGCGCGTGAATCACATGGAAGAGATGAGTTTGCCGCAGGCGATTTGGATCGGCGCCTGCCAGATCCTCTCCGCGGTTTTTCCGGGAACCTCGCGCTCGATGTCGACTATCGCCGCCGGACAGATTGCCGGCTTGTCGCGGCCGGCCGCCCTGGAGTTCTCATTTTTTCTGTCAATGCCGACGATGGCGGTAGCCACGATGTACGATCTCTACAAAACGTTGAAGCCAAGTCGCGACACCGTCGCCGAAGGCGGAATCGCGCCACTCGCAGTGAACACGCATGAATGGATCGTGCTCGCGATCGGTTTTGTGGTTTCGTTTATTGTCGCGCTCGCCGTTGTTGCCTGGTTCATGAACTGGGTGCGAAGTCGCGGCTTTGTCCCGTTCGCAATTTATCGGATCGCGCTCGGCGCCGTGTTGGTGATTCTTTTGCTGCGTCACATCATTTAAGATCGACATCCGATGGAACCGACCGAAGCGATTCTCCCCGACCTGCAAAGTTGCGTGCTGTGCGAGGACGTCCGCTGCGAGTTTAACGGGATGAACACGCTGGTCGGCGTACTCAATGTCATCGCCGCGCCATCACTGCCGATCAATTATATGCGGCTCTGCATTTGGACCCGCTGGTGTAGCGGGACCGGGAAATTTCGGCAACGATCGCGCATTGTCGGAGTAGACGAGCAGAACGTTCTGGCGCAGGCCGAGGTGGAGTTCGAGCTCAAGGAAATGGAAGGCCACGCCACCAACGTTCATTATTTCGGCGGCGTCCAGTTTCAGCAGTTTGGTCTGCACCATGTGGAGATTTATTTGCAGGACGAATTGCGGCTGCGCTTTCCTCTGCCGGTCGTTCGAATCCAGCGAAAATAGGGCGGTAAGATTTTCACAACCCTCGGTGCCCGGCTGCCCTAGGTGCGCTCGTCCGGCAGCCGCAGGACTCGGCATCTCCCGCCGTAAAGTTGGCTCCCGCCAACGCCTCGGTTCCCAACCTCGGTGCCCGGCTGCCCTAG
>CAZFZG010000015.1:9162-22399 GCA_964523205.1 uncultured Chthoniobacteraceae bacterium | reverse complement strand
CTCCCGCCGTAAAGTTGGCTCCCGCCAACGCCTGTGAATAACTGCTTGCCACCTGTGCGCGATTTCGATATCACCGACGGGTTCATGGTCGGTAAGGTCGCTATTGGAGCTTGGGCGTGTGGTTTAGTCGCAATCGCCACGAGCTATGCCCAGCAAGTGGAAGTCCCTCGCGACACCACATCGGCGAGGGTTGCCCCGCAAACGAAGACAGCGAGCGTGCAACCGCGGGCGATTCCTGTTTCCTACTCCGCCAAATCTCCTTCGACCCCAATCACGATCGAACAAATGCGAAAGGCCGGTGCGTTGGCCGCGCAAAAAGTCAGGGAGGAGCTGCACGACATCGAAGCGGATTCGAGTACACCGCCGGCTCCAGTTGCGCCTAAAAAGAAGGAGACGGCTGCGAGTGCGGTCCGCGCAGTTGAAAAACCTTCACGCGAATCGGAAAGCTTTCCGGCGCCACCGATTAATTTTTCGGGCCAAACCGCGTTCGTGAGGGTGGCGGACGGATTCGACATGCCGGTCGGTAAACCTGACGCCCGCGGCTATTACAAGGCGCGCGGCTTTCGATCGCATGGACACCTGGGCGAAGATTGGGATGGAATCGGCGGAGGAGACACTGATCTGGGCGATCCAGTTTATTGCATCGGTGATGGCGTTGTCGTTTTCGCGCGCGACTGCCATCAGGGATGGGGGAATGTTATCATTGTGCGCCATGCCTACCGCGACGGATTGGGAACGCACTACGTCGATTCACTTTACGGGCATCTCGATAAAATCCTGGTGAAGCGCGGACAGAGCATTCGCCGGAGTCAACAGATCGCGACCATCGGAAATGCGCACGGTCTCTACGACGCGCATCTTCATCTGGAAGTTCGCAAAAACATCGAGATCGGAATGAGTCGCGACAAATTCGCGCAAGATTCCAGCAACTACTACGATCCGTCCCAGTTCATCACCTCACATCGACATCTGCAAAGCACCGGTGCCAGTTGCCGCGTGGCGATGAACACGTTCAGTTACGATTCCCGGATTCACTGGGACAAGCTGAAGAATTACTCGCACGCGCGGACCGGCGGTGGTTCGAGCGAATCGGCCTACGCACTGAAGAAGGCTTTGGGGTCTCAGAGCGCTAGCCGCGACTGAAACTGACCGCTTCGGTCAGAGTTTTCCCAGCAAGGCGAGGGTTATCCCGGTCAGCAAAATTAATCCGATCCCGCCGCTTGGGTAATAGCCCCAGCCGGTGCTGTATTGCCAGGTGGGCAGCGCACCAAGCAACAAGAGAATCAGAATGACCATTAGAACGGTGTGCACCATACGGACTACGCAGACGATTCGGAGCTTGGTTGTCCTTTTTTACAGTCCACTGCTTGAAAACTGCTTGCGCGCTGGCGGGCCGTTCTTATCATTCGTGGGCAAGTCCCGACTGCGTCTTGTCTGCCACCGGATGGACTCGTCCTTTGGCGAGCCAGATGCGTCGGGAAAATTTTTTGCCTGAATTTGAACTGAAATGGCAAATACAATTCTAGTTGGCGCCCAGTGGGGCGACGAAGGCAAAGGTAAGATCATCGACGTCCTCACAACCAAAGCGGACGTGATCGTTCGCAGCCAGGGCGGGAACAACGCCGGTCACACCATCGTCCACGGCGGTAAGACTCACATTCTTCATCTGATCCCTTCGGGAATTTTGCGCCGCGGAAAAGTTTGCGTCATCGGCAACGGCGTTGTGGTCGATCCAATCGCGCTGGTCGCGGAGATTGAACAACTCCGCCGCGCCGGCGTGAAGATCGGCAAGAATCTTTTGGTAAGCGATTGCGCCCATCTGGTTTTGCCTTATCACCGCGCGCTCGATGAGCAGCGTGAGCTGCGCAAGGGCCGGGCGAAGATTGGAACCACCAAGCGCGGCATCGGCCCGGCTTATGCCGACAAGGCCGCGCGGACGGGGTTGCGCATGTCGGATTTGATGCAGCCGCGACTGTTCTCGAAAAAATTGCAGGCCAAGAATCGCGAGAACAACGCGGTCCTGCGCGCGCTTGGCGCCAAACCGATCGATTATGACGAGGTAAATAAGAATTATCTGTCGGCCGGCGCGAAGCTGCGGCCGTTCGTGACGAACACGGTGGTGTATCTGCATAGCGCGCTCCAGCGCGGCAGATCGATTTTGTTCGAAGGCGCGCAAGGCACCTTTCTGGACATCGATCACGGAACTTATCCCTACGTGACTTCGTCGAACACTACCGCCGGAGGCGCATCGACGGGTACTGGCGTCCCACCGAACCGAATCGACCGCGTCGTCGGAGTGATGAAAGCCTACACCACGCGGGTGGGTGAGGGGCCGTTGCCGACCGAGGATCGACATCTCTCGCACCTGCTTCATTCACTCGGCCGCGAATTCGGTGCGACTACGGGCCGTCCGCGACGTTGCGGCTGGTTTGACGCCGTGGCCACAGGTTACGCAACGATGATCAACGGGATTGATGAAGTGGCGATTACGAACCTCGACGGTCTGGATACCGTCGACCCGATTCGGATCTGTGTTGGCTATCGGCTGAACGGCAAACGTCTCAACGTTCCGCCTTGCGACGCGGTCCAGCTCGATAACTGCGAACCGATTTACGAACAGCTGCAAGGGTGGAAGCGATCTACGAGTTCTGCGAAAAAACTTTCGCAACTGCCAGCAGCTGCACGAAATTACGTTAAGCGCCTCGGACAACTTACCGGGGCGAAGGTCTCTATCATCAGCGTTGGGCCGACCCGCTCCCAGACGATCTTTTTATAACAATGGCCGGCGCCAAATCGGTTCCCCGACACATCGCCATTATCATGGATGGAAATGGTCGCTGGGCCAAGGCGCGCGGTCTGCCGCGGATTAGGGGCCACGAGGAAGGGGCCCGGGCCGCTCGCGAATGCGTCGAAGGCTGCGCTGAGTTGAAAGTAGAATTCCTGACTCTCTACGCTTTCTCGGCCGAAAACTGGCAGCGACCAAAAACCGAGGTCTTCGCTCTGATGCGCTTGTTGGATAAATTCCTGAAGGAGAAAACCCCGGAGCTCATCGAGAAGAATGTACGGCTTCAGGCGATCGGGCGATTGACTGATTTGCCACAGGCTTGTCAGCAACAATTGCACAAGTCGATCGAAGCGACCGCTGGCAACACGGGCGTCACTTTAGTGCTGGCGCTCAGTTACGGCGGACGACTGGAGATCATCGATGGAATCAAGAGTCTCCTTCGCGCGATTGAGCTCGGCCACATCGACAAAGGCATGATCGACGTCGAGATGTTCAGTAAACATCTTTACACTCGATATTATCCCGATCCCGATTTGCTGATTCGAACTTCGGGCGAGATGCGCTTGTCGAACTTTCTTCTCTGGCAGCTTTCCTACACCGAAATGTACGTGACTCAGAAGCTCTGGCCCGATTTCACCAAGAAGGATTTGCACGCTGCAGTCGACGAGTACGGCCGACGGCAACGTCGTTACGGCGGAGTCGAGTAGATCAAACGAACGCTTCGGCCACGGAATCGGCCAGCGCTTTACCCGCGCGGGTTAAGACGAAATTGCCTTTGGCTTTTCGAAGCAAGCCGAGCCTGACAAATTCGCGCGCCGCCTCGGGAAAAGGATCGAGCAATCCCCCGGGTGCGCCGTCCTCGGTCCGCAACGAGAGCGCGATCTTCTCGGCGCGTTTCATTTCTTCGGTCAATTGTTCCACCGTGCCGACGGTGGAATTCCCTGCCAGAGCGAGAGCGGAGTAACGGCGAAAATCGGCAACGTTTTGCCAGCGCGTCATGCCGACGGTGGAAAAAGCGCTCGGCCCAATCCCGAGATAATTCTCGCCCGACCAGTAGGCCCGATTATGCGCCGACTGAAAACCGGGGCGCGCGTAGTTCGAGATTTCGTAGTGCTCGTAGCCCGCGCTCTCGAGCATCGACATCGTTAGCTCAAAAAACTCCGCGTCTGCGTCCGAATCCTGATGAAATTCGCCGCGAGAATGTCGAAGGAAAAATTCGGTGTCTTCTTCGTAAGTCAGGCAGTAGGTCGAGATGTGCTCCGGCCGGAGGGACAATGTTCGCGTCAACGTCTCTCGCCATTGTTCGAGAGTTTGTCCCGGTAATCCAAACATGAGATCGACGTTGATGTTCGAAAATCCGGCTCCGCGAAGAACCTCGAACGACTGCTCCGCTTGCTTCGCGTCGTGCTCGCGGCCAAGCAACCTCAAGAGAGCGTCGTCCCACGATTGAACGCCGACACTGATTCGGTTGATCCCGAGCCGCCGGAGCAGCGCCGCTTTCGTGGCCGAGACGCTTCCGGGATTTGCTTCAATCGTCCATTCGATCAAATCCGACAGATCGAGCTGGTCGTGGAAGCCCCTCAGGAGAAATTCCAGTTGGGCCGACGTCAGCGCGGTTGGCGTGCCGCCGCCGAAATAAATTGTCGTCGGACGAAGTTTTCGATCCTGTCCGCCTTCGGACGAACTCGCCGTGGCGAGCCTGTGCGTTTCCAATTCATGGATGATCGCCTCGCAGAACCGCTGCGTTTGCGAACGATCGAGTAGTTCCTTGTAGAATGCGCAGTAAGGGCAAATCCGAGCACAGAACGGGATGTGAACGTAAACGTGCCGGATAGCCTCTTCTGCACGGGAAGCTGACAGCTTCCCGATTGCGTCGGACGAGACGCTGACAGCGTCTCCTACAGCTGCGCGGTTGTTATTGGCGCTATCGATCATTAAAGTCCGTCTTCGCGTTGAAACTTAGCCGAAATGTAGCTCTGGTTTTGTTCTGCGCCATGGCCGGCGGCTACGGGCAAACTGTGTCGTCGCAGAAATCGATCGTGTACACGACACACGATTCGAATGCGATTGCTGATTACATAACGAACCCGCGCGTGGTGCGGACGATGGTCGATCGACTGGTTTTGGCGGCCACCGGCCAACCCGATGTAGCCAAGGCCTGGGGTTCGATGATTTCGCCTAACGACAAGGTCGGAATCAAAATTTCCGCCGCTGGCGGCGAACTTTTCACCACCCATCACGACATCGTGACGGCGATTGTCGACGGCTTGGTCGCGGCCGGACACTCGCGCAGCAGCATCATTGTTTGGGATCGCTCGCTTCAGAAAACAAAGGAAGCCGGCTACAAAGCTGGCGCGGACGGTTTCCAGCTGAAGAGTATCACGCCGCGCGACGGTTACGATGTAAAGGCCACCTTCACCGCGCCGTTGCTGGGAAACCTTGTCTGGGGCGACGTGGATTACATTAGCGATGGGGGAAAAAGTGTGCCGCTATCCGACACGGAAAACACCAGCAACACCAGTCATTTCGCGCGCGTTCTCGTGAATGACGTCACCAAAGTGATCAATGTGCCGGTGATGAGCAACAGCACCACCAATGGAATTGCCGGTTGTCTTTACAACATGACCATCCCCAACGTCGATAACTGGCGCCGCTTTGCGCAGGGAACTGGGTTCGGGGCGGAAAGCATCGCCATCATCTACGCAAATCCGGTCATCTCCCAAAAGGTGGTCTTTAATTTGATGGACGGATTGACCGCCCAATATGCCGGCGGCCCTCAATCACAGCCCAACTTCGCGCTTCATCACGCTACGCTTTACGCGAGTAAGGATCCGGTGGCGCTCGACGCGGTCGCGCTCAAAAGGCTCGAGGCCTGGCGGACCAATAAGGCCGTTCCGCCAATTGGACGTCTCGCCAGTTATGTGCAAACCGCTACCACAGTTGGTCTCGGCAATTCCGATATGAGTCGGATCGAGGTGCAAAATGTCGGCCGCTGATGCGTTGGAGCAAACTGAAAGCAGTGTTTCAACTTCGACCTTGCGCGGGACGATTCTGCGGCAGGTCTCGCGCTCGTTCTATCTCTCCATCTTTATCTTGCCGAAAAAACTCCGCGACCCGGTTTCGTTAGGCTATCTGCTGGCGCGCTCTTCGGACACCATCGCCGATACAATGCAAATTCCAATCGACCTGCGGATCGAAAAACTGAAACTGCTGGCCCGCGGCATCCAGGGCGAAGCGCTCGGCGACGCAATTGTCGATCTTAGCGCCTCGCTCTCGCCTTTGCAGAAAAACCCATCCGAACGTGCGCTGATCGAATCATTGAAATCGTGTTTGGATTGGCTCGATCGAAGCGAAGTGCTAGACCGGAAAGAAGTCTGCGCCGTTCTCGAGCAAATCAACCGTGGACAAATTCTTGATCTGGAGCGGTTCCACGACCCGAGACAGATCATTGCGCTCGAAACTGCGGCCGAGCTTGACGAATACACTTACCTCGTTGCCGGCAGCGCCGGAGAGTTTTGGACCCGGCTTTGCTTTCGGCACCTGAGAAAATTCTCGCCACGCGGGGAGACCGATATGCTCAAACTCGCCAAGCGCTACGGCATGGGCCTGCAATTGATCAATATCTTGCGCGATGCCGGCGACGATCTTCACGCGGGCCGTTGCTATTTTCCAAACGAAGAGCTGGCCGCAGCCGCGATGGAGCCGTCTCACATTTTGCGCGAGCCTGATCGCTTCCAATCAATCTACCGCCGGTGGCTCGACAAAGCGGAGCAGGGGATCAAATCGGGGGTGGAGTACGCGCGCGCAATTCGTAATCTCCGCGTTCGCATCGCCACAGTGTCGCCGGCGCTCATCGGCGCACGCACGATCGCCCTTCTGCGAAACGCCGGCGCGACCGCCTTGCATCGACACATCAAAGTTTCCCGAAAAGAAGTTCGCTCGATTGTTTCCTCTCTCGCTTTCAGTCTTGGCTCGCGATCCCGGATCAACGCGGTTTATCGCGATCTCTCTAGGTAGCAACGCCAGTCCGGCTCGGACCGATTGCCCTCAATCGCCCGTCTGCGTTAAAAAACTGAGGATGCGCATTTCAAAATGCACCGCGCATTTGCAAGCAATCGCCGGAGCTAGCCGCCACGAATCGCCGCAATTGCGGCCTCACAGAAAGTAGTTTCTCTGCTTTTCGCTGATCGGTTTTTCCAGCCGCTCCAGGACCTGCATCATGTCTTCCCAGACTTTCCGTTTTTCTGTCGGCGACTGGTTCCGCAGCAAATAAGCCGGGTGATATGTGACCATCAACGGCGTGCCGTTGAACGAATCCCACCGTCCACGTAGTTCGCGCATCGGTGCGCGTGTGCCCAGTAGCCCTTCAACCGCAACCGCGCCCAGCGCTACGATCACTTTCGGCCGAATGATGTCGATCTGCTCCATCAGATACGGTCGGCAGGTCTGCATCTCCCGCGGGGTCGGCGCGCGATTGCCGTAGGAACTGCCGGGCGTGTCCGGTCGGCATTTAAGAATGTTGGCGATGTAAACTTCTTCGCGCGCGAAACCCATCGCCTTGATGATTCTAGTCAGCAATTGGCCGGCGCGACCGACGAACGGCTCGCCTTGAGCATCTTCGTCCACGCCCGGTGCTTCGCCGATGAACATGATGTCGGCATCAGGATTGCCGACGCCGAAAACGGTTTGGGTTCGCGAGCTCGCCAGGTTTGGACATTTAACGCAGGCGGCGACGCGTTCTTGCACAGCCGCGAGTTTGTCGACTTTCTGTTGTTTGGATGGACACGCGCTGTCATGTCTCAAATCTGTCGGCGGCCCGAACCGGACTGGCACTGATGGCGCGGCGCCCTCCGCGAGATCCTTGTTCGACGATGGAACGCGATTCAAAGCCTCCAGCGCGTTTCGCGAAGCGCAGGGTGCCCGTGATCCTTCATCACGCATGCGTTCGAGAGCTTGAAGAACGGTCTCGAGCGCCTGCGGGAACTGCATCAGCGGCATATTGTGAAGTTTTGCGCGAATCGGCAAATGATTTTGATTTTGTAAGGTAGCGGCGGTTCACCGAACCGCCACGATGGCGATTGAGGTCAATCGCCCCTACCTATCTATTTGGACATCGATGAGCACAAAGCTGAGCGATTACGATTATCCGCTGCCCAATGAGCTGATCGCCAAACGTCCACTGCCGCGGCGGGATGAATCGCGGATGATGGTTCTGAATCGCGACTCGCAAACAATCGAGCATCGACAATTTCGCGAACTAAAGAATTTCTTGCGAACCGGCGATCTTCTCGTCCTCAACAACACTCGAGTTCTTCCCGCCCGACGATTTTCCGACGATCAGGCAGCTGAGTTTTTGTTTCTGGAAAAACTCGGACCTGCTCGCTGGAAATGTTTGGTCAAACCGGGACGCAAAATGCGTCTCGGCGCCACCGCGACGATCGACAACGTTCACCTTCGCGTCGAAGAAATCTTATCGGGCGGCGAGCGAATCGTCGTGCTGGAGCAGGATGTCGATCTTTACGCGCATGGGTCGATGCCCTTGCCGCCTTATATTGGACGCGAGAGCGATTCTGCGGATAGCGAGCGATACCAAACTGTTTTCGCGGAAGCCCCCGGTGCACTTGCCGCGCCAACGGCCGGCCTTCACTTCACGTCAGCAATTTTGTCCGAAATCCCGCACACGTTTGTGACTCTGCACGTTGGGCCCGGAACTTTTCGACCCGTCCGGTCGGAAGACGTCACTGAACATCGGATGCACGCCGAGTCGTTTTCAATCTCGGAAGAGGCCGCCAAAAAAATCAACAACGCGCAGCGAATGGTCGCTGTCGGAACGACAACGGTCCGCGTCCTCGAAACAGCGGCTCGCGAAACTCAAATGCTTAAAGCATTCAAATTCGATAGCCACCTTTGGAAACTTGAATGCAATAAGCATTCAAGTTCGAGCCGGGCAGGAATCATGGCACTCTCAGGCGAAACCAGTCTTTTCATCTGCCCGCCGTTTGAATTTCAAGTGGTCGACGCGCTGCTTACGAATTTTCATCTGCCGCGATCGACATTGTTGATGTTGGTGAGCGCGTTTGCCGGACGCGAATTCGTATTGCGCGCCTACGACGAAGCGATTCGCGAACGATATCGGTTTTATAGTTACGGCGATTGCATGTTGATCTTGTGAATCTTCCTCTTCCCCTTCGTCTTAACCTTTTGCAGTCAGCGACTAAGAGGGAGAGGAAGAGGAAGAATCTTGTGCTATCCTCGGCGCAAATGGCCGACGCAGATCAACCCAAAGGCGAACTGGTCATCCAGACAATCGCAATGCCCAAGGACACCAATCGCGACGGGGACATTTTTGGCGGCTGGCTTGCGTCGCAGATGGATTTGGGGAGCGCAATCTTGGCGGGGAAAATTGCCAAGTCGCGGGTCGTGACCGTCGCCATCGAAGGGATGTCGTTTCTTCATCCGGTCAGCGTCGGTGATACGGTCGCGTGTTATGCTTGGTTGGACAGGGTTGGGCGTACTTCGATGAGAATTTGCGTCGATGTTTGGGTGACGCGTTATCGCACAGACGAACGGGTGAAGGTCACGAGCGGCGTTTTCACTTACGTCGCGCTTGGGCCGGATGGGAAACCGACTCCCGTTAAACGCGGTTGATTAGGGCGGGGACGGTTGATCGGGGTTTTGCGTCGCCATGATTTCGTTCGACGCGGAAACGGTGACTGGTGGTGCAACTGAATCAGTTGGAGACGGCGGCGGCGGCGGTGCAGTAGGAGTCTCGTAGATTGCCGGCATTTCGGGCGAAGCGTCCTGAACGCTTGTGGTCACTCTTGGTTCGCTCGGCTGCGCCAATTTCAGCTTTTCCTTCAACTGGCGTTTGGCTTGGCGATTGGCCGCTTTTTGTGCCCGCGCGATCTCTTTCTGGCGCTGCTTGATCTGCTTTTGAACGTAATGACGGTAGGCCCTTTCCCGGCGAGCTTGCGGGCTCATGGAGGAGCAACCGTTCAGAGTGAAGCCAAAAGCAACGATCAGGCAGAGGGTTGAGATTCTCTTGTGCACGCAAAATGTAGAGCACAACGCGTGCGAGGTAGAGGCGGTTCACCGAACCGCCATTGGCGATTGAGTCAATCGCCGCTACCTAGAGCAAACCGCGCACGCGATCGACCGCGCGCAGATAAATTCGGTGTGGACCGCCGCGCAAAAGTTCCTGGGTCATGAGATCGACCGGATCGTTACTTTGCGCCGGCATCATTTGTGGCTGGGCCGTTTCATTTTCGCCACTGCGCGAAACCTCCAGGAGGTCACCGCAATGCGCCGGCGTGACACAAAATCGCACGCTTTGCGATTTTAGAACGACTTTACCGATGGGAAGCCCAGCTTTCTCGTGGAGCTCGATGTCGATCTTCCGATTGCTCGCGTCCAGGAATCGACAGCTTCCGTTCATTGCCTGCTGATTTGTTTTCCACTTTAACTGGGCAGCTAACCAGCCAATCAAAAGGATCGCCGTCGATTTAAAGCCGGGAGCAAACTCCACGGTCACGTTTTCCATTTCGGCAAAGTGATGATGCGAAGCCGGATGATCGAAAAATTGGGCGATGGCGTAGCGGACCTTGTCAAGCCGGGTCCAGTTGAGATCGCAAAGGACGATGCGCTGTTTGGCTTCCTGCTCGGCGGTTTCGACTAATCGCATTTGGTTGTTGAAATTTTTCCACGACTGGCTGTCGAAGATCAATCGGTCGACCCAGGCCCAAAGCTGCGGGTCCATCGCCTCGGGGAAATCGTCCTGCCACCAGAGAAAAAGCGGCAGATCGGAATCGAGATGGGAGAAGACAATGCTCGGGAGCAGTTTTACACACGGCCCTTCGAGCAGAAAGGAAATTTGCTCGGTGCAAATTTGTTTGCTGCCGGCCCGCGTCAGATGGCAGTGGGCGTTTACCCAAGCCTCGGCCCGGTTCTCTTTCGAATCGCGATTGGCTCCAATCACCAGCGCTCGGCAGGCGTGGTTTTCTGCGATCCGGGCGATCCACTGAGTATTTCTTTCAAGTGAACCTGGTTTTTCACTGTAAACGGCCAGATTGATCAGTGACGCCCGCGTCTTCACACTTTCGCCTTCGCTCCAAAATTTTTTCAAGGCGCCAGCGACATTGGCAATCTCGACTTGCTGGCCTAACGAATAAGTCTCGGTGATCGTCGGCATACAATGTCGATCTAAAATCTCCTCCAGGCGCGGCCGTCGCGGGCCAGAAGTTCGTCAGCCTGTTCGGGGCCCCACGAGCCGGCCGGATAAAAATACAACTCCGGCGTGTTCTTTTTTACGTTCCACGCATTTTCGATGATGTCGATGAATGTCCAGGCTTCTTCGACTTCGTCCCGCCGCGCGAATAGCGTCGCGTCGCCGCTCATGGCGTCGAGCAACAAACGTTCGTAGGCTTCGGGGCTCGCCTTTCCGAATGATGTTCCGTAATGAAAATCCATCTTTACCGGCTCGATCCGGAAACTTGTTCCCGGCATTTTCGCCTCCATCCGCAAGGAAATTCCTTCGTCGGGTTGGATCCGAATCACCAGGACGTTGGCTTCGTTGGTTTCCTTGTTGAATAAAACCATCGGCGCTCTCTTGAAATGGACGGAAATTTCGGTAGCAGACTTGGGAAGCCGTTTCCCGACGCGCATGTAAATGGGCACGTCCCACCACCGCCAGTTGTCGACGTTCAATTTCAATGCGACGAAAGTGTCGGTAGTCGATTTCGGGTTAACGTTTTGTTCGCTGCGATAAGCGGGCACCGGTTTTCCGTTGATCGCGCCTTCGCCGTACTGGGCGCGGACAACGTCGTTGCTTACTTCGTCAGCGGTCATTCGGCGTAAACAACGGACGACTTTCACTTTTTCATCGCGAATACTGTCGGCGCGCAAATCGCTCGGTGCTTCCATTGCCACCAGACATAAGAGTTGGAGCAGATGGTTCTGCACCATGTCGCGCAGCGCGCCCGCGGTTTCGTAATAACCGGCGCGCCCTTCAACGCCGAGCGTTTCCGCGGCAGTGATCTGAAGATGATCGATGTAACGGGTATTCCAAAGCGGCTCGAAAATCGCGTTGGCAAAGCGAAGCACCAAAATGTTCTGGGCGGTTTCTTTGCCGAGGAAGTGATCGATGCGGTAGGTCTGTTCTTCGCTGAAGGAATTGTTGACCACGCGGTTAAGCTCGCGCGCGGATTCCAGGTCGCTTCCGAACGGCTTTTCGATGATGACACGAGCCCAGCTTCCTTCGGCCGCCTTGTTCAATTCCACGGCCTTGAGATGTTTCAGAATCGGTTCGAATTGATCGGGCCCGACCGCGAAATAAAAAAGGCGATTGCCGCGCGTGCCGCGTTCCTTGTCGATCTTGTCCAGACGTTGGGCGAGGCTTCTGAAGCCGGCCTCGTCACTGAAATCGCTCTGGTGATAGAAAATCGACTGACCAAAGTTTTTCCAGATTTCATCGCGCACTGTCTGGCGCGAAAACTTTTTGACCGCGTCTTCCATTTCTTTGCGAAAGTCGTCGTCAGTTTTCGGGCGGCGGGCAAAACCGATCACGGTGACCGCGGGCGGCAACTCGCCATCGGCCGCCAGATTGTAAAGCGCGGGCATGAGCTTGCGATGGGTCAGATCGCCGGTGGCGCCGAAAATGACAAGGCTACATGGCTGCGGCACCGCGCGAGTCGACAGACCCTCGCGTAATGGATTGACTTCGGTCTGCTCGGCCGCGCGATTCATCTGATTATCCGCAGATTACGCAGATTTTCGCAGATTGGATAACACGAATCTTCTGTGGCGGCAGGCGTCCCCGCCTGCTAGATCGACAATCGTGTTTATGACTCCACAAGTCCGCGCAGTCATCTTCGATCTCGACGGTGTTCTCGCCGACTCAGAGCCATGGTGGAACGAGATCGATGCGAAGTTGCTGGCCGAGTACGGCGCCACTTATCGCGGCGAATATCACCGCGAGGTGCTTGGCGTGAGCTACCGCCTAGCGGTCGAGTTTTATAAGAAAGCGTTCAGCATGTCGGCGCCGACTGAAGAAATGATGAAGCGGCGCGGAGAAATCGCTGCCGAGTATTTTGCAAGACACGTCGGGCTCTTTCCGTCCGCCAAAACAATTGTCGAAGAATTGCGCAAAATGAAGCTGAAGCTTGCTGTAGCGACGAGCTCGGTAAGCGCGTCAGCGCGACCGTTCTTGGATCGACATCAACTAACGTCGCTTTTCGACATCATCGTCGCGGGGGATGAAATCGAACGCGGCAAACCAGATCCCGACATCTATTTACGTACCGCGGAAAAACTTGGCGTCCGCGCTGACGCGTGTCTCGTAATCGAAGATTCACTTTCCGGAATCGCCGCGGCCAAGGCCGCCAAGATGCGCGTCGCTGCGATTCCGGATCGCCGCTTTGTCGATCCACGCGAATACGAAAAGGAAGCCGATTACTT
>CAZFZG010000015.1:6624-9062 GCA_964523205.1 uncultured Chthoniobacteraceae bacterium | reverse complement strand
TTCCGGATCGCCGCTTTGTCGATCCACGCGAATACGAAAAGGAAGCCGATTACTTGCTCAACAACCTCTCAGAGGTCCCGGCGCTGGTTCGACGCGCCGACGCCGCAGGTTAGCAGGGCAGTGGGTAGCGACGTGTCATGTCGCGAACTTTTTCGCGGACGCGGGCGAGAGCGGAGTCGTCGGTGCGATTGGCCAACGCTTCCGCCATCAAGTCGGCGATCTCGAGCATATCTTCTTCTTTCATCCCGCGGGTCGTGACCGCCGGAGTGCCGACGCGAATGCCGCCGGGTTTGAAAGGCGAACTGGTGTCGAATGGGATCGCATTTTTGTTCACGGTAATGCCGGCGCGATCGAGAACTTCCTGCGCGTCTTTGCCGTTGAGCTCCTTCGGACGAAGATCGACAAGGATCAGGTGATTGTCAGTTCCACCGGAAACAATTCGGTAGCCGTGCTTGGCCAAACCGGCCGCGAGCGCTTTCGCGTTGGTCACGACCTGGCGTTGATAATCGCGAAACGCCGGCTGGAACGCTTCGTGAAAACAAACCGCCTTTGCGGCGATGATATGCATGAGCGGTCCCCCCTGGACTCCAGGAAAAACGGTGGCGTCGATTTGCTTGGCGAATTCCTTCGTGCACAAAACAATCCCGCCGCGCGGGCCGCGCAAACTTTTATGCGTGGTCGTGGTCACGAACTGGGCGTGGGGAATTGGACTCGGATGTTGGCCGCCGGCGACAAGACCCGAGATGTGCGCCATGTCGACGAATAGAAGCGCGTCAACTGAGTCGGCAATTTGGCGGAGCCGTGGAAAATCGATGATCCGCGGATAGGCCGAGGCACCGGCGGTGATCATCGCTGGCCGAACTTCTTCGGCCTGTTTCTGCAATGCGTCGTAATCGATCTGCTCGGTCTCCTCGCTCACGCCGTATTGCGAGACCTGATAAAACTTGCCGGAAAAATTCGCCGGATGCCCGTGAGTGAGATGGCCGCCGTGGGCGAGATTCATGGCCAGAATTTTGTCGCCTGGCTTCAGGACCGAGAAGTAAACCGCCATGTTCGCCTGCGCCCCGCTGTGCGGTTGGACGTTCGCGTGCTCGGCGCCGAATAATCGCAGTGCGCGATCGATGGCGAGTTGTTCGGCGGTATCGACGTTCTCACAACCGCCGTACCAACGCTTCTTCGGATAACCTTCGGCGTATTTGTTGGTCAGGCACGAGCCCTGGGCTTCCATCACTGCCCGACTGGTGAAATTTTCCGACGCGATGAGCTCAATATTCTCGCGCTGACGTTTTTCTTCTGCGCGGATGGCGTCGTAAATTTCGGGATCGACTTTGCGCAACGCTTCCATCGAACTGCCGCCGTAGGATGTCGATCCAACATCGGCCTGAAGTGGACGCGGAGTTTCGCTCATTGAGTACGAAGATATTCCGCGATTGCGCGCCGCACCAGGCGGAACCAGCTCGCTTTGCTCGACAAAACTAAGCACGCTCGGTAACGCATTATTGATCGTGCGCGCGCATTCTTCATAAACCGCGCGACTCATGCCGATCGGATCCGGCACATCGCGCCAGCAGGTTGAACCCGGTTCTTCGAATTCGCGAAGCAGAAAAGTTTTCTCTGCGCCGTGGGGAAAGAGCATGTGAATCGTTTCCAGATGCGCACCAGTCATGGCGAAAATGTGGGTGGCACGATCGACCAGATCGGAGGTGAGCGGCTGGCTGCGGAGATCGCTGATGTCTACGCCGTCGGATTCGCAAACCTGCACCGCGTAAAGACTTGGCGGCTGACCACGCACGGCGTGAACTCCAGCGGAGGCCACCTCGATATCTTTGCGATTTCCGATGAGCCGGCGAAACAACCCCTCCGCAATCGGACTGCGGCAAATGTTGCCGGTGCAGACAAAGAGGACATTTTTCACGGTCGCGCCGCGCTTGCGAACGCGGGAATAACTTAAGCTGAACGAATCAATTGTCGATCTTCTGCTGAAGAATATTGTTCATTGCGATGCTGACTAAGGAAAAGAAGGTCAAGGTTCGCGGCGACTACCGCCGGAGCTGGATGTCAGATGATTACTTCGATCTGATTGTCTGGTACGAGCCGAGCAATGCGATTTGTGGATTTCAGCTCTGTTACGGTAAACCCGAGTTCGAACGCGCATTAACCTGGCTGAAAACTCGTGGCTTTAGTCATTCGAAAGTTGACAGCGGCGAAGATGATCCCGAGGCGAATCGGACTCCAATTTTGTTGCCAGATGGGTCCTTCCCGACAACTGAAGTAAGTTGCGAGTTTCGCCGACGTTCGGAGGAGCTACCGAAATCGCTGCGTAATTTCGTGTTGGCGAAGGTGAAGCAGTTCGCGGCAAGACAGAAAGTTTAGCGACCGGGGGCGCGCACGTGTAAGTTCCGCGAGTGCGTTCGATTTGGAAGAAAATCCGTTATCGG
>CAZFZG010000015.1:2141-6524 GCA_964523205.1 uncultured Chthoniobacteraceae bacterium | reverse complement strand
CGCGCACGTGTAAGTTCCGCGAGTGCGTTCGATTTGGAAGAAAATCCGTTATCGGCTGGAATGGGTCGGACTATTGGTCGCCTCGAAACTGGTTCCGCTGTTGTCCCGCCGAGCGTGTTATCGACTGGCATTGGTGATTGGCTCGTTGATGTCGATCCTGGATCGGCATGGCCGCAAGGTCGCGCTCAGCAACCTCGAAGCCGCGTTTGGCGATCGATTCATGCGGCACGAGCGCGAGAGCATAGTTCGCGAGTCATTTCAGCATTTCGCGCGAGCGATGCTCGATCTTCTGTGGAGCCCGCGTTTGACGGCGGAAAACTTTTTGAAATTCATCGGGCTGGAAAATTTTGAAGAGACCCAGCGTTATGGACCGGAGCGCTCGATCATGATCGCTTGTTATCATTACAGCAATTTCGAGTGGCTCAGCCTCGCTTGCGGCTACCTCGATCTGCAAGGCACGATTGTCTCCCAGGAATTCAAAAACTCGTTGCTCGATCCGATTTTCAAGAAGCTGCGCGAGCAATCAGGTCACGAATTGATTCCGCGCCAGGGCGGAATCGTTCGCCTCTATAAAGTACTTCGTCGCAAAGGCCGGACCGCGTTGCTGGTCGATCTCACGTTGCATCCGAAGATGCCGTCGGTCGCCATTGATTGCTTCGGCTTGAAGACGAGCGTGACGTCAGCGCACGCCTGGTTGAATGAGCAAACCGGCGTACCGATTATTCCCGCGCACACCGAGCCGCTGCCGAACGGTCGCTATCGATTGGTGTTTCATCCCAAAGTCGAGACCTCCGGTCGCAATTACCAGCAAATCGCGCAGGCGTGCTGGAACTCATTCGAGCCCTACGTGAGACGAAATCCCGCGCCTTGGCTGTGGATGTATAAATATTGGCGATACAAACCGGCCACCGCGGATCGATCGTATCCATTTTATGCGCGGCCCCATCGTCGGTTCGATAGGCGGATCAGCGGCACCGCGGATCACCCCACCGCAGTAAAAGCATGACCCGGTTCGAGTGTTGACAAACCTTCGCCCTGCTTTTCCAGTACAGGATGAAAATCGTTTCCCGTTTAGTGTTTGTAGCCGTGCCTGTGGCCGTTTCTTTGCTGACCGGTTGCGCAACCGGAGGCGGTGGAGCGGCTTACCGAGGAGGACGCGCTTATCACGTTGTTGCTTACAAGCCGCACGACCAGTCGATGGTCCAAGTGAAGCTCTCGAAAAGCACGCAAACAGTCTACGTGACGGAAGGCGATCGATTACTCATGGCCGCGCAGGCGAATGTTGGCCGTGGTGGCGCTGAAACGCCGTCGGGCAACTTCTCGATTATCAACAAGGACAAGACCAAACGCCGGGTGAGCGAGCCGGATGCGGGTTACCCGATGGCCTATTGGTGTGAGTTCGCGCCAGCTTACGGATTTCATGAAGGTTTTGTCTGGTCAACGCCGCGGACTCACGGCTGTGTCCGGATGCATCGCGAAGCGGCGGCCCGTCTCTACGCCCTGGTGCGAATCGGAACGCCGGTCCACATCGGGCAGTCATTCCCGGAAGATGCGAAATACGCGAAAGACGTGGTGCGAATCGACCAGAGCCGCGATCCCGATCCACCGCGCTCGTTGTTGATGTCATCGGAGTGGTTCAAAGATCCGCCGGGGCCGCTCCTGGTTGACCAATAGTTTTTCATTTCAGGCGCGGTCGGATTGCTGGCTGAAAAACGGCCGCGACGTGTTAAGGTTTTGTTAGGCATGAGCACGAACCTCATTTCCAGCGGAACGAGCGCGCGCGAGAAAGTAAACTTGCGTACGCCGGACGTGATGGCCGCGGTCCAGGAACAAGTCGAGTCACACTATCGGAGCGACCTTGTCGAGAAGGTTCGCCGCGCGGGCGGAATCATCAGAGTCGGCGACACGACCGTGCGTCTGGCGAAGCAGTTCGGTTTTTGCTACGGCGTCGAGCGCGCAATCGATCTCGCCTACGCCGCGCGCAAAGTTTTCAAGGACCGTCGGCTTTTCATCGTCGGCGAGATCATTCACAACCCCGAGGTCAATCACCAGATCGCCTCGCTTGGCATCAAAAATCTCACCGGCCGCAACAAACAGGCCGAGATTTCCGATCTTCAACCGGACGATATCGTGATTGTGCCGGCGTTCGGGACTGAATTGTCGATCTTGCAGCAAATCAAGGAGCGGGGTTGTCAGATTGTAGACACCACATGCGGCGACGTGATGAGTGTTTGGAAGCGTGTCCGCAAATACGCCAGCGAATCGGTCACGTCGATCATTCACGGCAAGGCCGAGCACGAAGAGACCAAAGCAACCAGCTCTCGGGCGCTTGGCGACGGCACCGGACATTATCTAGTCGTGCTGACGCTGGCCGATACGGATTACGTTTGTAATTACATTCGCAACGGCGGCGACAAGCGGGCATTCCTCGAAAAATTCAAAGGCGCCTATTCGCCGGGGTTCGATCCTGACCTGCACCTCAAGACGGTAGGCGTAGCCAACCAGACGACGATGTTGCGCGGCGAGACGGAGGAAGTACAGCGTCGAGTCCGCCAGGCAATTGTTGATCGGGATGGAGCAGACCAGGCCGCGAAGAATTTTCGGTTCTTCGACACCATTTGCGGCGCGACCCAGGAACGGCAGGACGCGCTTCGCGAGTTGCTCGACGTGAAAATGGATTTGCTCCTGGTGGTCGGCGGCTACAACAGTTCGAACACGTCGCACCTGGCAGAAATGGGCGAGGAAAAACTGCCGACCTATTTCGTTCTCAATGCTTCGCGCCTGGTTTCAGGCAATGAAATCAAACATTACAACCTGCACGAGAAACGTGAAGTCGTATCCCATTTCTGGCTAGCGCCCGGTCCGACCGTGGTCGGCATCACCGCCGGTGCCTCGTGCCCGAACAATCTGATCGAGGAAACGCTCATCCGGCTGTTCGAGCTCCGCGGAATCCCACGTCAGCAGCTCGAGCTCGCCGCTTAGAGTTGCACAGGTAGGGGCGATTGACCTCAATCGCCATCGCTCTGCGAGGGCGCCGCGCCCGAGAAAAGCGTGATCTTGACACCCAAGATCGACTTCGTGCAGCCTGTGCGGCCATGAACGCTCTCAATCGATTTACTGATCCGGTTTATTGTCTGATGAGATTGATTGTGGGGCTCATGCTCGCCCAACACGGTGGCCAGTTGGTTCTCGGGATGTTTGGGGGAATGCCCGGATCAGATAACGCGCAATCGCAGATTGGCGGATGGATCATGCTGGTTGGCGGGTTCATGATTGCTTTCGGGCTCCTCACTCGGTTGGCCGCGTTCATTTGCAGCGGCACGTTCGCCTACGCCTATTTCACGATCCATGTTGCGGGTGCCACAACCGCGATGGCGAAATTTTTCCCGATCGCCAGCGCTGGAAAAGATTTTTCTAATCGCGGCGAGCTGGCAGTCTTTTACTGCTGGGTGTTTTTCTTCATGGTTTTCTACGGGCCTGGCCGCTGGAGTTTGGATGCGCTTTTTTGCAAGAAAAACCAAGCAGCGTCCGCAGCTTCGCCTTAGTTAAAACCGACGTCCGGCTGATGAAACGCGTGGTCCTGGCACTGGCTTTAATTTTCATCGCGCGGTCTTTGATCGGGCAGGAGTACAAAGACTTTGGCAAAGACAGGCTGAACAATTCGCCACGCCACGCCGAGTGGGTCGACATCAAATCGGGCGATCAAACGATCAAAGCGTTCGTTGTTTATCCCGAACGCAAGGACAAAGCGCCGGTAATGATTGTGATTCAGGAAATTTTTGGCGTGACCGATTGGTTGCGGAGTTTGTGCGACGAATTGGCCGAGGCAGGCGTGATCGCGATCGCACCGGATTTTCTAAATGGCCAAAAATTCGAAGATGCTGACGGCGCGGTTAAAGCGGTTTCCGCTGTAACTCCCGACCAGATCAAAACTGTTCTCGACGCCACGTCAGACTACGCGTTGACGAAAATTCCGGCGGCCAACGGGAAGCTGGCGGTCTGTGGATTTTGCCGGGGCGGGGGATGGGCATTCAATTACGCGAGCGAAAATTCCAAGCTCAAAGCCGTCTATTCATTTTATGGAACCGCGCTCGATGATCCGGCGAAGATCGCGAAAATTCCGTGTCCAGTTTACGGATTCTACGGCGAAAACGACGAACGCGTGAATGTGACGATTCCCAAAGCGGAAGAGTTGATGAAGGCCGCGACCAAGAAATACGATCCGCTGATCTACAAAGGCGCTGGCCACGGATTCATGCGCTCCGGCGAAAAGGCCAACCCGAATTATCGCGAAGGCGACGGCAAAGCGCGCGACGAAGCCTGGGCGCGGTGGAAAACACTATTGAAACAATTGTAGGCACTTGATGTGGCGGTTCGGTGAAC
>CAZFZG010000015.1:0-2041 GCA_964523205.1 uncultured Chthoniobacteraceae bacterium | reverse complement strand
TTGCTCACTTCGCGCTGAGTAATTCGTCCAGCAGCGGTTTCGCATCGTACACATTGCGCAACGCTTCGGTAATCGCTGCTGAATCGACGCTGACCGCGCGCGCTTGTTTGTCGGTGTAAATGCAGTCGAGCACCAGCGATTCAATGTCGCCGTCGAAAATGATCCCGACGAATTCGTTGTTCTTGTTCACGACCGGGCTGCCGCTGTTCCCGCCAATGATGTCCGCGTCAGAAACGAAATTGAATGGAGTGCTCGGATTTAATTTCGATCTGCGATCGAGCCAGCGTTTCGGAATGTCGAACGGTGGTTGGTTCTTGTGCTCGAGGCCGCGTTGGTAAAGACCTGCGATGTTGGTGAGCGCAGGGATTTGTTTGCCCTTTTCTTCGTATCCGCGGACCGTGCCGTAGCTCAGTCGCAACGTAAACGTCGCGTCGGGATAACTGCTAGCGCCTTGCAACGCGAACCGCTCTTTCGCGATCTCGGCGTAGGCCTGTTGTTTAATCTCGTCTTGCGCTTCGTAAACTTTCCGCGCTTCACGCGCCGGCTGATCGACAATGCGCGCGAGTTCGATCATCGGTTCTTTCGCGGCCGAAACAGCAGCTGAGCCGTCGGTGTAAAGTTTTTTCCTAAGATCGACATTTTTCAATTTCGATCCCATGACCAGCTCGGTCGCGCGATCGACCGGCGATTTGCCAGCAAGCACTTGCCTAACTAGCAGATCGTCCGCCCCGAATCGCGTCGCCATGTCGGTGAGCGAATCGGTCAGCTTGACGATTTCAAAATCGTCGTAGATCGGTTCGGTCGAGAAAAGTTCAAGCTCGAGCGATTCCTTGTAGCTGTCGCGGAATTCGGGGAAACGTTCGCCGTTCGGCTTCGACATTTCGTCCCCGTGTCGAAGCAAACGTCGAGCAAACTGAAACAGCGAACTGTAGAACGCGCGCGGCGCTCGATAGCCAGCTTCCGGACGGCCGCGGTATTGTTCGAAGTATTCGTAGACCGGCAATACTTTGGCAGTCGCTTCCTGTGCCTGCTTGATCTTGTCGAACGACGCTATTGGTCCTTTTTTGTCCGTCAGAGTTTTCTGCCGGTCTTCAATCGTGCGCCAGATTTCGGGATCAAGCAGGCCGGCCAGATACCCGTCGTAACGTTTTCGATTATTTTCTACGCTGCGCGCGTCGCGCTGGGCGCGGCGTTTGTTCTCGAACGAACGCGCCCCCCAAGAATGCAGAAATGTTTCGCGGCGATAATACATGCTCAGCAGATAAGGCAGCTCGTGATTGCGCATCTCGGCCAACTCGCTCACCGCAAGCGAGCGGTCCGTTCTGCCGGGATTTCCGCTCACGAACGTTAACTCGCCATCCGCCGGCCCCTTCGTATTCCACTTCAGGTAATGTTCGATCTTCGCCGGTTTTCCGTTTTCATAGGCGCGGAAGATGCAAATATCCAGGTCGTAGCGCGGATATTCGAAATTGTCGGGATCGCCGCCGTAAAATGCGATTTGTTCCTCTGGCGCAAAGACGAGCCGCACGTCATCGTAACGCTTGTACCGATAAAGATGATACTGCCCGCCTTGGTAAAGCGTGACCACGTCTGAGCGCAGTCCCGTTTTCTCCTTCGATTCTTTTTCGATCTGCGCAATGGCGTTGCCGCGCGCCTTGCTCGCATCGTCCGGCGACATGCTCGGCTGCACTGCCGCCTTCACACGATCGGTCACGTCTTCGATCGACATGAGCACATTGAGCTCGAGATCGGTCGCTTTCACTTCGTCCTTCTGCGACTTCGCGTAGAAACCGTCGCGGACGTAGTTGTTTTTCTCGCTGGAAATTTTCTGAAGGGTATCGAGGCCGACGTGATGGTTCGTGATGCACAACCCGTTGGCGGAAACGAACGAGCCGCTTCCGCCGGAATTAAATCGCACACTCGCCTTTTGTAGATGTTCGAGCCACTGAGGCGTCGGCTCGAATTGATATTTTTCTTTGAATTGTTTGAGCGGCGGACTATTGAACAACCACATTCCCTCGTCGCCAAACGCGCGGTCGCT
>CAZFZG010000014.1:7642-27146 GCA_964523205.1 uncultured Chthoniobacteraceae bacterium | reverse complement strand
AGTTGAATCCGAGTTTCGCCTTCCCTCTTTTGTGGTGGCAGGTCCGAGCCGGACCACCGTTGTCCCGACTGCTCTTTGTTCGCGGCCGGCACGGCCGCCGCTACACCTTTCGATTTCGCAGCCGCGCGAACATCCGATTCAGTCACCCGGCCTTCGGGGCCGGTTCCTTTGACGCTTGCAAGATCGACCCCGAGCTCAGCCGCGACGCGTCGCGCGACCGGGGAAGCTTTCACGCGCGCTTCTTCCTCGGTCTTCTGTAGTGCCGGCTGTGCCGGCCGCTTTTCTGCAGGCGACACGCCTACCTCTACAATGGATTTCTTTTCCTTTTTTTCCTCCGGCTTTTTCTCTTCCTTCTTTTCGGCTCTCGCTTCTTTCGGTTTCTCCTCTTTCTTCGGAGCTTCTTCGCCTTCTACGCCAAGGAACGCGATCTTATCGCCAACGTTCACCTTGCCGCCTTCCTGAACGTAAATTTCGGTGAGCGTTCCGTCTTCAGGCGACTCCCATTCCATGGTTGCCTTGTCCGTTTCGATCTCGGCGATCACTTCGCCGGCCGAAACTTTGTCGCCCTTCTTCTTTTTCCACGCGACCAGAGTGCCCTCGGTCATCGTGTCGCTGAGCTTCGGCATTTGGATTTCAGGCATATCAAGAAGTGACCAGTGAGTCCGAGCCGGACCGGCATTCGTGACGAGTGACCTGCCAAAGAATCATGCGTAACAGACTTTTTTCACGGCAGCCATCAGCTTATCAGCATTTGGCAAAACAAATTTCTCGAGCTTCTCGTTGTAAGGCATTGGCACGTCCTCTTGAGAGACACGGGCAATCGGCGCGTCGAGCTGATCAAAAATATGTTTCTGGATCCGGTAACAGACTTCCGCGCCGACACCGCAGAACGGGCGGTCTTGTTCGACGATGACCGCGCGATGCGTTTTCGAAACCGAATTGAAAATCGCCTCCTGATCCAACGGTTTGATCGAGCGAAGATCGACAATCTCGGCGGAGATATCCTGCTCCTCGAGCTGGGCAGCCACCGCTAAAGCGAGCGGAACAGTCTGCCCATAGCAAATGATCGAGACATCGCTGCCTTCGCGTTTCACTTCGGCCTGGCCGAGCGGAATTAGCAGTTCTTCATCGGGTGGCTCGACCATTCCCTTGGAGCTGTAAAGAAGTTCGGCTTCAAGGACGAGCACCGGATTGTCGTCGCGCACCGCCGTTTTCAACAAACCCTTGGCGTCGCGCGGCGTAGCCGGCGTGCAAACTTTCAGACCCGGCACGCTCGCGTAAAAATTTTCGGTGGCGTGCGAGTGGGTTGCGGCGAGTTGATGGGCCGGGCCGTTCGGTCCACGGAACGTGATCGGAATATTAAACTGCCCGCCCGACATCATGAACATGTTGGGCGCGTTGTTCACCACCTGATCGAATGCCACCAAAGAAAAACTCCAAGTCATGAATTCAATGATTGGTCGCAGCCCGGCCATAGCCGCACCAACACCAAGACCGGCGAAACCGTTCTCGCTGATGGGCGTATCGATGATTCGCTTCGGACCGAACCGTTCCAGCAAACCCTGGCTGACCTTGTAAGCGCCGTGATATTCGGCGACTTCCTCGCCCATCAGGAAAACGTTCGGGTCGCGCTCCAACTCTTCAGCGAGCGCTTCATTCAACGCCTGGCGGTAAGTGATTTCCCTCATTGTTTCTTTTCTTGTGCAGGCGAGACGCCTGCCTCCACAGCTCCCTCGAAATAGGCGTATTTGTAAACGTCTTCGACCGGCAGTTCGGGACTGCTCTCGGCAAATTTCACCGATTCGAGCACGGTCTGCTTCGCTTTCTTATCGAGTGCGTCAAACTGTTCGTTAGTCAATTTGCCTTCACGGGTTAGCTGTGCGCGCAGTCGAATGATTGGATCGTCGAGCCGATATTTCTCCAATTCTTCTTTGGTTCGATAACTGGCCGGGTCCGACATCGAATGGCCGCGATAGCGATACGTCCGCACTTCCAGGAATACCGGATGCGGATCTTTGCGAATCGACGCGGCGGCTTCGGCGATCTGGTCGCGCACTTCGCGGAAGTTCATCCCGTCAACCATGTCGCCGGGAATGTCGTAGCCTTCGGCGCGATCGACGATTTGCTTCAACGATGTCGATCTTTTCACCGACGTGCCCATGGCGAAGAGATTGTTCTCGCAAATCAAAATCACCGGCAACTTGTAAAGCGCGATCAGATTGAGCGCTTCGTGAAACGAACCCTGATTGATCGCGCCGTCGCCGAAAAAACAAAGCGTAACCCGATCTTCGTCTCGGTATTTGGAAGCAAACGCCAATCCAGCGGCGAGTGGAACGTGCGCGCCAACGATGGCGTGTCCCCCGTACATATGATTTTTCTTGTCGAAAAAATGCATGGAGCCACCGAGGCCGAGCGAGCAGCCGGTGGCTTTTCCAAAGAGCTCGGCCATACAGGCTTTGGCGCTCGTGCCGCGGGCGAGGGCGTGACCGTGATCGCGGTAAGCCGTGATAATGTTATCGTCGCTGCGAACAGCGGCGACCGCGCCAACCACAACGGCTTCCTGACCGATGTAAAGGTGGCAGAATCCGCCGATTTTCTGCGCCTGATATTGCTGGCTCGCACGTTCTTCGAAGCGGCGGATCAACAACATCAGCGCGAGCATCTCGACCTCGTCGCGTTGCTCGGGCCGCTGCATCGGAATTTTACGCGACGCGAGGCAAAGTAGCTCCAGCGCGCGCCCGGCTGGTGTTGCGCCCAATGTTCACACAGGCAAGGAAAAGGAGCGTAAAGAAAAGATCGCTGAGGAGAGTGTTACGGAAAAACATCCAGGTGGGCGTAGTGCCGTATTGCGGCAAACCAACGGTAAGCGCCTGAATCAAGCCAGCGAAATTCTTGGCGTAACCAGGATCGCTCAGCCACGACGCGGCATTCGTGATCAGATAGAAGATTGTCGATCCAAAAATCGAAGCCGGAAGCAGTGTTTTGAATGACGCCCGATTTTGCAGCGCAATTCCAATGAGCCCGACTAGCGCGAGCGCAAAATAGCGGCTCGCCATCTGGGCCTGGACCAGCGGTGCGCCATAATAATAATTCAAAAACAAATCGGAGATGAAAAGCGCGCCGAGCGGAATCGAAAACTTGAACTTTGGCGGAAAATAAACCGCGCCGCAGAGCGCGATGGCGGCGAGCGGAGCGAAGTTCGCCAACCACGATGCTTGACCGGATTGAATCAGAAACGCCGCCGCGATCCGATAAGCGACGGCCGACAAAACTAGAATGAGAGCGGGAATCATCGATGGAAATCTAGCCGTCCCGTGAGAGTTGCAAAGCTGATTTGGCGCCCTCGGCGCCGACGCTCAAACTTTTAGAGTATCGCCGGTGCGTTGCTGCCAACCGCGAATCTCCGCTGACAGCTTCACAATCACGTCGTCGTAGGCGTTTGTATAAAAGAGATTATGGCGCTCCTCGGGGTCGTCGCCCAAATTGTAGAGTTCGTTCTTGTCTTTATCACGAAGGCAGAGTTTCCAACCCTCGGGCGAGAACACTGCCCGCGTTGATTCGTGCAGACAGCTTTCAACTTGTTGCGGCGGCGCGAGCTTTGTCTGGCCCAAGTGCAAATCGTGTTTGTCCGGAGACCATTCGACGAAGACGCAATCGGAACTCGGTTCTCCTCGAATTAAACCGGCTCGACTTTGTCCGACGCACTGGCGGTGCGCGGGATGGCCGAGGAGTTCCAACATGGTGGGGACAAAGTCGATGTGACTTATCAAATGCGAGCAGCGGCTGGGACGCACTCCCGGTCCCCGAACCAGATACGGAACACCGGCCGATTGTTCGTACATCAACTCCTTGCCCAGAATTCCGTGGGATGACATCATGTCGCCGTGGTCGCTGGTCAGCACGACCAGCGTCCGGTCTGCAATCCCGAGCTGTTCCACTTGGGCCAGAATCGCGCCGATACAGAGATCAACTTCATGGATGAGACCGTAGTATTTTTGCTTGATTTGCCGGTAGTGCTCAGCCGTCTGAAATTTGCTTCGATAGAACTCCTGGAAAACGCGCGATCGCAATGGAACATCGTCCGGAAAAACATCTTCGGCGGTCGGGTCGAGGGCGATTGTATCGAAGGAGTGCTCGTTATTAAATGGTCCATTGTAGGGCGAATGCGGTTCGAAAAAGGCGACGAACATGATAAACGGAGTCGATTTGTGACGTTGGAGGAAATCACATGCCTTCGATTCGAGAAACTTCGGCTTTGAAAATTCAAATGGGAGATTAGTTGCGAATTCTTCGCTGAAGTATTTCCCACGGTGCGCGTCGGGCTTGAAGCCTTTCGAGATAAGGAACTTTGTGTAATCGCTAGACTCGTGGGCCGCCATTGAGGACTCAACTGATCGCCCCCGCTTGAAGAGCGACAACAGCAGTCCCAGCTGCCCCTTGGTACGATGCTCGTGTTCGACCTGTTTAAAGGATTCAAGAACCGAGGCCCATTCGCTGAAACCGTGTTGAGGTACGAACTCATCGCCGAGATGCCACTTGCCGAAATATGCGCTTGTGTAACTAGAGTCTCCAAGCATCTCGGGCAGGCAAAGAAATTTTCGCGGCAGCGCACCAGCGTTATTCCTGCAGCCGTTTTGATGGGGCCAAGTGCCGCTAAGCAAAGAAGAACGGGACGGAGCACAAATCGGCTGGGTTACATATGCCTTTTCGAAGACAACTGATTGCGACGCCAGTTTGTGAATATTCGGCGCGTGCACCGCGTTTGCACTCTCGCCAAGGACTGCGTCTCTGCGCAATTGATCCGGCAGAAACACGAGCAGATTTTTCTTAGGCGGGAGATTTGCCAGTTGGGCATTTGAGCGCGAGCCGATGGCCAGTACAGCCGAACCGTACGCTATGGTACGCACAAAACGCCGCCGAGAAACAAGGGATGTTGTGGCCATTACGCGCTCTAAACTTTCAAACTATCACCGACCCGCTCCTGCCAGCGGTGAATCTGCCCAGTGAGCTTGGCAATAACGTCCGCTTGCAAATTGTCGCAAAACAAATTTCGTCGCTCGTCCGGATCGTCGCGCAAATTGTAGAGCTCGTTCTTGTCTTTATGTTGTCGAAATACTTTCCACACCTATTCAGCTTATAACCTTTCGAAAGCAGGAATTTTGTGTAATCGCTGACTCCCTCGATGTTGTGGCCGTGATCCATTGCAGCGCTTTTGAAATACTGGTCAACCGAAAGCCATTCTTCGAACCCATGCTGAGCCGAGAATTCATCGCCCAGATGCCATTTGCCAAAATACCCGGCGCGGTAATCGGAATCCCCAACCATCTCCGGGAGGCAAAGGAAATTCCGCGGCAGCGCTCCGCTGTTCTTAATGCAACCGTTCACGTGTGGCCACGTCCCGTTCAACAAGAAGGCGCGCGATGGCGCGCAAACCGGGTGAGTGATATAGGCGCGTTCGAATGTTGTCGATTGTGAAGCAAGCCCGTGAATGTTCGGCGCGTGAACTGCGCTCGCGTTCTCTCCGAAAACAGCGTCGGCACGCAATTGATTCGGGAAAAACACAAGCAGGTTTGGTTTACGCCGCGAAAACTCGGTGTTCACAGGAATTAAATGCTAGACGCGATATGCGCGTGTGCCAAGAACACGGAGACGTTTTGCGCGACACATTGCGCGCATGAAGACGCTCCCTTTAGGATCAGCAAACAACAACAGCTCTCGCCGGACAACTAGGAATTACCGCCACAAGCACTTAAATTTGCCACGAGAGTTTTAATTAGTTGCGTTTTCACTTAGCCGCGGAGATTAACAGCGTGACAAAGAAAGAAATCGAGGACGAGCTGCAAAAACTCGCACCATTTCATCATAACGTGGAATTGCCTTATGGGCTCAGAACACACATTCCGGAGCTTTCCCAGCGTGAGCTTGAACGCACGCGGCTGCCCAACTTGGTCAAACACGTCTGGCCGTCATTACTAAACGTTTGCGGAGGCACCCTGCGCGGTAAACGTGTCCTGGACGTAGCATGCAACTGCGGCGGCTTTTCAATCGAAGCATTGAAAAGCGGAGCCGATTTCGTCCTGGGCATCGATATTGTGGATCGCTACCTGGAACAGGCTAATTTCATCAAGCGCGCCCACAGCTTCGACAGAATTGAATTCAGGAAAATGGCGGTGGAAGAGTTAGATGAAGCAAAGATAGGCCAATACGACATCACTTTTTGCTTCGGACTTCTTTATCACACCGAGAATCCCGTGTTGGTGATGCGAAAACTCTCCTCGGTGACGCGTCGTATTATTATTGTAGACACGAGTGTCTTTCGTTCTTTTTTCCTGCGAGAGCCAGCTTGGGTGATGCGATTCCCGCCCGCTCCTAAAACCGAGTCACTTAGTACCACCGCGCTGTGGCGGACAACTGGCATTTGTCAATTAAGGCCCAATGCGAACGCCATCACTAGTCTCTTGAAATTTGTGGGTTTCCCGAACATCAAGTGGATCAAGCCACGGATCAAAGGGCTGGACAAACGATACTACTCGGGGATGCGGCTGACGTTTTTGGCTGCGCGAGAATAAGGGCTTGTCGATCCAGCAATGGATGCCGTGGCTGCCGCCCGCAGGCTCGGCGAGGGCAGTCGCGCGGTTTCTCAGACCCTAAGCGTGTCACCCACGCTCACCTGCCACTCATAAATCTGTTCGCTTAGCTCATCGACTATGTCGCGATGGGAATTCTGGTAATACAAATTGTGTCGTTCTTCGGGATCGTCCCACAGATTGTAAAGTTCGTTCTTGTCTTTGTCGCGGAGACAAAGCTTCCAGCCATCCGGCGAAACAACTGCCCGGGTGGAGTGATCCAAAGCGCGCTCGATGTCAGCCTTTGCGGCCAGTTTGGTTTGCCTGCCGAGTTGCATCTTTTTCTTGGCAACCAATGGCGCCCATTCTAAGAAAACCAAGTCTGAACTTGAGCTCTCTCCACGAATCAGATTCGCGCGGCTTTTCCCAGCGCATTGCAAATGTGGTGGTTTTCCCAGCAGATCTAACATAGTCGGGACGAAATCGATATGGCTAACAGGTTGGGAACAGGACATTGAACGTCGTTGCGCCGGCATTCGGAGCAGGTACGGCACGCTGGCCGATTGTTCGAACATCACCTCTTTGCCGATCAGTCCATGTGCCCCCATCATGTCGCCATGATCACTCGTGAGGACGACAATTGTCCGGTCACTGATTCGGAGATTGTCCAGCTTGCTTAGAATTGCACCAATGCTGCGATCCATTTCGGTGATTAAACCGAAATATCTTTGCTTAATCAGGCGATATGCATCGGCATTAGGAAAGTCCCTCTTCACATGTTCCTGGCGCACCCGATAGTAAAGGGGAAGCTGGTCCCCGAAGACGTTGTCGAAGGTAGAATCGAGCGAAATATCGCCGAGCGAATGTTCGTTATTAAGCGGGCCGTTATACGGTGGGTGAGGCTCGTGGAAAGCCACAAACAGAACGAATGGTTCTTTCGCGCGGCGTTCAAGAAACTCGCAAGCGCGCATTTCCAGAAACTTCGGTTTTGATAGCTCAAACGGTAGCTTCGCGGGAAACTTATTACTGAAGTACTTTCCCTGCTTATCGGGCTTATAGCCTTTCGAAAGCAGGAATTTCGTGTAATCGCTAGCTCCGTCGAGCTTGGGATCCGACCTGGCACTTTTGAAATGGTCGTCAATGGAAATCCACTCTTCAAAACCTCGCTGTGGTAAGATTTCGTCACCGAGATGCCATCTGCCGAAATAAGCACATCTGTAATCAGGATCGGCCAGCAATTCGGGAAGGCATTTGAACTTGTAAAGCAACGATTGTTCGTTGTTCGTGCAGCCGTTCGCGTGTGGCCACGTCCCGCTCAACAGTGAAGAGCGCGACGGCACGCAGACGGGCTGCGTCACGTAAGCTCGCTCGAAAACGACTGACGACAAAGCGAGCTCGCGGGTGTTCGGTGCGTGAAGATTGCTGGCGTCTTTACCGAAAACCGTATCGGCTCGCAACTGATCGGGCAGAAATACAAGCAGGTTCGGCTTAGAAATTTCCTGCACGCAGCTTACCTTTTTGCGAGGGCTTTATAGAGTCGTGCTTTGCGGCGATTGGCTGCGTTGCGATGAATGATGCCGCGCTTGGCCGCTTTATCGAGAGCGGAAATGAGACGGCGAATTTGTTCAACCTCGGGTCTTCCGGTGCCGCCAATGCGTCTTTGCAGTGAACGCAGCCCAGTTCGCACGCCGCGGTTTTGGCCGGCGCGGGAAACTGATTGTCGGGAACGTTTGGCGGCAGATTTGGTGTTAGCCATTTTATTTAAATCGGGCGTCGACGCTCGCGCAGAGGTTTAAAATGTCAAGGGGTCGATCTTGAGCGAAGCTCGATCAGGTGCGCGGACCGGAAGCGATTTTTATTTGCGAAGTGTCTTTGTCTTTTCTTAAACCGCTCGCCGATGCGGGAGCGTCAAAACCGTAAATCTGGGGATCGGCCATGTTCGCGGCCTTTGGCAATTTGTCCTGAACAATTTCCACCGGCGTCCCGAGCGGGAGCTGGTTGTAAAGCGCGGCTACGTCAACCGATTTCATCCGAATGCAGCCAAAACTGGCGGGGCGTCCGAGCAATTTCTCTTCGTTGGTGCCATGAATGTAAATGCAACGGCGAAATGCGTGCGCATTGGAAACTTCCAAACCTCGCAGCCATATGATGCGCGTCATCACCGGATCGCGCCCCGGCGTGTTCGGCTGCAGAATTTCTCCTGTCCAGCGTCGATTATGAAAGACCGCTCCCACCGGCGCGCGATCCCCGATTTTTTGCGCGACTTGAAGCAAACCAAGCGGAGTAGCCAGACTGCCCCAGGCGTCACCCAATCCGTATTTGGAGGTAGAAATCGGATAGGTGGAGGCGATTTGTCCGTTTTCAATCAAGATCAGTTTTTGGTCCCGAACGCTGATGATCACCCGAGTGGTAAGACTCGGCGCCGGAATGGTTGTGGCGCGGGCCGGTGCAACCGCCAAGAGCAAGGCAACGGCTAAAACGGAGGAACGAAACATGCGCGCTCTTTTACTCAGAAATCGCGCTTTGTCACGCGGTAATTGGAGATGCAGCCCGGGAAGGGCCAAGGCTGAATTTCGGCGACCAAGGTAGGATCGACGAAAGTGCCACATAGAGAAAGCCGCCTTGAAACATCAGCAGGAACGGTACCGACAAGAACTGTCCATTGCTTAGGGCGAACCAGACGAAGTAGCTGAAATAAATCCCGAAGGCCAGTTCGGCGATCGGCAACGCCGATTTCAAAGCGCGATATTTGCAACTCCGCCAGGATTGCGACTTGCGCTCAATCCCGTATTTCGGCGTGCGGGTAAAATCGGACTTGTGATTGAAGATTGCTTCCAGAACTGCGCGAGCGTTGTTGAGCGAAAGTCCAATGCCCAGCGCGAGCAAGCATGGTAGCAGCAGCATCTGTTTCATCCAGGTGCGCGGATGCAATTCGCGCTGCGCGCAGACGTAAAAGACGGCGACCGACACCGACGCGGTCAAAAAGATCGGGATGTCGATCAAAAGCGTGCGGATCCAGCCGCTCTGTGGACCGCCGGTGGACGGATGCAGCAGAACACACAGACAGGCGAGCAACAGATAGGCAAAGTTCGAAACCAAGTGACCCGTCGCCTCAGCTTTGATGGCAAGCGACAATTGGCTCCGCCAGATCTGCGGCAGAAGCTTTTTGCAGGTCTGAATGGAACCTTTCGTCCAGCGGTGTTGCTGCGACTTGAAACCATTCATGTCGACCGGCAATTCGGCCGGGGTAACGACATCGGGCAGAAAAATGAATTGCCATCCCGCCAATTGCGCGCGGTAACTGAGGTCAAGATCTTCGCAAAGCGTGTCGTGCTGCCATCCGCCGGCTTCCCGAATGCAAGAGCGCCGCCACAGACCTGCCGTTCCATTGAAGTTGAAGAAACGTCCGCTTCGGCTCCGCGCTGTCTGTTCAAGCAGAAGGTGACCATCCAGAAACATCGCCTGAACTCGGGTGAGCAGTGAATAGCCGCGGTTCAAATGGCCCCAGCGGGTTTGGATCATGCCGATCTTCGGATCGGTGAAAAAATGAATGGTGCGTTGAAGCAGGTCGCGCGGCGGGACGAAATCCGCATCCAGAATGCAGACAAATTCGCCGCTGGCCGATTCCAAACCGACCGCGAGCGCGCCGGCCTTGAATCCGGTGCGATCCACCCGATGAATCAGCTGAACATCGAAACCGCCCCGACGCAATTCGTCGGCGCAAGAGGCGGTGATTTCGCGGGTGTCGTCAGTGGAATCGTCCAGGACCTGGATTTGCAATAGTTCGCGCGGGTAATCGAGCTCGCTGACCGTGCGAAGAAGGCGCTCGACGACATAGATTTCGTTAAAAATGGGCAGCTGCATCGTGACCTTCGGCAATTGTCTGAAGTGGCTGGCCGGCAGAGGCGCCCGCTTGCGGTTCTTGAGGAAGAGATAAATGATGAAATACCGGTGAACACCGTAAGCCGACAGGCCGAGGAGGACGGCGAGGTAACAGGCCGTCCAAACTACATAGCCGAGGCTTCCTTGCATAAGGTCAGCTGCCAGTATTAAGACAGCAGGCGCATGATGGCGTTTCCGTCGCAGCCGTCAAATCAAAAATGGCGCGATTGCCTCGCAAAAACGCCCCCGAATCGCTCCAAAATCGACACGCTATCGGTCTTGTTCCGGTTGGTCATAATCGTGGTGATATTTGACGGCTGGCCGATGCGGGCGGAGAGCCCACCGCCGGCCAGCCAAGAGCATGAATTCGAAGAGCTCGGGGTTAATCGTTACACCGCGCCGTCGATCGCTCAGGTTTTCAAACAGCTCGACCAGCTAAAACCGCTGCCGTTTGACCAACTCAAGCGCCAGATTCCGCCGGTCGCCGGCGCAACTCGAGAACAAAAAGGATTGATCTTCGGCGAACTGATTGCTGACGGATTTTTGCTGGTTGAAGCCGAAAAGCAAAACCTAGTCGAAACCTTTGGCCGCGTGTTGATGCAGCAGGCGCGCTCGCTCGGCGTTGGAAATCGGGTGATACGGCACAGCGCGAGCCTGACCGAGTCTGGTCGCCGCGGCGAATGGCCGCGGGTGCGCCGGGAATTAATCACCACCCAAACCGATGTCGAACAAGCTATGGTCGAGCTGCGAGACGAAAAGATGGCGCATTTGATCAGTCTGGGCGGATGGTTGCGAGCCCTTGAGATTTGCGCCCGAACCGTGGAGGCGGATTTCTCGCCGCAACGAGCAAAGATTTTGGCCCAACCGGACCTGGCCGATTACTTCGCAAACGAACTGCAAACCCTGCCACCGACGCTGGCGCGGACGGCATTGTTCGAAAAGATCCGCGATGGAGTCAAGGCGCTCCAGCCATTGCTAAATAAATCGCCGAGCACACTGACGCTTACCGATGTGAGGGCGATTCGGATGCACGCAACCGAGCTCAACGATTCGATTCGAGAGAGTCAATAATTGCGGCGCAGCCACCACCACGGCAAGCGCTGTGCTGTTATGGTATGGTTAAACTCCCCGGTATGCCGCTGCGATATTTGCTAAAGAAAGCCCGACACAACCGGCTCGAACGATTCAACATCGTCGTCTCGATTCTGCTGGCAGGCTGGATCCCTTCCATCCTGACGGTGGTCGTCTCCTACTCTATTCTCAGCCGAACCCTCGAAACCCGCATCTTGCGGGACCGGCAGACTTTCGTTGAATTGATCGCTCGGCTCGTCGGGGACGATCTCAGCCACACCGGAGGAGTCATCGATTACTATCAAACGTTGCCCGAGGTCACGCGGATCCTGAATTCAGGAAATCCGCAATTCGCCCAGCAGTGGCTGGGGACAACATTTTATTCGCATCCGCGAATCGATGGCATGTTCCTGACTGGTCGTGATGGCCGGTTGATCGCGTCGATTCCTTACGATCCCACGATGATCGGCAAAGATCTCGACTCAAATCTTTGGCGAACGGCGGCCGCTCAAGTTGGCGGCGCCTACGTTTCGCCGGTGCATCCGCGTTTTGGAGACGAGCGGGTGGTGACCGAGATCGTGGGGGCGATCCGAGCGCCCGACAAAACGATTATCGGTTATCTCGGAGCGTCGGTGTTGGTGGAACGAATTGGCCGCCGTCTGGTAACGATTCAATTTGCCGACCAATCAAGCTGTCAGGTAGTGGACCAGACTGGCCGCCCATTGTTCACCAACGACTTTCGACCTAATCCGGGGAAAGCTGCGTCGCGCGACACGATTCTGCCGGCGGAAGTTTCGAAAATGAAAGCCGGAAATCTGGAGCGCGGAGGGAACCTTTATTCTTTCACACCGGTCGAACTGGCGGGCTGGACCGTGGTGGTAAAACAACCAAAGGCCGTTGCTTACAAACCGCTGCGCGATTTGCTGGAACGGATGGCGGTACTCTCGGGATGGCTCGTTCTGGCGATTTCCATTTTCGCATGGTTGGGCGGCAGATTCTACCGCCGCCAGACCGAAGCAGCCCGCCGCATCGAGCGCGAGGTTATCTTTAACGAAAAAATTCTCGCCAACATGCCGATCGGTATCGCCTTTGTCGATCCGAGCTCGCGAAAGTTCTTGCAGGCCAACGAAGCATTCACCCAAATGGCGCAACGCTTCGGCGGTTTATCCAGCCGACGGGACGTGATCGATTCGAGCTACGCCGACGTCAAAATTGCTCCGGCGGAAGCGATTGAGCGCGTTCTTGCATTCGGGACGCCGTTTCAATTCATCGAGCAACCATTTCAGGACGAGGGAGGGATGACCCATTTCGTCAATGTCACGCTTTTGCGTTTACAGGCCGCCGACCAGACGATCCAGGGCGTGCTTTACTTGGTGGAGGACAAGACCCGTGACATGACTCTGCGTTATGAGCTGATCAACGCCAACGCGGCTAAAGACCAATTCCTCGCCTTGCTTTCACACGAGCTGCGCAATCCGCTTTCGCCGGTGATTGCCATGGTCGGCGAACTTGAGGCCTCAACTCCGCAGTCGGCCAAGTTGCGGCACGCGCTGGAAGTGATTCGGCGGAACGTCGAACTCGAAGCGCGATTGATTGACGACTTGCTCGACGTTACCCGCATTGCCAAGGGCAAATTGCAGCTGACGATGGAGATTGTCGACGTGCACGAAATTCTCCGGCGCGCCTACGAGATTTGTCGCGAAGACATCGAGAGAAAATCCATCGAGACAAAATTCGAATTCGGGGCCGAGCACGCGCACGTGCAAGGTGATCCGGCTCGACTGCAGCAGGTCTTTTGGAACCTGATCAAAAACAGCGTCAAGTTTACGCCGGAAAATGGTCGCATCACCGTTTCAACTTCCAACCAGCTTCCGGAGCGGATCGAAATTGCAGTTACTGATACGGGAATTGGAATTGAATCGGAAAAAATCGACAAGATCTTCAATGCCTTTGAGCAGGGGCAAAGTTCAATCACGCGCCGGTTTGGCGGGCTTGGCCTCGGCCTCGCCATTTCTAAAGCAATGGTGGATGCTCATCGTGGAAAAATTCGGGTCGAGAGTGCCGGCAAAGATAAAGGCGCGACCTTTACCGTTGAGCTGAAGACGGTGCCGGCTCCGGTCAGGGCGGCCAACGGCGCCGATGGCGAACAACCGACAATCACGGAAACGCGCTTCCCGTGGCGCAAACATCGCGTGCTTTTGGTGGACGATCATGTTGACACCTGCACGGGAATGAAACTGATGCTGGAACGTCGCGGTTTCGATATCAGCGTGGCCCATTCAGCCGGTCAGGCTGTGGAAAAAGCCGGTCAGGAAAATTTTGATCTGCTCATCAGCGATATTGGTCTGCCGGATCGCACCGGTTACGAACTGATGAGCGAATTACATCAAAGCAAAGGCTTGCCCGGCATCGCGCTCAGCGGTTTTGGCATGGAAGCGGATATCACCAAAGCGCGGGATGCCGGTTTTTCGGAACACCTGACCAAGCCGATCAACTTCGAGCGGCTCGAAGAAGCCATTCGTCGTCTGCTCGAATCCAAGTCCTGACCCCAGGGCGCGGATGATGTCGCTCTAAGCCTTGCTGTTAACCGTGGACCGCGCGCTAGCCGACGGCGCTTTCTTAGCCGCAGCTTCCTTCAACTCCCGGGAGAGTTTTTCTACGCGCTGCCGCATGATTTTGCCGGCCTTAAACTTCACGGTCGCCCGCGAAGGAATTACGAAACTGCTGCCAGGTTGATTGGGGTTTCGACCGACGCGGGGTTTGGTCAGTCTTGGTTGGAAGATTCCGAAGTTGCGCAGCTCGACCGGCACATTGTTGGCCAAACTATCGGTGATCTTATCGAGCGTCCGCTGGACGATATCGAAGACCTGATGCTGGACCATCCCAGTCTGGTTGCTAATCGCTACTACAATGTCGCGTTTGGTAAGTTTTGCCATACTTTCTAAACAAGAATCGTGCGTCGCCACACAATCGCGGGCATGGTTGACGAAGAAAAGTAAATTCTTTGTGCCCAGCCGTCTAGCCCCTGCCAGGGCCAGATCAGTGCGCAGCGGCCGCCCGGCGGAAAAATCTTTCCCGGAGCTGATCCCAATAATAATCAAACGCGCTTTGTTCAGCGAGATGTTTGCGTCGTGCTTTGAGCTGACCCTGCATTAGGCCGAGCTTTGTGAAGGCGCCGTTCCAGTCCGTTTCCAGACGCCGAATCTCATCGTTGGGGAGATCGCGCACGCCCCGGACCGAGACGCCACGCTGCAACACACTCATCGCTTTGCCCGATACTTCCGCGACAATGTTCAGCTCGCGCAGAACATATTCGATCTCTTGTAGAAGATAACCGCGGAGCTCGGTGAATTGGCGCTCTTGCTCCGTAGAGATGATCGGCTTGGCTTTATCCAGACCGTAGGTGATGAGGTCGTGCAGCTTCTTCCAGTTGTCCAGCTGCAAGGCAACTAGGCGCAGTTTCTTCTCGAGTTTTTTGTCGCGCATCGAAATGTCCTAAACGCTGACCAGATCAAGTGTTTCATCGAGCTTTTGAAGGTTATCAATCAGCAGGTGCGCCCACGGTCGGTTGACCGTTTGTTCCTGACTGATGATGCCTTCCTCGAAATAGAAGCGCCCCTGCCGCCAGCGGAAAATCTCCGCCACCGCCGCTTCTCCTTCGAGCGAACCAAACACCGCATGGCGCACCGCTCCCTGCTGCAGATAGATTTCGCTGTTGCCGCGGCCGGACTTGAAGGTGAAGCGCCCGCTGCGCTGGCTCAGACAGCTCATCTGCAAAATTTCCGCCGCCGAGAACTGATTCAAATTTCCGATCAACGAGTGGCAGGGATCGATTCCCTCCGCCGCTGTGCCTGGGTGGGAATCGAGCGTACGAACAAAGCGATTCAGTTTCGCCCGTAACCTTCGAGTGCTCCGGGGCATCGATAACAACTCGATGTTTTGGTCCCTCGCCGTCACCTCGCCTTCCGGATGAGGACGGTCGTAAAGGAGGCAGGCGATGACCAGAGATGGAAAATGCTGCCGCATGTTTGTCGCTTGCTCCAAGGCCAGGGCGGCTTCGCCTTCAATGATCAAACCGTCGAAACTTTCACCCAACAAGGCGAGCACGCCTTCCGACAGATTCCGGACGACCTGTATTTCAAGACTGGCATTCTCATCCAGAACGCCGAGTGCCCGATCCTGGAAGACCGGATCGGCGTTCAAGGTTAGGAGTCTGGTTTCCACAAAAAAAGCCTAACAAACCTATAGCAGAAACCTTGCCCGCCCCTGCTGGCCGCCCCCGGATTTTCCCTATTTTTGCCAGGGTGCCCGGGGCGGCCGCTCGGCAAAGTGATCCGGGGCAACCGCGTGCGCCGTGCGGAAATGCACCTTGGCTACCTGGCGCAGTATCTCCGCTCCGCTTGATTCGACCAGCCCTTGGGCGGCTGTCTTTACCGCAGGAGAGACTCCCCGTTCCAACCGGACCCCAAGCTTCTTCCCTTCCCGATCCAGCCAGTTAATGAACGCTTCTCGCGCCAGAATAGACGCCGCGGCGACCGCAATGTCCGATTCGGCCCGCGGTCGCTGCTGAATGTCTATTTTGCGGCCGTGCCGAAGCAATGATTGCTCTATCACCCGCGCATCGGCAAATTGGTCGGACAATGACCGCGGGCACTCCGGCTTTTTCGCCAGCAGATTCTCGATGACTCGAGCATGTCCCCAGGCCAGCAGTTTGTTCAAGTTACCGAACCTCTGGTAGAGCTCGTTGTATTTGGCCGGACCTATCAACACGACTTCGAACAAGCCTAGCGTGTTCTTTCGAATCTCGTCCGCCAGAGCTCGAATCCGCGTATCGGAACTGATGCGCTTACTATCCTGGACGCCGGCATCGATCAATTTCCTCGCGATCCCACGATCGACATAAACTCCGGCAATCACCAGCGGCCCGAAAAAATCGCCTTTGCCGCTTTCATCGACTCCAAGGTGCGGTTCGAACATCTCCGGCGTGTGCACTTCCTCGTAACCAAGTTTCGCTTCACCCAAAATCTTTGGTTCCAGTTCAAACTGGACGAACTCTTCGACGCCCTTGCCTTGGATTAGCACCTTTGGCCCTTTTTCGTAAACCGCGACGCTCAATTTGTTTTTTTGCGCGAAGAAGAGTGTGTACTGTTTCGACGAAAACTCGAACCCGAGTTCGGTAAGCAGCGCGCGAAGCTTCGCCACCTGTTCATCGGTTAGCGCGTGCGTGTACGAATTCATTTAGCCACAGATTAACACGGATAAAACACAGATCAGACAGTTATCGGCTAGCGGTCAACAAATCTGTGTTAATCTGTGGCCATCTGTGGCGTTCCAAATCAATCAGTTTCGGCGCGCGCTGATTAAGTGGTATCGCCGCCACGGTCGCGAGCTACCCTGGCGCAAAACGCGCGAACCATACCGCATCCTGGTTTCCGAATTCATGCTCCAACAAACGCAGGTGGCGACGGTTGTTCGCTATTACAAACACTGGTTGCAGCGTTTTCCGAGTCTTACTGCGCTCGCTTCAGCCAAACAAAACGATGTCCTTCTCGCCTGGGAGGGGCTGGGCTACTACGCTCGGGCTCGAAATCTTCACGCAACCGCAAAGCTGCTGGTGGATCGACGTTGTGGGCGGTTTCCAAGATCGATCGAACAGTTGCAGCGCTTCCCCGGGATCGGCAAATACACCGCTCATGCAGTCGCCAGCTTTGCCTTTCATGAACCGATCCCCATTATTGAAGCGAACACAGCTCGAGTTTTGTCACGTCTGTTCGATCTTCGGTTGCCGATCGATTCGAGCCGGGGAAAGGAATTCCTCTGGCAAAACGCGGCCGACTTGGTGCCGAAAGCGCAGGCCGCCATCTATAATTCAGCGCTTCTGGATCTTGGCGCGTTGGTTTGTCTTCCAAGCGTGCCAAAATGCGCGATTTGTCCGGTCAAAAAATTCTGTCGTGCCAAAAATCCAGAATTCTTGCCAATCAAACGGCCACGGCCGGCAGCGAAACGCCTGGTTGAGAGACATGCATTTGTTCTTCGCAACAACAAACTGTTGCTGACAAAAGCAGCCAGCCGCTGGCGTGAAATGTGGATCCTCCCGCCGCTCAATGGCGCCTCAAAAACCAACGGCCCAGTCCACAAGACGATTTTCCCATTCACAAACCACCGGGTCACTCTCCAGGTTTTTCGGTGTCGCCTCGGCAAAATCGACCATCGCCATCAGCGCTGGTTCTCGAAACAAAAGCTAAAGTCGACTCCGATTCCGCCTCCGCATCGGCGGGCGATTGAACAACTTCTTGGCGCGGCCTAACTTCGTCTTCCCATGAGCGAAGTCGAAGCCCTGCCCAACGCCCGGGGCCATTTCGGGCCCTACGGCGGGATGTTTGTCCCCGAAACGCTCATGTCCCCGCTCCACGATCTTGCCGTTGAGTACGAGCGAGCGAAAAAGGATCCGGCGTTTCAAAATGAATTGTCGATCTTGCTTAGGGATTTCGCCGGCCGACCGACTCCGCTTTACCTCGCTGAACGCTTAACCAAGAAACTCGGCGGACCGAAGACTTATTTGAAGCGGGAGGATTTGCTTCATACCGGCGCGCACAAGATCAACAATGCGCTCGGCCAAATCCTTCTCGCCCAACGAATGGGCAAACGCCGAATCATCGCCGAGACCGGCGCCGGGCAGCATGGGGTGGCGACGGCAACAGTCGCCGCACGGTTCGGTTGCCCGTGCGTGATTTACATGGGCAAGGTCGACATGGAGCGCCAGGCATTAAACGTCGCGCGGATGAAGTTTCTCGGAGCCAAAGTTGTGCCCGTGACCGCGGGTCAGGCCACGCTCAAGGAAGCGATCAACGAAGCGATGCGCGACTGGGTCACCAATGTGCGCACCACTCATTACATTTTGGGCTCAGTTCTTGGTTCCCATCCTTACCCCATGATGGTGCGCGATTTTCAAAGCGTCATCGGCGTTGAAGCGCGTCGGCAGATTCTCGAGCGGGAAGAACGTCTGCCTGATTTGCTGGTCGCCTGCGTCGGCGGCGGCAGCAATGCGATCGGCCTGTTTTACCCATTCCTGCAAGATCGAAATGTGCGCATGGTCGGAGTCGAGGCCGGCGGCGAAGGAATCCGGAGCGGCAAGCATGCCGCGCGTTTTCAAGGCGGCCGACTTGGCGTTCTGCAGGGAACGAAAACTTTTCTCCTCGCCGACGAGGAAGGTCAGATCGAATTGACCCACTCGGTGTCGGCCGGACTCGATTATGCTGCGGTCGGTCCCGAACATTCCTACTTACGCGACCTCGGGCGGGTAGAATATACTTACGCGACCGACCATGAAGCGCTCAACGCATTCAAAATTCTTTGCGAGACCGAAGGGATCATTCCCGCGCTCGAAACCGCCCATGCCATCGCGTATCTCGTGAAGAACGCCGGCAAAATGAAAAGCGACCAAGTCGTCATTGTGAATTGTTCCGGCCGCGGCGACAAAGACGTTGGCCTGACGGCCAAGCATTTTGGATTTTAGATTTTGGATTTTAGATTCAAGCTGTTGGCGTGGACGAAGCGGAATTTAAGCGCCGAACCGAAGAAGTTGCGTTGCGCATGATTAAACTCGTTGATGCACTGCCAAATTCTCGCTCGGCGGATGTTATCGCTCGCCAGTTGCTTCGTTCGGCATCCTCGATTGGAGCAAATTACCGTGCGGCATGCCGAAGCCGTTCTACTGCGGACATGATTTCAAAATTATCAATTGTCGAAGAGGAAGCTGACGAAACGCTTTATTGGCTCCACCTGCTTGTTGAGTCCAAGTTGATCGCCACGTCACGGGTGGAAGCTCTTGCGCAGGAAGTCCACGAAATTGTCTCAATGACGGTGAGTTCCATTAAAACGTTGCGGGCGCGCTCAATCCAAAATCCAAAATCTAAAATCTAAAATGAGATCGATGACCGGATACGGCCGCGGCGAGACCGATTACAGCGGGACCAAGTTCAGCG
>CAZFZG010000014.1:0-7542 GCA_964523205.1 uncultured Chthoniobacteraceae bacterium | reverse complement strand
TCGATGACCGGATACGGCCGCGGCGAGACCGATTACAGCGGGACCAAGTTCAGCGTCGAACTCAATTCGGTAAACCGAAAACAGAGCGACGTTGTAATCAACCTGCCGCGCGACCTGGCCGCGCTCGAGCCGCGAATTCGACAAACGATCAACGAAAATATTTCCCGCGGGCGAACCAACGTCGTGATCAGTTATCAGAACGGTTCGAGCGGGCCACGAAAGCTTGCCCTCGATGTCGATCTTGCCCGTTCTTATCACGACGCGATGCGCGTGTTGCAAAAAGAATTGAACGCGCCGGGTGAAATCACCATCGGTGCCATTCTGCAGGCCCCCGGGGTAATGCGCACTCCGGAAGAAGCAATTGATTCGACCGCGGCATGGCCGGCGATCGAGCGCGCGCTGCAGGCCGCTCTTAACGAGTTACTCAAAATGCGCGAACGCGAAGGCAAACATCTGGCCAAGGACTTGATTCGCCGCCTCAAAGCCATGCGCAAACAGATCAAGGAAATCCGCGGACTGCATCCTGACGTCGTCAAAAAATATCGGGGGGTGTTGCTCGAGCGCATTCAAAAGGCCGGGCTTCCGATTTCAAACGACGATGAAAGGTTGATCAAAGAAGTCACCTTCTTCGCTGATCGGGCGGATGTGTCGGAGGAGCTGACGCGGGTTGAGAGTCACCTAGCACAATTCGCGCATCACCTTCGTCGGCACGAACCGGTCGGCCGCACCCTCGAGTTCATCACCCAGGAAATCTTTCGCGAACTAAACACTCTCGGCGCCAAAGCGAACGATGCCGGCATTTCCCAACGCGTCGTGGTCTGCAAGGCCGAGCTCGAGAAAATTCGCGAACAAATTCAAAACCTTGAGTAATCGATTCAGTCGCTACGGAATTCTCTTCGTCATTTCCGCGCCATCCGGCGCCGGCAAGACTACGCTTGTCGATGGGCTGCGCCAAACGCCCGAATTCATTTACTCGGTTTCCTGCACTACCCGACCAGCCCGTGCCGGCGAAGTCGAAGGCGAAGATTATCGATTCCTATCTAAAGAGGAATTTAACGCCCGCGCAAAAGTTGGAGAATTTTTAGAGCACGCAACCGTCCATGGACATCATTACGGCACTCTGTTGAAACCAATCGTGGAAAATTTAATGAACGGTCTTGACGTTTTGATCGACATCGACATCCAGGGGGCAGCCAACATTCGCAAACACAAAGACGAATTTGTTCGGCAGGCGCTGGCCGACGTTTTCATCATGCCGCCCGATCTGGACGAATTGCGGCGCCGTTTGACCAAACGCGGCACAGAAACGGCCGAACAGATTGAATCGCGTCTCAAAACCGCGGCCCGCGAGATGCAGGCCTGGCGCGAATACCGTTACACTATCATCAGCCGGACCACCGAGGAAGACCTGCAGAAATTTCGACACATCACCAATGCCGAGCGATATTTGAGCCGACGGCTGATTCAAAACTGATTGCCGATCCTTGATGAAGAAAAATTCCGATCGCCGATTTGAAAAACCTGGCTCGCGCAAAGTTGTTCGATTGCGCAGCGCGGGAAAAACAATCGTGCTCGGGGTCACAGGTTCAATCGCGGCCTACAAATCCGCCGAGCTGGGCAGCCTGCTCGTGAAACAAGGTCACCAGATTTTTGTAGTTATGACACACGACGCGGCAGAGTTCATCACTCCGCTCACCTTGCAAACGCTCTCCAAAAATCCGGTGATGACGAGCTTCTTCGATGAAAAAGAAAACTGGCGACCTGGTCATATCGAACTGGCCGATCGTGCGAATTTGCTTTTGATCGCGCCGGCGACGGCGAATGTTATTGCCGAGCTAGCACACGGTTTGGCCAGTCATCCCCTGGCCGCAATCGCGCTGGCCACGCGCGCGCCGATCTTGATCGCGCCGGCGATGAACGGAAAGATGTGGTCGCATCCGGCAACGGTCGAGAATGTCGAGAAATTGAAATCGCGCGGCGTGGAATTCATCGGCCCGGAAGAAGGAATGCTGGCCTGCGGCTACGAAGGGCTCGGCCGGCTTTGGAAAGTCGAAGACATCGCCTTCCGCGCTGAATTCCTGCTCGCTCGCCAGGAAAATTTGATCGCGTGAGATTTCTCATCACGGCCGGGCCGACCCAGGAGCCGATCGATCCGGTCCGTTACATCAGCAATCGCTCGTCCGGGAAAATGGGTTACGCGATCGCCGAGGCAGCGATTGAAGCGGGACACGAAGTCGTTTTGATTTCGGGACCGGTTAATGTCGATCGACCCCGCGGCGTCGCCGTCATTCCGGTTTTGACCAGCGATGAAATGTTCGACGCGGTGCGTCGACACACTTCGCGCTGCGACATTCTGGTCATGTCCGCGGCAGTGGCGGATTACAAACCGGTCAAGGTTTCCAAGAATAAAATCAAAAAGCGTGGCGAAAACATTTCCATCGAGCTCGCCCCGACGCGCGACATTCTCGCGGCGCTGCCCAAAGACCGACAATATCTGGTGGTCGGTTTTGCGGCTGAGACCGAGAACGTTGAAGACAATGCGCAAAAAAAACTTCGTGAAAAGAATTGCGATATCGTCGTTGCGAATGACGCGCGAATCGGAATGGAGAGCGACGAAAATGAAGTCGCGATTTTGTTTCGCCACGGTGAAACGAAAAAAATTTTGCGCACATCGAAGAAGATTATATCGCGCGAGCTAGTAAGAATTTTCGAAAATTATTTTGAAAAAAGTTTGACAAAGAAAATCACGTGATGAATTCATGCATTAAGTGAAGTCATTCCACTCTTCACAAAACTCCGCGAAAACGGATTGAAAGGGGGGAATAGAGTCGATGGCAAAAAGAAAAAGGAAAGCAGCAAAACGGAAAGCGAAGAAAAGAAAAAGGCATTAAGAGTCTTCGCCTAATTAACGACTTCGGAAAATTCTTTTCCGAGTCACAATCCCAAACTTCAACCCGGGAGGAGAATTTGGTTTTCCTCCCGGTTTTATTTTGTTGAGGAGTTGAGACGTTGAGAACTTGAGAAGAAAGTGCAGCGAAACAGCTCAACACCTCAACTTCTCAACCTCAACTTGTTCATGAACCATTATCTCGACGCGGCTGAGAACGCGGCCCACAAAGCGGGAGCGCTGTTGCGCAAGAATTTTGATCGTTCGCAGCGCGTCAAGGCCGCGCTCCCGCACGACATCAAGCTGGCGATCGACGTGCAGACCCAGGAGTTGATTACCAAGGAGTTGTTGAAACAGTTTCCGCATCACGCGCTCTATGGCGAAGAAGGAATTGTCGGCGATCAATCGAGCGAGCATCAGTGGGTTGTCGACCCGCTGGACGGCACGGTGAACTATTTTTACCGGATCCCGCATTTTTGCGTTTCGATCGCGCTCCGCTTGAAAGGCGAAATCATCGTCGGCGTGATTTACGATCCGATGCGCGATGAAATGTGGAGCGCGCAGAAGGGAGAGAAGCCACGCTTGAATGGCCAGCATTTTCGCGTGAGCCGACGAACCGAATTATCCGAAGCGGTCGTTTCGGTCGGGCTCGCCAAAACCGATGACACCATCGATTCAAATCTGCCGCTGCTACAAACGCTGATTCACCGCGTGCGCAAATGTCGGGTACTCGGCAGCGCCGCGCTCGACTTGGCTTACGTCGCGTGTGGACGGTTCGACGCCTATATCGAGCGCGGAATAAGTTTGTGGGACGTGGCTGCCGGATGGATTCTGGTGGAAACTGCGGGCGGTTCGGTCGATCTCCGGCCGCGTAAAGATATGAAAGGCAAATACGCCATTGTGGCATCAAATGGTGTTATTGATCTCAAGCTCTGAAAGCACGAATGACGAATGACGAAACAATTCCGAATGCTCGAATGATAAAAGCGTTCTCGAAGACTTTCTTTCGTCATTCGGATTTCGTAATTCCTTCGACATTCGACATTCGACATTCGACATTTTCTTCATGACTCGCTGTGGAATCGGTTACGACATTCATCGGTTGAGCCAAAATCGAAAACTGATTTTGGGCGGCGTTGAGATTCCTTACTTACTTGGGCTCGAAGGACATTCCGACGCCGATGTTTTGTCCCACGCGATCGCAGACGCTCTGCTCGGCGCGATTTGCGCCGGCGATATTGGTCAGCATTTTCCCAACACCGACGAATCGATTCGCGGAATCAGCAGCCTCGAGATTTTGAAACGAGTCACTCAATTGCTGGCCGACAAAAAAGGGCGGGTCGTAAACATCGATGCGACTGTCGTCGCCGAGGCACCGAAACTCACCCCTTACATTGGCGCGATGCGCGCGCAAATCGCCAAAGCGCTCGGCGTTTCCGAAGATCAAGTGGGTATTAAAGCGACCACGAACGAACGACTCGGCCCAATCGGCCGCGGCGAAGGCATCTCAGCCATGGCAGTCGCGACGGTCGAACAATAGATGGCGCTGCGTTTTTTTAACACTTACTCGCGGCAAATCGAACAATTTCAGCCGCGTCCGGGAGCTGCCGGAAAGATCGGCATCTACACTTGCGGACCGACGGTTTACAGCCGCGCCCATATTGGAAATTTTCGCGCTTACATCTTCGAGGATCTGTTGCAACGTCATTTGGAAGCGCGCGGTTTCAAAGTTCATCGGGTCATGAACATCACCGACGTCGACGACAAAACGATCCGCGGCGCGCGCGAAGCAAAAGTTCCGCGGCAAAAGTTTACCGAGCAATTCAAAGACGCGTTCTTCGAAGACGCCGACACCCTGCGGATCAAGCGCGCCGATGATTATCCATCAGCGACCGACCCACAGTACCTCGACAAGATGATCGCGATGATCAGCGTGCTGATTTCGAAAGGGCTCGCCTATCAGGCCGACGACAAATCGGTTTACTACCGGATCAACAAATTCCCGAACTACGGAAAGCTCGCGCACTTCAATCTGGATGAATTGAAATCGACCGGACGGGTCAAACACGACGAATACGACAAGGAACACATCGGCGATTTCGCCCTTTGGAAAGCGTGGGACGAGGAAGACGGCGATGTGAAATGGGATTCGCCATGGGGACCCGGCCGGCCCGGCTGGCATATTGAGTGCAGTGCGATGGCAACCGCGATCCTAGGCGATCAGATCGACATCCATTGCGGAGGCGTGGACAACATTTTCCCGCATCACGAAGCCGAGATCGCGCAAACCGAAGGCGTGACCGGGAAGAAATTTGTCCAATACTGGCTGCACTGCGCGCATCTGCTGGTCGATGGTCAGAAGATGGCAAAGTCGCTTGGGAATTTTTACACCGTGCCGGATGTGCTCGCGAAAGGTTATACCGGTCGCGAGCTGCGCTACGCGTTGATGCGTGTGCATTACCGCACGCAGCTCAACTTCACCTGGGACGGGATGAAGGAAGCGCGTGAATCGTTGGGCCGAATTGACGATTGGCTGGAACGCGTGCGCGAGATCGCAGAAAACGTCGAACGCCGAACATCCAACGCCGAACATCCAATTGGATCTGAGTTCGAGGATGCGCTTGACGATGATCTGAACATCTCGGCCGCACTCGGTTTTCTGTTTGAGACGATCCGCCAAACGAATCGCGCAATGGATGAGAACAAACTCGAGCCGAAGTCGGCGGCCGCCTGGCTGAATTGGTGGGACCGGATTGATCAAACGCTCGATTTCGAGCGCAAAGGCGGGGAGTTACCCAAAGAAGTCAAACAACTGGCCGAGGCGCGGGCGCAAGCCAGGCTTGCAAAAGATTTTCGGAAAAGCGATGAATTGCGCGACAAGTTGAATGCGCTCGGCTGGGAAGCGCGCGACACGAAGGATGGACAAAAGATCACGCGGCGCGCCGGCGCGAAATAGGAAATGTTTGCGCCCGCACAATTCCTCAGCCTCGAACACACGGCTCACCCGAAGCTGTTCGAAGACCAGCAATTTGTCTGGAACGCGCTGAAACAAATCGCTAGCTATTTGCAATTTCGTTTGAAACCGGCGGTGCTCGGTGAGCTGGTGGGCCGTCCGTTCATAAGTAGCAACGTTTTTATCGGCCGGGGAACAATTGTCGAACAAGGCGCGGTCTTAAAGGGACCGGCCTGGATCGGCGAGAACTGTCAGATTCGGAGCGGTTGCTATGTCCGCGAGAACGTCGTAGTCGGAAACGGCGTGGTGATGGGTAACTCCTGTGAATTCAAGAACAGTATCATCTTCGACGAAGCGCAGGTGCCGCATTTCAACTACGTTGGAGATTCGATTCTCGGATTTAAGGCACACCTCGGCGCCGGCGTGATCCTGTCTAACGTGAAACTCGATCGCTCCGAGATCGCGGTGGCGACAAGCGACGGTAACGATATCCCAACCGGTTTGACGAAGTTTGGGACGATTGTCGGGGATCGAACCCAAATTGGCTGTAATGCCGTGATGAATCCCGGGACGGTTCTGGGGCGAGATTGTCTCGTTTATCCAAACGTAAACTTCCGGGGCGTTTTGCCAGATGGCAGTGTTCTGAAACTGCGTCAGGAATTTCAAATCTTGGAACGAAAAAACCGCGGAAAATAGCGAAGAAGAACGATAGATTGGCGGTCTTTCGACCGGGATGGGTGACAGAGTGGTCGATTGTGCACGCCTGGAAAGCGTGTGTGCCTCAAAAGGGCACCGAGGGTTCGAATCCCTCCCCATCCGCCGCCTTTTCTTCCTCTTCCTCTGAATCTTACTCTTCGATGCCGATCATTCTAACGGAGGAGAGGAAGATTAAGAGGGAGCGGAAGAGTCTAAAGTTGCAAGCGCCGGAACAATTCGTCGAGCGGCAGCTGAATTCCGATGAAAAATTCGCCGAAGTCAGCGTACTCCGCGCTGACTGGATCGAAGCGCATCTGGTAAACGATCGACTTGATCTGGAACGTGTCGCGCGCGAACAACGTGACGCCCCATTCGGCGTCGTCGAGGCCGGTCGAGCCGGTGATGAGTTGTTTCACTTTGCCGGCGTACTGCCGGCCGACGTTGGCGTGTCCCTTCATTAATTTGCGGCGTTCATCGAATGGCAGCGCGTACCAGTTGTGCTGCTCGCCGCGGCGCTTGCTCATATTATAAAAACAAACGACCGGCCAATCGGGCAGCGTCGGATAAACCCGCTCGTGGCGATAGTGTTTCATCCGATCACGGAATGTGTTCAGGGCTTGCTCAAGCTTCGCGGGATCGCGTTTTGTTTCCGCATCGAGCGTATCTGCGTATTCCTCTTCGGTGGTGATGTATTCGCTCTCCTCGGTGAGCGACAAATAACTGTAGACCGGCGTCAGCAAATCCGCGCCGAGCGAAAGCGAAAGTTGCTTCTCGATCTTGCTTGCGTTGTGGAGATCAGGGGTGATCAACATGAATCCGATATCCGCTTTCGGCGTAACGACGCTGAGGGTCAGCAGCTGAGTCGAATCCATCGCTCGGATTTCCTGGACGAGTTTCGTCAGGTTGGTTTTGGCCACGTTTTGCTCGTCGCGGCTAAGCAACCCCCATTGCCCGTGCTCGACCCGATAAAACAAATGCAAGCAATGCCAGCCCTCTTCCGAAACCA
>CAZFZG010000013.1:6560-27485 GCA_964523205.1 uncultured Chthoniobacteraceae bacterium | reverse complement strand
TTTTCGAGCGCGGCTCGCGCTTGTTCGACATCCTGCGGCCCGCGACCGGGACCGAGAAATGGATAAACCGCCCGTTCGATCTCGATTTTGCTCAAATGATGTGCGCCAAGAACGCGGTATTGCCTGATGAAAAGAGAACCGGTTTGAGGGATGGATTCGATGGCCAGCCCACAGCTTGCCCCACTCCAAAGCAAGACCGAGATCAGCGCAAAAAGGCGTCCAGCAGCGCTTCCATCGCGCCTTGGCAGAAAAAAAACGCGATGTTCAGGAAATCGCACAGCTCGATTATGCGATTGCCCAAAACGCTCTCAAGCCACGGGTAGTTACATTTGCGCGACCAAATGTTTCAGGCATGTGACACGGGCAAACTCGTCCCAGCCGTCCTGTGACTTTGGCAAAAAAAGGCGATGCGAGATTTAACCCAACTTTAACGCAACGGTCACGCGAACGCCATGTTCGTGAGTCTAGTATGCACGGAGCTTTCGATGAGAACGCTCACCTGCCGCTCTAATGATTCGAACAATCGCCGACACCAACACGTTCGCTATTCCTGCTCAGGCTAGACAATCCTTCGCGCGTCCTCCTATGCAGGCCAATCGAAGCAAAACCGTCCTTATCGTCGAGGACGAGCAGGATGTAATCGATTTGCTGGCGATACATTTGTTGAAGGATACCAACTATGCGATCTCAACCGCCACCGACGGACTCGCTGCCTTGGAAAAGGCGCGCGCGGAATTGCCGTGGATGATCATCCTGGACCTGATGTTGCCGAAAATGTCGGGCTCCGAGGTTTGCAAAATCCTGAAGGCCGATCGCGTCACTCGTGGCATCCCGATAATCATACTTACCGCAAAAGCGAGTGAAGCGGATCGCCTCGCCGGGTTAGAGCTTGGCGCAGACGATTACGTCACCAAGCCGTTCAGCCCGCGCGAAGTCGTTTTGAGGATGAAAGCGATTGAGCGTCGACGCTCCGCTGAAGTCGAAGATGAGCGGCTGGTGTGCGGCCTCATCACCCTGGACCCCGTTCGGCACCATGTCGACGTTGCCGGTAAACCTGTTCGCCTGACTACGGCAGAGTTCAAATTGCTTACCATGCTAATGAAAAAACCGGGACGATTACATTCTCGCGAAATGTTACTGTCCGGCGCATGGGGATACGAAGCATTCATTAACACCCGAACGGTTGATACACATATTCGACGGCTGCGTGATAAGCTCGGCAAAGCGGCCAAGGCGATCGAAACAGTTCGCGGCTTTGGTTATCGCCTGACGGCAGATTCGTAACAGAATCCGCCAATTCAGCGTCGGAAATTTGTCGGCGCGTCACACATTCTTCACCAGAATGTGATTCGCAAATTGCTATTACTCGATTCAGATCAAGCGCATGCAAGCGTTGCGCAGTCTCTTCCATGGCTTATTTAGCCGATTCACGCCGAAGCATTCAGAGCTGCACTCCAAACGCCGGTATCGTAAGCGTAGACGTATCTATATTCTTTATCGAATCGCGGTCATCGGGGCTGTTTCGATATCAGTACTCAGCTGTAACCAGAGCGTCGCAAAAGGTTCATCGAGCCCCGCGGTCGCGAGCGTAAAAGCAATATGAACAAGAACCGAAAGAGTGAACTCCACAACAAGCCCCAGATTCAACTGATTCTGTCCCAGCTTGCGGCACTGCGCAGAGAGTTACGCGAAACGTTACGCGCTTATTCAGCCCGACTTGAGGTTTCGTTGGCTGAAACAGCCAACGAAATTACTGCGATCAGAGACAGTAAAAAAATATCGCGAGAAGCCGTGGAAAGAATCCGCGGTCTTGGTCTCCTGTTGCGCAAACACAAATTGAAACCGCAGAAAGGACGTCGCAAGGACCTGCGCAAAATGGAGAAACTCATCCAGGCGGTCCACGCTGCCTGTCATCGGAAAATTCCAGGGAAATAGTAGTCGCAGTTTGCTTTGGTTCCGTGGTGCTGCGGCCAGCCCGATCCCACTGTTGCCGCCGGTGATAAGAATATTCTTGTTCGTTAGTCTATTCATTGTCGTCACTCCTTTTGATGAATGCCTCGATCTGGATTGCTTTCATGCTGATTCGCAGCGTCGATGAAGACGTCCATCTGCTGACCAACGAAAAGAGGAAGGTTGCCGTCCTCGATCCGGTAGATGACTTGCAGAACGCGTGTATCGACCCGTTCGGTGCTGTCGCCAGTGAGTGATTTTTTCGGTACGACGAAGGGTTCGAACCGGACGAAGGCTAGCGGAGTTTTCAGATCGGCGTTGCCGCGCACCGCTGCGATTGCTCTCGCCCCCGATTGAACCCGAGATGCCTCGTGTTCTTCCACGTCCACGCGCACGTGAAGTTTGTCCACGTTGCCGAGGAGGATGAGCGGTGTCGGCAACGCACCGGTTGGCGCAAACTCTCCGAGGTGCACTTTGAGTTGCAGTACTTGTCCGTCTACAGGCGCGCGCACCGTCAACCGGTCGAGGTCCGTTTGGCTGGAGTTGAGCTGCGCGCGTGCTTGCGCCAATTGGGCCTCTGCTTTCTGCGCGGCGTAACCACGGTTTTTATTTTCCTCGACGCTTAGGACTTTCTCGTCGGCCAGCCGGTGTCCAAGTTCAAGCTGGTATTGCGCTTCTGCTAACGCTGCTTCTGCCACGCGCACCGCGGCCTGGCGCGTTGCCAGTTCAGCGCGCGTCGCACGCGAGTCGATGGTGAAGAGCGGATCGCCCGCCTTCACCCGGCTGCCAACATCGACATATATATTAGTGACTACGCCGGCAATCTCCGTCCCGACCGCGATGTTCTCGGTGCTGGTTTCGACCAGCCCCACCGCGGCTACTGTTTGCCCATATGACGATGCGGGCGGCGGCGAGGGCGGGCTCGTTGCTTCATGCTTCGGCTGCGAGCGAACCACAGAAATGAGGCCGAACGTCAGTGCAGCCATCGCCACAATCGGAAGGATCAATCGTTTGATAGACTTCCAAGTCTCGCGGCCGATCTCGGGCCAAACGTCGGCGACTAAGGCAACTTTGTTCTCAATCATAATTCCTCCATTTTTCATGCAAGCATTGGGATGGCGTCTTCGAACTCAGGGATTTCGATCTCGTTCCGATGACGCGATTCGGTTTTCACAATCCGGCCATCGTCCATGTGGGCGATGGCATCGGCGTGATGAAAGACACGGGTGTCGTGGGTGACGACGATGACAGCCCTATCGGGACGGACAGCGTTTTCGGCGAGCAACTCCATGACCTTTTCGCCTGTCGCATGGTCGAGCGCAGCGGTTGGTTCGTCGCACAGAATCAAACGCGGCTCGTGCACGAGGGCGCGAGCCAGGGCCACGCGTTGCTGCTCACCACCGGAAAGCTTGCTCGGCAAGGTGTCGAGCCGATTGCCCATCCCGAGTTTCACGAGCACCGACTTGGTAAGATCGACCGCCGCTCGTCGGCGAACTCCGGCGGCGAGTAGCGGCACGGCCGCGTTTTCCGCTGCGGTTAATGCCGGCAGCAAATTATACTGTTGATAAACGAACCCAAGATTCTTTCGCCGAAAGAGAGTGCGCTCGGTCGCGGAAAATCTTTCGATGTTTTGATCGAATAATCGGACTTCACCAGCGCTGCTATCGAGCAGGCCGGCAATGACAGAGATCAAAGTCGTTTTCCCGCAGCCGCTCGGACCGACCAGGAAGGTGAGTTGCCCCAGAAGCGCGTCGAAATCCACGCCGCGCAAAACTTCGATCCGGGTCGGGCCTTCACCAAAATCCTTACGAAGTTCGCGGGCTCTAACTGCGGCAGTTATCGTCGTGTTCATAAATCATCCGCGAAAGACAACCGCCGGTTCAAGTACGAGCACGCGCCGCAAACTCAGAAGGCTGGCCAAAATCATCACGAATACGATAGTTGCCCCGGTTAGTGCGACGCTCTGCCACATCAGGACAAGACCGCGAGTAGGGATTTTTTGGGCGAAGAAATCAAAAAACTGCCCGGCCATTCCCGTGCCAAGCGAGAAACCGATCAGGCCGACGGTGAAAGCCTGCAGCAAGATCATGCCGATCAGCCGCCAGTTGGTGACGCCAATGGCTTTGATGGCGCCGAACTGTTTTAAATTCTCGACCGTGAAGAGATAGAACGTTTGCCCGGCAACGACGACCCCGACAATCACGGCAATAGTAATTGTGATGCCGAAGTTCACTGGAATGCCGGTGTTCTTCAGATAGTACGCAATGCAATCCCATTGAAATTGCGCGCTCGTGCGCGCTCGCAAACCGGTTTGCGCTTCAATCCGCTTGCAAAGCTCCTCCGCTTTCACGCCCGCTCGTGGCTTCACCAGCACGTAAGAGAGCTGGGTGCGCTCGCGTCCGACGAAGTTTACCGCCTCGCTGTAGCGGGTATGCATGACCGGGAAGCTCAAGAACGGCGCCGGCGGATCGGAGATTCCGACGATGGTAACTTTATGATCGTTGAGTTCGAGCGTGCGGCCGAGTTCGAGCGGCTCGCCCGGATAAAGCAGCACGTAGCCCGCCTTATCTACTACTATTGAGTCTGGCTCGCGCAGACGTTGCCAGGACCCGAGCAGTATCTTGCGCGGCGGGCCGGTGAGCGTCGCATCGTCAAGGCCAAGACAGATCGTCGTCGCAAACTTCCCGTCGTTTGTGCGCGCGATCGGGTTGCCCTTAAAAAGTCTGACCGCCCATTGCACGCCTTCGACACCGCGAACGCGAGTAAGATCAGTATCCTTGAGTGCTTTAGTTTGCTCGAAATATTCCGTCTTCGGATCCATCACCCAGATCTCCGCGTCGGTGACATCGGCGATCTGACTGCCGGTGCGCTTAAGAATTCCGGCGAAGATCGAGGTTTGGTTCTCGAGCAGGAACGTGCAAAAGGCGATGGTGAAAATGAGGCCGAGATATTTGGCTCGGTCGCCGGTCAACATTTTGAGCGCGACGAAACTCATGGTGGTTCTCCTTTACTTTGAACATACAGACTGGTCGGTATGATATGAGTCATAAAAAAGAATCCCTAAGGTTTCAAGCTGTCCAAATAATCGAAAAGAGCCTGGCCCGTTTGCAACAGCAGCTCCTCGTCCTGGGCGTTTTTGGCCGTACCGGCCATGCCCGCTTGCGCCGCTACAATGAACGCCGCCACTTTCCGCGGAGAAACGTCTTTTCTCACTTTGCCTGCCTTGATCCCGCGGGCGAACGCAGCCGCCACGGTTTCTCGCCACGCGAAATAGATCTTCTCCAGCGACTGGCGGAATTTTTCATCAAGGGGTGACATCTCTTGCGCCAGATTATTCAACGGACAGCCATGCACCAGCCCGCCATCGGCAATCTCCCTTTTGGCGCATTGGCGAAAGATGCGCTTCAGATCGGTAATTGGATCGCTCGAATGGGCGAGAGGGTCGGACCATTGCTGCTTGAAATGCGGATGGATGACCTCCCGCACAACCGCGTGCCCCAAATGTTTTTTGCCCTTGAAGTGATGAAACAAAGCGCCTTTGGTCGTGCGCGCTTCATCAACGATGCGATTGAGACTACCGCCCTGGAATCCGTTTTTGTAAAATTCGTCGAAAGCGGCATCGAGGATTCTTTGTCGCGTGTTTTCGGGAGACCTGTTGGTGGCTACTCTCATTCTGCTACTATTAATCAATACAGACCAGTCGGTATGTCGTCAAGTTCAATTTTTCGTTTTCTAAATTCTCGGATTTGATCATTGACGGTTCCCTAACCCTCGGAGCCTACACGGTCCGATACTCCAGCCGCTGCCGGATCGTTTGCGGCTTTTGTTTATCCGGAACGGAAAATCTCGAACCCGGATTTCTCCTGGGTCGAGCCCCTGAACTCGACCATTTGGAACCGTTTTGACATCGGGCGAAAACACAGTGTAGTCAACCAGAAGGTCGGTGGCCGAAGCTGCACGAGTTTCGCCGCTAGCGCCGAATCGCAAAGGGTAGGTTGCTGGGCCCGGGCGCGCTATTTGTAGATATGAATCTGAATCATTGCTTTCGCACTTATGGGTTATGTGCGGTGCTTTGCTTCTCGGGCCTGGCGGTGCGGGCACAAGAGTTCAAGCGCAATGCCCCTATCCTTCACCGCGTGGGCGGTGGACAAGACGCTGATACATTGATCGCGAAAGGCGACGAATTCGACAAACAACTTCAACCCAAAGAAGCACTCGAAAACTATCTGCCCGCGAACAAGCTCAAACCGGACAACGTGGAACTTCTCGTCCGTATTGCGCGGCAGTACCGGCATTTGATGAGCGATACACCAGTGAAAAAGGAAAAGCTTCGACTCGGAAACATGTCGCTCGACTTTGCCACGCGGGCCGCGACCCTCGCTCCGAATAATGCCGAGGCACAACTCTCGCCTGCGATCAGCTATGGAAAAATGCTGCCGTTCATGGGCAGCAAGGATCAGGTGAATGCCTCGCCCCGAATCAAGGCGGCGGTGGATCGCGCCCTCGAGCTTGATCCGGCCAACGACACAGCGTGGCACATCCTTGGGCGGTGGAATCGCGTGCTGGCAAACGTCAACGCGGTGAAACGGGCCTTCGCCAAAGCGTTTTATGGCGACTTGCCGGTGACGACCAACGAAGCGGCGGAGAAATGTCTGTTAAAGGCGATTGAAATTAATCCCAACCGATGCATCCACTATATCGAACTGGGCCGCATCTACGTCCAGATGGGACGCAAAGAGGACGCGCGCAAGTACATTCAACAAGGGTTGGCGTTGCCTAACAAAGAGCATGATGACCAGGAAATGAAAGAGATCGGACGGCAGCTGCTGGAAAAGCTGTGATCTTGCGAGAATCGATGGATCGGTCTGGCTAACGCAAAAGCGTTGTATCGTCAGGGATCGGGTCTTTCGGAGCCGGACCATACAGGCATATCGGCCAGGCCACCGCTGATGAACTGATGGTGCCACAACTGGGTGGCGACGACGGCGGCGAGACCCATTTCCACCGAGAGCCGGGGCAGTGATCCGGGCCGCATTTCGCGAAAACGTTTCCGCCAGTGCGCGACCTCGCTGACATCGAAGTAACCGGTTCGGCGCAGCGAATCTTCACTCAGAAGCTGCGCGACAAACGTCGGTTCCGGGTTCATGTGAAAACTGTCGAGCGGCGCGCGAAAGATCACTTTACCGCGTCGAGCGATCGACTTCGGGATCCAGCGTTCCGCAAGCAAACGCAACAGGTACTTGTCGCGAAATCCGCGCAGTTTCCAGCGCGGGTGCAGTTTCGCGGTAAAGGCAAACACATCTTCATCCAGGAACGGGTAACGCACTTCGACTGATGAATGCATCGCCACGCGGTCGCCTTTGGCCTGCAGGAGATGGCCGGCCAACAGGACCCGGGCCGCGATCCAGATACCGCGATTCAGTGGCGCCCAGCGCCTGGCTTTTTCGAGCGGAAATCCCAATTCACCCCAGGGATGGCTGTCGTTCATTATTTTGCGCATCTCCTCGGAGTAGAAGCGCAGTTTTGAAATGGCGAGCAACCCATAGGAATCAATCCACGCGTTTGGACCGCCAACGGAACTTTCCACTCGCTCGCGCCATTCCGGCGAAAAATGCGGCACCTTATTCAAGCGCAGATAACAGCGCCGCGCTAACTCACTTAGCTTTAGTCCCGGCACGACGTCGAGAAATCCCATGAGCTTGGCCGCTTTGTACCAGGGATAACCGACTAACCACTCGTCGGCGCCTTCGCCGGTCAGGACGACTTTCTGGCCATTGGCATGAACGCGCTGGGCAAGTTTGAGCAGAGCGCCGCATGACGTATCGATCACCGGAGCTTCGGCCGCTTCAATGAGACTGGGATAAATTTCAAGCGCGTCGCGATCACCGTATTCCTGAACAATGGGTGGCTTCGCCCCGATGTACTGCGCCGAGCAGCTCGCCGCACTCAGTTCATCGAACTCCGGCTCATTTACCCGCACGGTGTAAGTATTGATCATTGGGCCTTTGAGACGACAGGCCAAGGCGAGGATGGTGCTCGAATCCACACCACCAGAGAGGTAGGAGCCTACTGGCACATCCGCGCGCAGCCGTTCTTCCACCGCCTGCAAAAGGAGCCGCTCGAATTCATCCACCAGTGCACCGGGATTGTTTCCCCATTCCTCTTCACCCTGCGCCGGGAAATCCATTTGCCAGTAGCCGCGTTGAGCAACCACGGCAGCACCGCCCGAACTTCCAGGCGTGATGCGCAAACAATGTCCGGGCGGCAAGAGTTGAACTCCTTCGAAACAAGTCCTCGGTCCCGGCATCGCCGAGAAGGTAAACACCTGATCGAGCCCCTTACGGTCCGGTCGCGGTGGAACCATCCCTGAAGCAAGGAGGCCTTTTATCTCGGAGGCGAAGAGTAACCAGTCATCCTGGCGGCTCCAAAAAAGCGGCACGATGCCGAACCGATCGCGTCCGAGATGGAGTTGTCGCAGCCGCTCGTCCCACAAGGCGATGGCAAACTGGCCGCGCAGCCGCCCCCAAATTTCTTCGTGAAAATCTTCCCAAAGATGCGGAATGATTTCGGTGTCGCAATGGGTCCGGAGGCGGTGGCCTTGCCTAACGAGTTCCTCGCGCCGCTCGACATAGTCGAATAATTCGCCGTTGAAGACGACGAAAACAGTGTGGTCTTCGTTCGTCATTGGTTGTTTGCCATCGGCCAGATCGACAATACTCAGTCGCCGAGAAGCGAGTGAGATCCCTGGTTGTTCGAAAAAACCGTCCTCGTCCGGACCGCGGTGAGTGATGGCGCACGCCATTCGCTGCACGGCACCTTCCGGCGCCGGTCGCCGCCCAGCCAGATCAACTATTCCCGCGATGCCGCACATGATTTCGCTCGATTAGATTAACGGTTCCGTCTACCTGATCGCACATTCGCGCGGAGTCCTGGTTAGATCGCGTTCGGGTGGAAAAAACCTTCGGAAAACCATCATGCTGGTAGCATCGCAGAGGCTGCCGAAGAAAAAAGTTGTGAATGAGCGCCAGCCAACATAGTCAAACAAAACCAGCAGCAAGAAAAAGAGCTGCCGCAACGGGGGCTGTGCGTGTTTAAAAACGAATTGATGTTGTGGACGTGAATATCTACCGTCCATTGATATCATAACCCCGCGTCCGGACCGGTGGGCGACTTGACTTGCTCAGAGGCAGCGCTAATCAGTCCGCCCCGCGAGCAACTCACGACCATGCAAAAAGAACGTATCGCGATCATTGGAATCGGTTGCCGTTTTCCAGGTGGCGTGAGCTCAAAGGACTCCCTTTGGAAGCTTCTCATTGAAGGCCGTGAAGGGGTCATTGAAGTGCCATCTGACCGGTGGAACGCGGAGCGGTATTATGATGCAGAGCCGGGCGTGGCTGGAAAATCGATTGTCTTTCGAGGCGGGTTTATTGACGCCATTGATCAATTTGATCCGCAGTTTTTTGGTATCTCACCGCGGGAAGCTCCGTACGTAGATCCGCAACATCGACTTCTGCTCGAGACTGCTTGGGAGGCGATCGAAGATGCCGGACTCGTGCTCGATTTCGAGCACGGTACCGATCTGGGGGTTTTCGTCGGTATATCGCATAACGATTACCAGGGAATTCAAAGCACGAGTTTTGATCATTTCAGCATCGGTCCTTATACCCCGACCGGGAGTGCGCATAGCGTTGCCGCAAATCGAATTTCGTACTGCTTGAATCTGCGCGGCCCGAGTGTCGCGATGGATACGGCGTGCTCATCTGCGCTCACTGCTGTGCATGCCGCATGTGAACACATCTGGGCCGGGCGCGGAGACGCCGCCTTGGCGGGTGGCGTCACGGTGATGATTGCGCCCGGCGGGTTTATCGGGTTTTCGCAAGCTGCGATGCTCTCGCCCGAGGGCCGGTGTGCGGCCTTCGACGCCTCCGCGAGTGGATTTGTGCGTGGCGAGGGCGCCGGCATGGTACTGCTCAAGCGGCTTTCGCGGGCGATTGCGGATGGCGATCCAGTTCAAGGCGTGATCTTGGGGACTTCCATCAATCAAGATGGACACACCAACGGTATTTCGCTTCCTAGCCCGGAGGCGCAAACACGACTGGTGCAAGATGCTTGCAGAGATGCCGGGATCGCGCCCGAGAAGATCGGATTCGTCGAAGCCCACGGCACTGGGACAGCAGTTGGGGATCCGATCGAAGCGCATGCTCTCGCTGAAGCTTTGTGCGTCAATCGATCTGCCGACGCGCCGCTGCTTATCGGCTCCATAAAAACAAATCTTGGCCATTTGGAGACGGCTGCGGGCGTTGCAGGGCTTCTCAAAGCGATGCTGGTCCTTGAGCACGGACAGATTCCACCGAGCCTCCATTTTTCGACGCCGAATCCGCATATTAATTTTGAGAAACTTAAGTTGCGCGTGCCGACTCAGCTCGAGCCTTTCCCGAATGGGACCGCGGAGCGCATCGCGGGCGTGAACTCATTCGGTTTCGGAGGGGCGAACGCCCACGTCATTCTGGCTGAACCTCCGCCGCATCAGCTGGATAAATCTCTGCCCATCCCAGGTTGTCGGCCGTGGCCGGTGATGCTTTCTGCGCGTTCGGAAAAATCACTTCGGGGCTCAGCGGCGAAGTTGAGCACATGGGTTAAACAACACACCAATGCCAATGGCAGTTCGCCTGTTCTGCCAGATCTCACTTACACATTGGGCGCCCGGCGGAATCATCACTCGCATCGGCTGACACTGGTCACGTCCAATTGGGCCGAACTAATAGAGGAACTCGCCGCGTTTTCGAAGAAAGAAGAAAGCCCGAAAATCCGCGTGGCTTTCACAGCCCGCAAAGAGCAAGCGCCGCGCATCGGCTTCATCATGAGTGGCCAGGGTCCTCAATGGTGGGGAATGGGACGCGACTTGATGCAAAATGAGCCGGTATTTCGCGAAGCGGTCGAGCGGTGCGACAGAGCACTCCGTCCCTGGGCGAGGTTTTCGCTTCTGGAAGAGCTCGGACGTGCCGAAGAGATGTCGCAAATGTCTCGGACGGAGATCGGGCAGCCGTCCATTTTTGCCATGCAGGTGGCGCTTGCTGCCCTGTGGAAATCCTGGGGTGTTCAACCGTCGGCCATCCTCGGCCACAGCGTGGGCGAGATTGCTGCCGCGTGTATCGCCGGAATCTTTTCCATCGAAGAAGCGGCCCGGATTGTCGCTCTGCGGGCGCGTCTCATGGAGGGATGCGCACGGGGTGATGGAACAATGCTGGCAGTGGGTTTGCCGGAGAATGAAGCTGACGCGCTCATCGCTCGGCACGACCCCACTGTAACAATCTCCGCCTTCAATGGCCCGCGTTCGATCACACTCTCGGGTCCGCGGGTTTCGCTTGAGGCCATAGCGGCCGAACTCGAGGCGCAAGGCGCGTTTGCGCGACTGGTTAGGGTGGATCATCCGTTCCATCATCCGCTCATGCGACCGGCCTCGGAGGCGCTGGAAGCTGCGCTCGCCGGTCTAAAACCGCAGCCGGACGAAGTTCCATTTTTCAGCACGGTGACAGGTGATCGTTGTGCCGGCGAATCGTGCGATGCCGCCTATTGGGGACGCGGTATTCGCGAGCCCGTGCGTTTTGCCTCCGCGGTAGGCGCGTTAGCGGATTTCGGCGTGGATGTTTGGCTCGAACTCAGTGCCCACCCCGCGCTCGCGCATTCGACCCTGGAATGTCTGGTGGCGCGTGGAGCCAAAGCCACAGTCATCTCTTCCGCCCGTCGTGAGCGTGAATTTGAATCGATGCTCGAGGCGGCAATGGACCTCCACCGTGCTGGTGTTCCGCTCAATTTTTCCGCGATGACGCCATCGCGGCACCTTCTTTCGCTGCCGGCCTACGCGTGGGAAAAGACGCGGTGGTGGAACGAAGCAAGCGATGCCCGTGATGGCCGACTCGCACCCGGTGGACGCGGCCTCTTCGATGTCCGGCTCCCACGCGCGGTGCCGACCTGGATCGTCAGGCTGGACTCCCGGCACATGGCTTTTCTAAAAGACCACAAGGTTGGAAATCATGTGATTTTTCCGGCGGCGGCGTTTGTCGAGATGGCGCTTGAAGCGGGTCTGCAGTTGTTCGAGGGACATCCCTTCGTTGTTGAGGACTTTGAGATTCGCAAGCCGCTTATCCTGCCCGACCCGCCATCCAGCGCGCAAATCGAGTTCTCTTACTTGCCTAACGAGCGCACTTTTGCGATTCAAAGTCGCTTCGAACAGAGCAGTAACTGGTCACTCCACGTAGTAGGCACGCTGCGCGGCGAACGCTGGGAATCGGTCTTTGGCTCCTCCGAATGGGCACAACCTCACGATGTTCAATCTGTCGCGGTCGACGGGTTCTACCGTCACTTGAGCGATCTTGGCTTGCGCTATGGCGAGCAGTTTCGACCAATTCGCGAACTCGTAGCCGGCGCGGGGCAATCTGCTGGCTATGTGGTCTTGTCCGAACCGGTAGCTCTCCGTGCAGATGAATATGCCGTGCACCCGGTTCTCTTCGACGGAGCGCTTCAAGTGTTCTCCGCCGGTGCGGCGACGGTTGAAAACCGTCACGCCCGGATGAAGCTGCCGGTCGGTTTCCGCCGGATTCTCTTTCTCGGCTCGCCGGGCGCGTCTACTCGCGTTTGTGCAAAGGTGAGCAAATTTGGCGAAGACTTCCTTGAAGGTGATATCTCTCTATATAATGAGGGAGGCAAACCTTGCCTGCTGGTGGATGGTTTCAGGGCCATTAGCCTTTCCGGCGCGGGCCGTTCTGCCGCGCCCGGCAGCATCCGCGATCTGACGTATCATGTGGCCTGGCAACGGGTGTCTGAAGAATCACCCAAATCCGCTCTGCGGCCGCTGCCGCTGAATCAATTGAAGAGCGCGGCGAAAGAGGCCTTGGATCGCGTGGTTGCTGTTCGCGGCCTTCCCGAACTGGAGGCAGCGCTTAGCGCCCTGGACGATCTCGCCGCCGGCCAACTGGCGCGCGGGCTTCAGGAGATGGGAGTGACTCTGAATACGGCTTTTGATGCAACGACCCTGCAGGTAGCGACCTCGATGCGACCGATCTTCGAGCGATTGATGGCAGGTCTCATAAGGCACGGTTTGGTCCGGAAGAAAGAAGAGGGCTTCGAGCCGGCGGATGGTTTTGCCGAAGCGGCCGGTTCCGCTGGTAAAATTTTGCGCGACTACATCCAGACCCACGCGGGGCATCTTCCAGAAGCGCTTCTTTGCGAAGGAAACTGCACTGAGTTGGGACCAATTCTGCGCGGCAACAAGGATGCTGTGCAGGTTTTATTCTCTGGGATTGGCGCAGAATTACTCGATCACTTCTATGGCGACGGTCTTTTTACCAGCCACTGGGTTGGAGCCATCGCCGAAGCGGTAAGCACGGCTGCCCGAAGTCTGCCTGAAGGTCGCGGCCTCCGCATTCTGGAAATCGGCGCGGGGACGGGCGGCTTGGCTTCACAAGTCTTGCCGCTCCTGGAGCGCGGTTTGCATTCCTACACATTCAGCGATGTCTCGGCTGCATTTTTCTCAGGCGCTGCGCAGAAGCTCGCGGCATTTCCAGAGGTGAAGTTTGAGATATTTGATCTCGAAAAATCGGGCGAGGAGCAGGAATTCGAAGCCGGAGCTTTCGACTTCATCATCGGGACCAATGTGCTCCACGCGGTCTGCGATGTCCGAGCCGCATTGCGCAATTTGCATGACTTGCTCGCGCCCGGAGGCAGCCTCATTTTCATGGACACGGCGACGCCTCAACTTTGGACCGAAACTGTTTTTGGTCTAACGAGTGGTTGGTGGCGTTTCACCGACCGAGATCTGCGCCCGGAACAGCCGTTGCTCAAGAGGACGCAATGGGAAGCGGTATTGCGTGAGGCCGGTTTTTGCGAAACGGAATCGTTACCGGGTCTGATCGGCCCGACCGGAGGCGAAGGTCAGATCGGCCTGCTAGCCCGTAAGTCTTTTGATGAAACTTCGGTGCCGGTCCAGGCCGCGATCGAGACACCGGAAGAGAAGTCATGGCTTGTTTTCGCGGATACGTCTGGAGTGGCTGACACACTGATTTCGCAGTTGCACGAACTCGGCGCGAGATGCCGCGTCGTTAAGGCGGGAGACCATTTCGAGTTCGATGGCAACGACGCATTTACCCTGCGACCCGGAGCGCTGGAAGACTGGCAAAAACTGGTTGAGACCTGTGCAAACTCTTCGCCCGAGCGGATCCTTTACTTCTGGGCCCTCGATACGTGGACGAATGGACTGGACATGGCGGCCAATCTAGACGCGCTGCTCCATCTAACGCAGGCGCTCGAGTCTGCTCGACCCGCGATGAGGACGCGGCTGGATTTGGTAACACGAAACGCCCAGCCGGCCGGCAGCCACTTGCAACCGACGGCAATAGCACAAGCGCCAAGCATCGGATTGATTCGCGTCATTATGAACGAGCATTCCAATCTTTGCTGGCGCGTGATCGATCTTCCTGCAGAACGTTCGCCGGAAGACGCGGCATTGCTGTGGAGCGAGATATCTCGCAAGGACGGGGAACGCGAGGTCGCAGTACGAGGCCAAGCTCGTTATGTTCGGCGACTCGACCGCGGTCGACCGTCGCGCGAGCAGTGCCTCGATTTGACCCTGCCGTTACGTTTGGAATCCCGGGAACGCGGCCGTCTCGATACTCTGCGCTTCGCTCCGTTTAAAATCCGGGAATGTGGACCGGGCGAAGTGTTGATCGAAGTGAAAGCGGCCGGAATGAACTTCCGCGACGTGCTGAAGGCACTGGCGCTCTATCCGGGGGATGCTCCGGACGCGCGTATTTTTGGCGACGAAGTAAGTGGTGTCGTTAGGGCAGTTGGTTCGGATGTCACGCAACTCGCCCCTGGAGATCGTGTGTTCGGTCTTGGAGTTTTTGGAATCGCCACCCATGCGATTGCGAGAGCGGCGGACATCCGGCGCATTCCAACCGGCCTGACATTTGAGGCGGCGGCAACATTACCGGTCGTTTTCATGACCGCCTGGTATGCGCTGCGAAACGTCGGACGATTGCGCCAAGGTGAGCGCGTGCTCGTGCACGCAGGTGCGGGTGGGGTCGGAATGGCCGCGATCCAAATCGCCTTGCACCTGGGTGCGGACGTCATCGCTACAGCCGGAAGCCCAAGCAAACGTGCGCTGCTCAAAACGCTCGGGGTCGAACACGTATTCGACTCGCGACGCGGCGATTTTGCCGAGGCGGTGATGAAGCTTACTAATGGCAAAGGCGTCGACGTGGTTCTCAACGCCTTAGCCGGCGAGGCGATCCCGATGGGTCTTTCGTGTCTCGCCGGGTTCGGTCGCTTCATCGAGATCGGCAAACGCGACATTTACCAAAACACGCGCATTCCGCTCCGACCCCTTCGCCACAATGCTTCCTTCCACGTCGTGGCAATGGACGCGGTTTTCCATGGTGACGAAGAATTGACCCATCAAATGTTGGAGGACATTTCGCAATTGATCGAAAAAGGCGCGTTGCGCCCGTTGCCTTACCGGGCGGTTCCTGCCTGCCGTATCGATTCCGCATTTCGTCTCATGGCAGGCGGAAAACATATTGGCAAAGTGGTGGTCGCTTTTCCGGCGCCATTTGTCCCACGGCGCGGTGAACTACCCGGACCAGGATTCGAGGTGAAACCGGATGGATGTTATCTCATCACCGGTGCATTTGGCGGTTACGGCAAGGTGCTTGCCCGATGGTTGGTTGAGTGCGGCGCGCGCCACCTTGTGCTGACGGGCCGCAGCGGCGCTTCGAGTCCGGATGCAGCGAGATTCGTTAACGATCTGCAGGAACGTGGCGTCGACGTACGCACCGTCGCCGCAGATATCGGCGCGCCCGACGACGTGCGACGGCTTTTTGCCGAGATCGAATCGCTCGGGCTGCCGCTACGGGGTCTCTTTCACCTTGCGATGGTCATCGACGATGCACCGCTCGCTGCGCTCACGCCCGAGCGAATGCGAACTGTCCTCGAACCAAAGGCGGGCGGCGCGTGGCTGCTCCATGAAGCGACTCGAGAACTGAAACTCGATTGCTTTGTGATGTTCTCTTCTGTCTCAAGTATTTTTGGCAATCCAGCTCAGGGAAATTACAGTGCGGCGAACGCTTTCCTCGACAGCCTGGCGCATCATCGCCAGGCACTTGGTCTGCCTGCGCTCACCGTAAATTGGGGCGTGCTCGGTGGCGAAGGTTACGTGGCCCGCAACGAACGGGTGGCGGATTTTCTTGCCCGGCAAGGAACGCTGGAAATTTCTCCCGGAGAAGCGACCGCGTTGCTGGAATCGTTTCTTCGTGCCGGAAGTGCACAAGCGATTTCGATCCGGGTCGATTGGGGAAAGTGGCGTCAGTTCTTTAGAACGATGCAGGAGAATCCGTTTCTTGAGCGCATTTTCGCGACGCTTGAAAATCAGGAATCTGTTGGCACTACGAGTGATTGGCGAAGCCGGATCGATGCGGCCGGCCCGGCGGAGAAGGGGGCTGTTATCTGCCAGGCGGTGCGGGAAGCTGTCGGCTCCGTGTTGCGGGTTAAACCGGACAGTTTGCACGACAGTCAGCCGCTGACAGACCTTGGACTGGATTCTTTGATGGGCGTCGAAATTGAGACGTCGCTCGAAGCCGCGATTGGTGTGGCATTACCACCAACCAGTCTTATGCGAGCGCGAACCATCGGTCAGATCGCCTCCTTGATCGCCGACCAACTCGGTGGCGCTGTAGCGAACGGCGAATCCGCGCCAGTAGCAGTGCAAGCGGAAGCGGCCAGCGCAATCGATCTCGATGCTATTTCCGACGAAGAGATCGAACGCCTCCTCGGACGTGGGTCGGACCCCCAAAAAACTGAGATCATCGAAGACGTGACACGTTAACTCCAGCCTCGGGCAACCGCGGTGCCATGCCAGTCGATCAGCGCGCTCGTCTCAAACAATGGCTCGATAGCGGTGAAGCGCAGCTTCATCCGCTTACTTTCCCACAACGGGAACTTTGGGAAGTCTCGCCGGTAACGGTCGAGGACAGCTCGAATCACATATGCTGCCTCATCGATGTACGCGGTCTCCTGACTGAACGAGAGGCCCGCTCCGCAATCCGGCGCGTGGTCGATCGTCAGGAAGTCTTGCGTCTCTCAATCCTTCCCGGCAAAGAGCGTCCACTCCAGATGATCCGAAAGAATTGCGGGATCAATTTCGAGTTTTGCGATTCGTCCGTAGACGACACGGGACCGGAAGCGATCGAGGAACTGGCCGGCGAAATTTTCCGCACGCCGTTTGATCTGATGCAAGGACCGCTGTATCGCGCGGTAGATTTGCGTCACGCCGCGAATCATCACGTACTCGTCTTCGCGATTCATCATGCCATTGCGGACGGCTGGAGTCTCGGCGTTCTGGTTCACGATCTCTTTGCCGCCTACATCAAGGTCGTGATGGGATCCTCCGATCCTTTGCCGCCGGTCCCGCAAACCTATTCAACATGGGGCGTAACAGAGCGCGCTTACTGGAAACCGGAGATTTTGGAGCAGCGAATCGAGTTTTGGCGAAACAGGTTAGCCGGTTCTGGTCGAATGTGGAATCCGCCGATTACACCCGGCCCTCCCAAACGATGGCTTTCCGCAGTTCCTACAGCCCTGCCTAACGAGATCCGTGAATTGGCCCGCAGGACCGGTATCACATTCTTCAGTGCTTTGTTTGGAGCGTTCCAAATTGCGTTCTGCGAATGGAGCGGTTTCGATGATCTGGTAGTGGGAACGCCGGTTGCCAATCGCACCGGGCAAACGGCGCGCGAAACAATGGGATACTACGCAGGCATCGTACCTTTGCGCGGACGGATCGATCGCTCGCGCGTTGCTTCCGATCATTTACGAGAAGGACACCAGGTAACGCTCGACTCTTTTGCCAGCGCCATCCCTTTCGTCGAGTTGGTGCACGCCCTCGGCAAGCAATCGGAAGGAGGATACAACCCGCTGTTTGAAGTTCGCTTTGCTTTGCAGAACCATCCCATGCCGGAAATTTCGCTGCCGAATCTTTCCGCACACCTGAGCATGCGCTCGACCGGCACGCCGCGTTTCCAACTCGGGTGCGAAATTACCGAAGACCGCCAAGGTCTGGAAATCGCATGGCTTTTCCGCGAGAATCTGTTTTCCCCGCGTGACATTGAAAGCCTGGATGGCATATTTCAACGAGTTCTGGAGGGCATCTGCCGCTCGCCGGAGAGCCGAATCTCAGAACTGTTGAATCACCCCAAATGAACGCAGCCTCGGCCGTCGAAGACTTCAGCGAGATTCATGAGCCACATTGGGTTTTGCGCGGTGCTTTTCAGCTTCTCGTCTTCGGCCTAGTTCTCGCGGAAACGGTGCTCGCGGTAACGGTTTACCACGGATTGATCTGGCTGGCGGTGCCGGTTGTGCTCGTGGTCAGCCATTTGATGCACGGACTTCTCATCGGCCTGCACGAAGCGTCCCACGGACTTCTCCGAAGAAATCGCGGCTTAAATGAGTTTGACGGCCTGGTCATCGCTACTTTGAGTTTGATGAGCTTCAGTCTCTATCGCGCCGTTCATCAAACACATCATGCCTATCTCGCCACAGAGCGAGACTGCGAATTCTGGCCACTATCCCACACCACGACACCCCGCTGGAAGAGGTGTCTGGCTGCATTTTTCGAACTAAACTTAGGATTGTTTTATTCCCCATTCCTTTTCCTGCGAGCTTTCTTATGTTCCGGTTCGCCGGTCCGAAGCAAACGCGTTCGCCGGCGCGTTTGGGCGGAATTAGCGCTGACAATTGTGACCTGGACTCTCGTCCTCTGGGCAATCGCGACGTTCGGTCTTTGGCGGTATTTCATTTGGATGTATCTCGCACCAGCGGTTTTAGCGGCTAATTTGCAGAGTTGGCGAAAATACATCGAGCACGTCGGGATGACCGGCGAAACGGTAAATAGCTCAACTCGGAGCATCGTCGCGAAAAGCTGGCTGGGACGGCTGGTTGCTTTCACGCTACTGCACGAACCGTTTCATGGAGTTCATCATCAACGTGCCGGCTTGCCTCACTCCGTTTTGCCCCAACACGTCGAAAAGTTGCAGCCGAAAAAACCGGGCGAGCGGACACCGTATCCAAGTTATCGTGACGCCTTAGCCGAACTGATGCGCTGCCTTCCCGATCCCCGCGTTGGGCCGCAATGGCAGACGATTTGATCGATCGGTTGACTACGCTTCTCAAGAAGGAGTGAAATTTCCTTGAGAGGGACCCGATCTTCCAGCGCCTACCTTCTCGAGGCAGAAGCTCTCACTCGTGACTTCGACGAAGGGCAGGTGAAAGCAATTCGCGGCATCGATTTTTCCATTGAGGAAGGCGAGTTCGTTGCCATTACGGGACCGAGTGGATCCGGTAAGTCGACCCTGCTGCAATTACTTGGTGCACTCGATCGACCGACTTCCGGAACTCTTCTCTACCGCGGAAGATCGCTGCCGGATCATCCCAGTCCCGCAGCCTACCGCGCTCGTGAGGTCGGGTTTATTTTCCAGGCCTTTCACCTTCTGCCTACTTTTACCGCGGCCGAGAACGTGCAGATCCCGATGTTCGAAATCGATCGCTCAACTTCCGAGCGACGCGAACGCGCCCTCGAGTTGCTGAAGCTTGTCGGCCTCGAGCACCGGCTTGATCATTTCCCGTCCAAACTTTCCGGGGGCGAGCGACAGCGCGTCGCCATCGCTCGGAGCCTGGCTAACGGGCCCTCTTTGCTGCTCGCGGACGAACCCACCGGGAATCTCGACAGCGAAAACGCTCAATCGGTCCTCAATCTACTCATTCGCCTGCAACAGGAGCAGCGGCGCACGATGATCCTCGTCACTCATGATCCCGCGATCGCCGCACGGGCGGGAAGAATTGTTCGCATGATCGACGGTCGAATTGTCTCGGACGAGAAGCCATGACTTTTTTAACCGTTGTCACCCGTGGCCTGTTTCGACGTCGATTGCGCACCGCATTGACCATCGCGGGAATTGCCATCGGCATCGCTGCAGTCGTGGCATTGGTCGGAATATCACGGGGCTTTGAGAAAAGCTGGCAGGTAGGGTTGAAAGCGCGCGGAACCGACATTGTCGTCAGCAGCAGGAGTGGATCGCTTACTCCAAAATCGTTTGACGGCTCGGTCCGCGATCGGATCGCCGACCTTCCGCGTATCGGTGCGACTTGCAATATCCTCGTGGAGGTAACCAGTATTGAAGACTCCGATCTGATGATTCTGTCCGCGCGCGAGTGGGGATGCTTTGCCTGGGACAATCTGGAACTTGTTTCCGGGCGCATGCCGCGCGATGCCGCGGAAGAGGCGGTGGTTTTGGGTCAGACAGCGGCAGACGTGCTTAAGAAGAAGGTCGGCGACCCGCTCCAGATTGAAACGAAGGAATTGAAAGTCGTGGGAATCGTAAAAGGTGGGGCGATCGTCGAAGATGGTTCGGTAATCCTTTCTCTGTCGCTTTTGCAAGGGATCATGGGCGCTCCAAATCAGATTAACGTGATCGATATTCGAGTAAGGCCTTCGACCACCGAGCAGCAGATTCAGGAAGTGATCCAGCAGATTCAGCAACGCGTCCCGGAAGTTCGGGCCGTGACCGTGGGCCAACACTTGAGCCACAATGAGGGATATCGCATCATCCGGGCCATGAGTTGGGGCACGTCACTCCTTGCGATCCTTGTCGGTATTCTCGGCGTGATGAATACCATGCTGATGACCGTTTTTGAACGGACTCATGAAATTAGCGTGCTGCTTGCGGTTGGTTGGACGCGTGGACGTATCATGCGGATGATTCTTTACGAATCCGCGCTGCTTGGCCTTCTCGGTGGGGTCGTTGGCGTAACAATAGGTGCGATCGGTGTGCAATTGTTAGGCGAAACTCCGGCCGTTCGCGGACTCCTGCGTCCCGATCTTGGCATTTCACTCCTCGGCATCTCCATTGTCATTTCCATGGCCGTCGG
>CAZFZG010000013.1:3934-6460 GCA_964523205.1 uncultured Chthoniobacteraceae bacterium | reverse complement strand
CCGATCTTGGCATTTCACTCCTCGGCATCTCCATTGTCATTTCCATGGCCGTCGGAATTGTCAGCGGACTTTATCCAGCCTGGCGCAGTTCCCGATTAACGCCGAGCCTGGCGTTGCAAGCCGGATGAGAACCTCGCAAACAAATCGCTCCGTGCGGACTCATCCCGTGAACATACCTTGTTCAGTGAAACTTTTCTTTCTTCCGACCATTACCGCCGCTCTGCTTGGCATTGCTTGCGTTTGCGGTGCCGAACCCGCTGCACCCGCAATGCCTGCCGCCGACCTTGCTGCCCGGATGGATGCTGTGAGCCAGGGCAACGCCCTAATCCGAAGCAAACTCGAGGTGCGATCAACCGAGGGCGCCAGGCGGGTCCTCCAACTCCAGATTAAGCAGCGCCGGACGAAAGCGGCAACCGACATTGCTTATCAAGTGCTTTGGCCTAACGAGCATAAGGGCGAGGTAATCATCTTGCACCAGGGTCAGGGTGCGCCGAAAGGCTCGATCATTGTCCCGCAACAGCCGGTTCGGCCAATCAAAGCGGCGCAAATGAGCGAGGGATTGTTCGACAGCGACCTCGCGTATCAGGATGCAGTGGAGAATTTCTTCGCCTGGAAAAAACAGGCTGTCGTCGGCGCGGAGCCAATCAACGGAGTCGATTGTCAAATTCTCGAATCGAAGCCGGACAGCTCGTCCGTCTCCGTGTATGCCAAGGTGCGCAGCTGGATCGATTCGCAGCGGTTTGTGCCGATGCGGATCGAAAAATACTCGTCGTCAGGCGCACTTGTTCGTCGCATCGATATCACACGCGTCGCGCGGGATGAAAAACACAATCCGATTCCAGCTAGTCTGATTGTGCACGGTCCGCGAAAAAATAGCGTAACGGAATTCAACGGCGCACGCATCGACCAGGACGTGAACTTTACCGACGCCGATTTCACACCGGCGGGCCTTTCGCAGTGAAACTTGCGCGTTACTTTTTGACCGCGTCTTCGACTAGCTGACCCGCATTAAGCAGGCCCGCCTCGGCCAGTCGTGGGCCGATCAATTGCAGGCTCGTCACCGGCGCCTTCTCGCCACGCACCGGCACGGGTAGGGCCAGAGCCGGATTGCCGGCGAAATTGACTGCCACCGTGTTTTGCAACTGAAGCACCTGCGCTTCGCGAATTCCTATTCTCAAGTTGAGTAGTGGAAGTTCCGGCGGGCTTTTTTGAAGTGTTGGCAACGCGATGAAGTCCACCTTCTCGAAAACTGTAAGTAGCGTCCTCTGCCAGGCACCTCGCCTGGCCAATGCGCCGCGATAACTCGTGGTATAGTTTATCTGACCGAGCCGAAGTACAGACTGAGTTCGAGCTGTCACAGCGAGCTGAAATCGCCCGTTGCTGATCCACGCACCCGCTGAGGCAACGGTATCACCGTCCTTCGTTGCTTGCTCGAATTGTTGGCTCAGGCTTTCGTCCAGCTCGACCACTTGGAATCCCGTTTTGGCAAGCGCATCGTCGATTGCTTGATCGATTTTTCGATCAGTCCCTTTCAGTTTGAGACGTCCGATCCGGATGCTTCGCGCGGTAGGCTTCGCTGCCTTCGCCGCCGCATACTTGGCCCCAAAACCATCTTGAAGAAGCTCCATGCCTTGAACGGTATGAGCAATGTCTTTCCCCATCGGCCCCACCGTGTCGAGATGCTCCTCAACCGGATAACAACCTTCGATCGGAATTAACCCGAACGTTGTCTTCAAGCCGACAATCCCGCAACAAGCGGCAGGCACACGGACCGAGCCCGCCGTATCCGTGCCGAAAGCCACGTCCGCCATTCCAGATGCCAACGCCACGGCATTTCCAGACGAGGATCCGCCCGGAATCAGGCGTCGATTCAACGGATTCACGGCCGTCCCGAAATATTCATTCATGCCGGACGGCGAGACGGCGAATTCACTCATATTAGTCTTGCCGACTATCTGCACGTTGCGCCGACGCGCGATCGCCAGACACGGGGCGTCCTTTTCCGCGGGCTTGTGGGTTACGGAAAAGATCTCCGAACCGGCGGTCGTAATCACTCCCTTCATGTCGATGTTATCCTTAACGGCGAGCCTTAGACCCTTGTTGTCCGGATCCGGTGGCCAGTAGTCGATGAAAGCATGATTGCCGGAAAGCTTGCTCAAACGAGGCAAGAACGAGCATCCGTTCCATAGGAGGAGCAAAACCAGCGCAACCGGCAACCATTTAAAGCCGGTGGGGTCGGAGTGTCTCATGCGCGCAACGCTGGATGTCTGCATGCTTTTTGCAAGCACGACTGCCAAAAAGCATGGTCGGCGGTCGCGGCGCGAAACGGACGTCGCCGGGCGCGGATCCCTAACAAATGAGAGGTTCGCCAAATCGGACGCCAGGCCAGATCTGTGACTGAACGTTAGTTGTGATAGGCGGACGCAATTCTCAGCGGATTATAAGGGATTTCACCGTTTCGTGTCGGCGCGTAGACGAAGCCGTAGCGGTCCTTTTTTATATCCACCGGCTCAAGAAGTAAGTGTT
>CAZFZG010000013.1:0-3834 GCA_964523205.1 uncultured Chthoniobacteraceae bacterium | reverse complement strand
TAGACGAAGCCGTAGCGGTCCTTTTTTATATCCACCGGCTCAAGAAGTAAGTGTTTGTTTGTCGCCTTCTCGGTGTATTCCATCAGTACCCGGGCCGTTCCATTGAAGCCCCACATCAAAAATCCTGTTCCGAAAAGCCCGCCGTTTGGGAAAAGCTCGTCCAAACCGGCCATGGCGTGAAAGCAACTAATCGCGACTTTATCTTTTCGATAAAGACGGTCGTCGGCCCGATATTTAATGGTTCCTCCGTCAAGCAGCCGTTTGCGCTTCACACCGAGATCAAACGCTGCTTGCTTGATCTCATAAGGTCCCCACATGGCCACCGCATTCTTTGAATCCACGGCGAGCTTGATCGTTTCTTCGAGAGAAAAGTTTCGGCCGGCCGATACAGGACATTTGTTGTTGGCCGGAATAAGGCGGCTGCCGACGCCGTCAAAGACGCACAGATGGGGATTGCTCATGAAATCGCGCGGCAACCAGCTGATGGTGAAGGCTTCAAATTCCCGATTCTTGTACCTTCTCGTTTTGAGACCAGGCGTCAGTTTGGGCTGCTTGTTATCCGCAAACACTCGGATGACAGAGATAAATGAGTGCGAATGTTCCGGGTGATTCCCGCGGTCCTGGTAAGCGAAAGGAATAATGAAATATCGTTCACGCGTCAACGGGCCGTCACCGAGGCGCGGTGCGATCTTGGCTTTGATATGATCCACAATCTGGGTGTGAAGCGGCACGTTGTAGTTTGAAAAATCGACACCCTGCGAGGGCGCCCCTGCCTGGGCGACTATTGGCAAAGCAACAATTAAGACGAGGGTTCGGAATGACATACGGATCAATTACCAACGAACGGGCTTAATTGGAAGCCCGTTCGTCTGCGAATCCTGTTTAGAACATTCGTTCCAAGACATTCAGCCGATTATCCTCGCCGCAGATATCGCAAGCGCAGACGAATCTACAGTGTTTACCGAATCGCGACCATCGCCGGAATTGTGGCCACTACCTGAATATCCTAGTCCAAGGTCGGAAAACAAAAACGGCGGAACATGTCCCGCCGCCTCGTTCAATTTGGAAAATTATTTTTATCGACGCCGTCGAATAGCGCGCAGCGCAGAACCGGCCGCGGCCAGCGCAATCAACGATATCGTAGTGGGCTCAGGAATCGGGACCGGCACCGGGATCCGGCCAACATTGTTTAGCTTGGTCCCACCATCCTGCCCCGGATTTCGAGTCGCTTGCGCGGCAAAGTAACCGTTCCGTGTTTGAGGAACTCTCTGAAACTGGCCGGTAGCAACCGTGACGGAGAATAATCCGGCGACTGAACTGGTCGGAATCGGGGTCGTCCCCGTGTAGGTCCAGGTCAGGTTCAGGATGTTCGGATCGTCCGGTGGCAACGTCCCAGACGGGGGCGCGGTTACGAGCGAAGAGGAAAACGTCCAGTCTGCGGGCTGGGTGTTTGATCCGGCGATAAAAGGCCCGAAATCGTAGATAGTAAAGAAGTCGCCGGCCGTCACCTGCGCATCGCTCGTGATGTCGATGTGATAACTCCAAACGGTGTCGGTGCCCGATGGGAGCGTACCCGCGAAACTCGGAATAATGTCGCCACGAAGTACTGAAATTGCGGCAACTAACCCGATAAGTAGAAGGACCGCTGTTTTTTTCATTTCCCGCCGGTTTTGTGGCCTGACTTGGCCTTCCTATCCCTACTAATCGTATTCCACTGAAAGACCGGTCGCATGTCAAGATGATTCCCCTGGGGACACGAGGTTCTTAAGGTCCCTTGCTACGGTCGTTTTGCAGGGCTTTCCCCTGATCAATACGACAGGCCCGGGCCAGTTCCTGGTTACTTTCACTCGCCGCAGTGAAGAACCTGTCGCTGACACACGCGGCAAACCGGGCGAACAGGCGCGATTCATCCGCTGCGCGCGCTTGGTCGACGAGTACTACTGCCTCGTTGATGTCCCCATGATGAATTGCCAGCGCCGCGTCAGTCATGAGCCAATCAACTGATAAGTTTCCAAGCTTTCGCTGCTGTTCCAGTTCGGCTTTCACTGGGTCGGCATCACCAGCTTCCAGCGCGGCCATTCTCGCCTTGAACAGGCAAATCATCTGCGCCGATTCCTCTGCGCCGCGACGGGCCGCCTGTTCATAACGCGCCATCGCCTCCTTGGGGCGATGATCTTTTCGAAGCGTTTCGGCCAGGGAATAATAATAATCCGCGTTGAACGGCGCAGCGTTGGTTGCGGCTTCGAAGAAACGCTCCGCCGCCGGAAAATCGTTCCGGCTCACGGCGATCATTCCTCGAAAATAATTCGCAGTGTCCACGTTTTCTCCGAACCCAATCGCGCTTTCGAACAAACGATCTGCCGATTCGAAATCGGAGTGATCGTAATAAAGTCTTCCGGCATGAAAGAGGACGCCGGTCAGGGACATGTTTTTGTATTTCGCGGCAATCAAGCGTTTGGCGGCGTCATCCCACTGCCCCAGCCGTTCCGACATCACCGCGTGTTCTACCAATTCTTCGGCTGATGCGCCCGCAAAGTCGCCGGTTACCTTGGCCGCGATCTTCGCTTCTCGGCGCGCCGCCAACAGATATCTCCAGTACTCGAATTTCTTGCCGACATAAAATGTCGCTCCCAACAGGACGAGGCCACCCACTAGAAGGGCCAAGTTTTGCATTTCGAGCGCATGTGACATTTTCCATTTCCGGACGCGTCGGGGGCTGTGCTGTTCCGATGAAGACGCCGGTTCCGGCGGCGAGGTTTTGACTTTGCCGATCGTATCGGGTTTAGGAGATTCTTGTTCCGCTCCGGTTTGCTTGGACCGCGCGCCTCCGAGAAAACGCCGTTGCTCCGGAGTCAGTCGCAGTCGCTCTCGCTCTTCTCGATCCGATTCAGCCATCACTGATTTCCTTTGTTGTTACCGTGCTCCCAAGTCTGGCGCGTCTGCCATTTCCGCCGCCCTGGCATCTTAGCCACTGGCATTGGACTTTAGATCTTAGATTTTTGACTGACGATTGCAAACCAGGCCATTTGAGACCGGCAGGGCCGCTGCTCCCGTTGATTTGATCGATTTTCCTCTTCAGGCCTAAACGAAAGGCAAAAGGCGAAGAAAGTGCGCGGATTTGGCGCGGGAGAAGCTTCGCTTGCTTCTAGACCTCTCGTCCAGGGGATGGTCGTCGATTTGCCATGGCCGCCGAGCTCGAACCAGATCTTCAATTAGAAATCGCTCATGTCCTTTTTGTCGACATCGTCGGTTACTCAAAATTGCTGATTAACGAGCAACGCGAATCGCTCAGCGAGCTCAACCGGATTTTTCGAAACACCGACGCTTTCCGCATCGCCGAAGCGTCGGAAAAGCTCATTTGTCTGCCGACTGGAGACGGAATGGCGTTGGCCTTTACCAGCACGCCGGACGCGCCAGTCCGCTGCGCAATTCAAGCTAGTAAAGCGTTGCTCGATCATTCCGAATTGAAAATTCGAATGGGCGTGCACAGCGGTCCCGTCAGCGGAACCACCGATGTGAACGATCGATCCAACGTAGCCGGCGCCGGAATTAACATCGCGCAGCGGGTGATGGACTGTGGTGACGCCGGTCACATTCTGTTGTCAAAACGTGTCGCCGAAGATCTTGCTCAATACCGGCATTGGCAGCCTTATCTCCACGATCTCGGCGAGTGCGAAGTGAAGCACGGCGACGTGATCTCGCTGGTGAATCTCTACAACGACGAAGTCGGCAATCCGCAACGGCCCACAAAACTCGCCACCACTACTCACCCGGCGCGCTTTGCTCCGAGAAGCATCGATCGAGTTCCGCGAATGCTGATCGCCGGCTTGCTTA
>CAZFZG010000012.1:22159-27486 GCA_964523205.1 uncultured Chthoniobacteraceae bacterium | reverse complement strand
CTTCGTTGTCGGACTGAGCATCTGTTACGATCTTCGTTTTCCGGAAATGGCGCGCAGGCTCGTTGTGGAACGCGGCGCCAACGTGATCGTGAATTCGTCTGCGTGGCCAGTGGTGCGGGCGGAGCATCTGCGAATCCTTGCGCTTGCCCGCGCGGTCGAAAATCAAAGCTACTTCATCATCGCCAATCGCATCGGCACCGACAACGGCGTCACCTTCTGCGGCGGTTCACTGATTGTCGATCCTTCAGGAAAGATTCTCGCCGCAGCCTCACTGGACCGCGAAGAATTGATTGCAGCAGAAATTTCCGCCGATGTTATCGCGCAAGTGCGGGACCTGGTCCGCGTCTTTGATCACCGTCGGCCGGAATTGTACCAGTGAATTGAAACCGAGAATATTTCGTTAAACGATTTAACACTGGATGAAAACGAAAGGACTTTTCCTTGTCTTAACAATGATGTTCTGCGTGGCCGTCGTCCGCGCGGAAGACAACTCGACGCCGCAACAGGTCTTTGACGGGATGCGGGAGAGTTTCAAGGCCGACAAAGCCAAAGGCGTCCACGCGAAGTATCAATGGGAATTGAGCGGGCCGAACGGTGGCCAATGGTGGATCGACGTCGAGGACGGCGCTTACAAAATGGGCAAGGGGAAGATCAACAACCCGGACGTGACGTTCATCACCAGCGACAACGATTGGGTGGCGATGTCGAACGGAAAACTAAAAGGAACCTGGGCGTTCTTGACCGGACGCTTGAAAGTGCGCGGCTCGCAATCCGTCGCGCGGAAGCTCGACGAAATTTTCCCTTAGAACTTAGCTTCGATCGCGAACCGGACGTAAGGCGCAGGATCCGTTTTTACCCGCGCTTCTGCCCGGAAAAAATCGAAGTCGCGTCGAAAGGTGCAACCGACATCCAGGGTAAGGTCGAAAGGTTTAAAGTGTGAATAGGTGGCCTGTAATCCGGCGCGGTCCTCGCTGTATTGGACGATCGGGTCCTCTATGCCGCGAAGCTTTCGCGCCACCGTATTGAGGTCATCGACGCGGTAACTTTCAAAAAATAGATTGCCGGCGAGTCGAAATTCCCAGTCGTCATTTGGATTGCAGACCAGCGCAGGCTTTGGGAATACGCCTTCCAGCCGGAGATGGTCGGTAAAGAGCCAGATCAACCCGCCTCCGGGCGCGGCAATTGGATTCGAATTGATCGCGCCACCCGCGCCGATCACGGCGAAAATCTTGTCTTTCTTGAGTGGGAAGGTGATCCAAGCTTTCCAGGGCACGTCGATCGAATCGCCGTTCATGTGGCTCTCGAAATACGGACCGGGGTCGAGCTCGATTCCCGCGCCGGCGTGATCGTGCACGATGTATTCGTAGGCGACGAGCGCGTGAATGGTCTGCAAATGATCGGGCAATCCATTATCGGTGCCGCCGAAGTCGAACCGCTCATACTCAACTCCCAGCCGCAGATACCAATTGCCGGTTGTGAGAAACCGGTGGGCATAACTGAACTGGTTGTAAAGCGAGTCGCCGTCTCCGAACTTACCGCGGTAATCCTGAAAATCGCTGCTGCCAGTATAGGTGGTCTCGTAATTGAAGATTTCGGTGGAATTCTTGTTTTCGTCCTGATCACTCGGTTTCTGCTGGAGCTCCGGCCCGCCTGTTCCTGCAAAAGCGGCGGACGCGCCGGCGACGAAAAGGACGGTTAAGGCGAGGCTAAGGCGTTTCATAATTTTTTGGCAACGATGCTTGGCGATCTTGTATACGCACCCGCCGGTCAAACCCCCGTGTATCCCATTTCAAGGTGCTCAGCAAGTGACGATTGGCCCGCTTAGGCTTTCCGAGCTTGCCGAGGCTCGCGATTTTCGGTCTTCAGGTTGCAAGGGCTCTGGGGGTTGACTGGCTTCCGAGTTGCTCTACTGTGCTCAGCCTTTTTTGTGACAACCCCCCATTTAGCGCTATCAAATCCCTTCGCCGGCATCGACCACGGCGTGGCGAGCTGGTTTCACTCTCATCTCACACACACTTTTGTCGCGGTGTTGCGCGCGATCACCGAATTCGGTTCCAGCGAGTGGATCGCGATCGTGCTTTCGCTGGCGGTGATGCACTTTGTTTTCAAGCGCTGGTGGCTGTCACTCGCAACCCTGGTCGTAGCTGTGCCCGGCGGAATGCTCTTAAATGAGCTCGTAAAAATTTTGGTGCATCGACATCGTCCGTTCGTGGATGACTGGTTTGTGGATTGGTCAGGCTACAGCTTCGCCAGCGGCCACACTATCGGGGCGACGCTCCTCTATGGGCAACTCGCACTGTTCATTGTTCCGGTGATAAAGAGCCGCCGGGGCCGCGTGTTACTTTTCTTGGCCGCAAGTTTCATGGTCGCTCTGGTCGGCTTCAGCCGAATCGCGCTTGGCGCGCACTATTTGACCGATGTTCTGGCCGGCATGTTTTTTGGAACAGCTTGGCTCGGGCTTTGTTTAGTGGCCTCGCGTCCGTTCCGCCGTGTGGTCCTGCCGCCGGTGGTGGCGGAGATTTTACCCGAGACGAGCGTTGCACTTGTGCCGGTTCCGGCGACTGCGGACGAAGCAATCGTCCTTTCCCGCGACATAGCCTAATCGCGAGCGCGTTTATCGCACGCGAGCCGCTCGGTTGTGTGCTAGCATCTCGTCCGTTTTCCGTCGCGGCGGCGAACATTTCGAAATGAAATCACCGGGTAAACTCAAACTGACCTTTTATTTGCTGGGCTTCGCCGGCGCGGCGCTCTTCACGGGACTGCTGATTCGAGAAGGCGCTGGCAGAGTCATGCAAGCCTTGGTCACCCCTGAATGGGTTATTCTCGGCATCGTCGCATATCATTCCATTCCGATCTTTGTGGATGCCATCGCCTGGTGGGTTCTGTTTCCAAAACCGGAACGTATTCCGCTCCTTCAACTTTTTTGGATGCGCTGGATTGGTGAATCGATCAGCACACTGGTGCCATCGGCGGCGATCGGTGGTGATATCATCCGGGCGCGATTGGCTGCACTCAAAGGCGCACCGTTGGCGACCGCAGCCGCGACAGTCATTGTCGATCTTACGTTGGGCGTTTTTCTGACGGCCGGTTTTACCATCCTCGGATTATTGCTGCTGGTTCACGCTACCGGACAAACCAGCTTTGTTCGTCCGACATTGTTCGGACTCGTCATTGCTCTCTTTGCATTCGCCGGATTTTACTTTGCCCAGCGAAAAGGGATATTCGGCTTCGTTGGCCGGGTCATATCCCGACTCGCCGGTTCGGCCGAATGGCAATCACTCGTAGAGCACGGTGAAACTTTGGATGAAAAGGTGCGTTCGCTCTATGCGCGCCGTCGCGGACTGGTCCTGTGCTGCGTATGGACTATTCTTTCCTTTGTCTCCGCGGCAGGCGAAATCTGGATCGCGCTTTGGGGAATGGATTTGCCGGCGTCGTTTGTGAACGCGCTGATTCTTCAAAGCATGGCTTTCACGATTCGGTCGGCGGCGTTCGCAGTTCCGGGGGCTCTTGGAGTTCAGGAAGGCGGCTACGTTTTTGTTGGGCGCTTGCTCGGCATCCCGGGCGAGAGCGCCTTCGCCCTGTCTCTAATTATGCGCCTTCGAGAACTTGGTCTGGGCATTCCGGGTCTGATTACCTGGCAGTTCGTTGAGGGCCGGCGTTTGCTTCGATCGCGAACCGCAGCGGCTTCTTCGTGAAGTTTAGTTTGAGAATTGCGCGCCTGAGACTTCCCAAGCGTCGCTTCACTTGTGCCGGATTCGTGAAGTTGGTGCGGACGCCCCACCAGATCCAGGCGAGTCCGCCGGGCAGATCGAGCTGTTGGCGAAGTTGGGTGATGACTTCTTTGTCGCCGTATGCCTCGAGAAATGTCGTAGAAAACGGCAACCACTGCCGGTTCGGCACTGTTCCTACCAAATCGAGGAGGAACACCAGCAAATCGTCGGCCTGACGGGCGGCAGTGCTGAGTGATTTTTCGTGCACAATTTCAAAATCGAGCAACCGCGCGCGGTCGGTACTCGAATCATAGATCACATTGGTAACGCTCGCGTCTCCATGCGACCATCGGCCGCGGAATTCGTCACTCCAGAATTGATGGGCTCGCCGTAACTCCTCGGCAGCGGCGCGAAGCATCTTTCGGGTGAGACTGCCGCGAGTCAGATGCAGCCACAAACTTTCGCCGGGTAACTTTTCCGCGACCACGCAGCGCCGGCCGGCCTTGTAGGTGTGAAAGCGATCGCCATTGAGCATTTCGAAACAGCCGACCTCCCATCGCCGCCACTGATCCAGTTTGCTCCAGAAGCGGATGGGAATGTTAGCCACGCGAAAATAGAGATTGGTCAGCTCGGCGAGTTGCTCGCTGTGAAGATTCCGGCGTTTGACCACAAGCGTCCGCCCGCCACGTTTTTTCTCCCAAATCGAATTGGTCGCGATCGCTTCGACAAGTTTGGAGGCAACATCAGCCAATCCCCGAGGCGCTTCGGCTATCTTGCTCGCTGCCGTGACCAAACCAGCGGGAACTAGATTCTCAACCAAGGCAACCCCATCCGCTACAATTCCCATTCTCGCTTTTTCTTTGACGGCTTTGAACTCGATAACTTGAGACCTATGTCGCAATGTCAGATTTTGATCGTTTCGCCAACCCTCATCACGCGTAACTGCGTTTTGACGCCAAGCTTTTTTAATTCGGCTCCGAATACCTCGGGCGTGCCGGTGAGCACGGGAAACGTGGCGTAGTGCATCGGAATCGTCATTTTTGGCCCGACCAATTTGACTGCCTTCGCCGCGCCTACCGGGCCCATCGTGAAATGATCGCCGATGCAAACGAGCATGATGTCAATCTTGTTGTGATCGGACACGCGCGCCATGTCCGAAAAAAATCCAGTGTCGCCGGTGTGATAGATGGTTGGGCCGTTGCGAATCGAAATGACGAGACCAGTCGGCATGCCCGCGCCAACTGGCGGTGAACTCTCGTCCTTGCGCACAGTCGAGCCGTGCCACGCAGGAACGAAATAAACCGTCAGCTCGCCATTGAGCAACTTGAGCTGTCCGCCGATGTGGCCCGTGGTGTCCATTCCCGCTTGATCGCTCGGGTAACCGAGCACGCTGACCACTGCCGCGGACAAGTCGAAGTTTGCTACAAGTTTCGCGCGCGTTCTCTTTCCGATCTCGACCGAATCGCCGACATGATCGCCGTGTCCGTGGGTCAGCAGAATAAGATCGACGTGCTTCAGTGCCGCCAGTTCCTCTTTGGCCTTTTTAAAAACCGGGTTGGTCAGCCATGGGTCGATCAAAAACGTTTTCCCGCCGGGCGTGACAACTTTGAAGCCCGA
>CAZFZG010000012.1:0-22059 GCA_964523205.1 uncultured Chthoniobacteraceae bacterium | reverse complement strand
GCCGCCGGTTTGTCTCGAAGCAAAGTGGCTGCCATTAAAGATTTGGCCGCGAAGACCATTGACGGCACGGTGCCGTCCGCGCGTGCGCTCGCCAGGATGACCGACGAAGAAATTATTGAGCGCTTGATCCAGGTCCGCGGCATCGGGCGTTGGACTGTGGAGATGTTGTTGCTTTTCGACCTTGGGCGACCCGATGTCTGGCCGATTCATGACTATGGGGTGCAAAAAGGCTTCGCCAAAACGTTTGGAAAACGAAAACTGCCCACGCCGAAGCAACTCTTGAAGCACGGGAAGAAATTCGGGCCGCATCGCTCTGTCGCGGCCTGGTATTTCTGGCGGGCATTGGACGCGCCGGCAAAAACGAATCGCTTCGACGAAAAGACGTAGCGCGATTGACTTTGTCGCCGCTGCTCATTAAAACGCGAGCTTATGGCGATGATCCACGTTAATCGGGGCGCAACCAGTCTGGGTGCATTCCCAGAAGAACAAGTTCGTGAAGCACTTCGGTCCGGGCGTTTTCTGCCGACGGATCTTGGTTGGAAAGAAGGGATGCCGAATTGGCAACCGCTCTCGCAATTCAGCGAGTTCGCCGCCGACATCGGGGCCGCGCCGCCTTCCGGCGCGCCGCCGCCGCAAACTCCAACTCCGCCAACGGCAATTGCGCCGGCTTCGGGATCAACGTCGGCAGCGCCGCGGAGCGGATTGCCGTGGGATCAACGTCACACCAAAGGATTTTTCAGTGCCTTTATTGAAACATTACAGATGGTGCTAACTCGTCCGGCCGAAGCGTTTACCGCGATGAGCCGCGAGGGCGGCTTGGGCGAACCGCTCGTTTATGCGCTGATCGGCGGGACGTTCGGTACGGTGGTCGGCCTTTTTTATCGGTTCGCCTTACAATCGGTCTTCGGAGGCTTTGGCCGATCGGGCGCACTCAATCATATGCTCGGCGGTGCGGCCCTGATCTTAGTGATGATTATATCGCCGTTGTTGGTCGCGATTGGGACTTTTATTGTCTCGGCAATTCTCCATCTCTGTCTGATGCTTGTCGGTGGCGCGAAGCAAAGTTTTGAGACTACGTTTCGGGTCGTCTGCTTTTCGGGTGGCTCGGTTAATCCTCTCCAGGTTATTCCGATCTGCGGTGGGTTGATTGCGTTTGTGTGGGGGCTGGTCTTGTACTGCATCGGGCTTGCTCGATCGCACGAAATCGAGACCGGTCGGGCGGTCATCGCCGTCTTGCTTCCGCTGATCGTTTGCTGCGGCGGCATATTCTTGCTTGCCATGATGTTTGGAGCGTTGGGCGCCTGGAGCGCATCACAGCATTGATCGCTTCTGATGCAGCTTGAACGCCGCCGACTTCGTCCCGGCGAGCTCGATCATGAACTAATTTGGTTGAGCCTCTCGCTCGGTTCGCTCGCCTGGGCGGCTTGTTGGTTCGCGGTGCGATTGCCATGGCCCCATTGCGTTTTCTTGGCGGTGACAGGTCATCCTTGCATCACTTGTGGCATGACCCGAGCGACGATCCGATTTTTTCATGGCGATTTCATCGGCGCGCTGCACTGGAACCCGCTGATCTTTATCACGCTCTGTGGATTGTCGATCTTTGATGCCTACGCGTTCGCGGTCCTGATTACGCGCGCGCCGCGATTGAGGCTGATCCAATTCAGTTCGGCCGAGAAAACTTTTCTTCGCGCAGTGGCTATGGTGCTGCTGCTGGCGAACTGGATTTACCTTCTATCGCGTCCGCCCGGTTTATTCTAGACGGCGCGTTTGTTTCAGGTCGGCGAGTTCCGACTTGGTCAACGGACGCCAATGTCCCCGCGGCAAATCGCCCAGGCGTAGATTTCCAATCCGAACCCGAACGAGCCGTTTTACCTCGTAGCCGACTGTGCAAAACATTCTGCGAATCTGTTGGTTGAGCCCCTGTCGAAGCACAACCCGCACGCGGGCCGGCCCGAGCGAATGCAGTCGCGAAATTTGCGCCCGTTTTCCAACGAGCACGATGCCGCGCAAGAGTTTCGGCGCCAGCGCGCTGTCCCATTGTCGATCCAACGTGACTTCGTATTCCTTTTCGATCTTGTGTCGCGGATGAGTCAGTTGTTCGGCGAGTGCGCCGTCGTTGGTCAAAAGAAGCAGGCCTTCGCTTTGGGTATCGAGGCGACCGATGTTGAAAAGGCGAGGGGACTTTGGCGGCAGCAAATCAAAAATCGTGTCGCGCGCGTGGGGATCCCTTCGAGTCGAGACGAAACCAGCCGGTTTGTTCATGGCGATCGTCATCGGGCGCTCAAGGCGCACGAGCTTCCCGTCGACCTTCACGTGATCGCGCTCAGTCGGCTTGGCACTGAAATCGGTGCAGAAGCGGCCGTTGATCGTTACTCGCCCGGCGGCGATCAGCTCATCACATTTGCGCCGGGAAGCGACGCCGGCCGCGGCCAGATAGCGGTTCAGACGCATAAAGAAGTTGAGAGGTTGATTGGTTGAGAACTTGAGATTCTGCTCAACCCCTCAACATCTCAACTCCTCAACAGCTTTACGCGTCCGGTTTTGTCTTGGGAAGGCCGATGACTTTGCGACCCTCTTTCCATTGGTCTCGTTTTTTGAGCAGCTCGACCCGTTCGAAACGCTTCAGGACGTTGCGTTTCGCGACGATCGTGCTGGCTCCTCTGAGGCTGCGATGCTGCGACATAACGGGAAAACGAGCGCCAAAGCTAGCGCGAACCCGGACATTTTCAAATGCTCCAGCGCGATAAATTACAACTGGTTTGTTAGGACCACGTACTGTCCGGAAGCGGTGACCCGGTGGTAAATATGAAATCGCGTGGTCAGAAGCTGTTGCCAATACGGAATACGGTCCTGTTTGACGATTAGATAAATCGTCTGCGGATCGCCCCAGTGCCGCAGAATCGCGTCTTCGGTGATTGAAATACTTTTGCCTCCGGCGATATGCAGGTCGTCATCGACCGGTTCGTTCACGAGATAAAATTGGCGGTGCAAATAGAACACCAGGCTGCTCGCATCATCGAGCTCGCCTTCAAAGACTACCGCGTCTTGCTGGGTCAGCTGTTTGTCGAGAAGACGCGACACGTCGGCGAGTGAAAACTGCGGCGCCATGCGGGCGATCCCATCGGCCAGCGAAAGTGCGATTGGGATCATGCCAATTGCCAAAACCGTGAGACAAAGTCGCGGCCTATTCTTCGCGGCGAGATAGAGACCGATGAATGCAGCGATAATTAGAGACACAGCAATGATCAAGACCATCGGGCGCAGAGTCGCCCAAGCCGAGCTCGGCAGCTCTTCTAATGCATCCCAGGTTGTCCAGCTGCCGTCCTCGCCTTCGCTGGGAATCTTGCTCACTTGCGCCAAGTGCGGATGCAAGCGCGCGGCCAAGCCAGCGACAAGCCCGACGACTCCAACGAGGCCGGCACCGGCCATTTGCCAATTTTTGGAAAATCGTTCCCAGGCGATCGCACCGAAAATCGCGAACGCGCTCCACATATTCATCGAATAGTAATCCTGCCGTTGTCCAATAATTAGGAGCGGCAAAAACACGGCAGCCATCCAGCACAATGGCAATGCTTCGGCAAAGCCAAGCTCGCCCGGCCGAATAGTTTTTCGCCAGGCAAAAATGGCTCCGGGGATAATTGCGACCGACCACGGGAACAACCAAACGAGGTGCATCCAGACGAATTGGAAGCGGGGAACGCCGTTATCGCTGCCCGGGACATTGGAAAACGAGCGCAGATGTCCGACCCATTCGACCTGGATTAGCTGGCGTAAAAAACCCGGGAAATGCAATTCGGTCGCGATGTACCACGGGACGAAGAGCAGAATGAAGATTGAAATGTAGGTCCAATGGAAAAGGCGCGCGAAACGCAGTCGCGCTTCGCGATAAAACGCGGACAGCAAAACAAAAATTGTCAGCGGATAGATTAATCCGAGCAAACTCTTGGTCAGGCAGGCGAGGGCGCAACAGATCCAAAAACCAAGAAACCACCAACCGCGTCCGCGTCGCCGTTGGTAACCGCAGACACCGCAAAAGATCGCGCCGGCTATGAATGCGCTGAACAGCGGCTCCGGCATGAGGATTCGCCCGAGCACCGAGGTGCCGCAGGTGCAAAGATAAATGAGGCCCGCAAAAAATCCGCGCCAGTAATTCGCCAGCTTCTCCGCGGTTAGAAACGTGAGCGCAGCAGTTGCAACCGTTGCAAGGGCAATGGGCAGACGCGCCGCGGCGGAATTGACACCGAAGATTTTGAAGGAGCCGATGATCAGCCAGTAAAGGAGCGGCGGTTTCGGCAGACGCGGCAAACCGTCGTTCGTGGGCCAAATCCATTGATGCGATTGCACCATTTCCCGCGCGGCGCCGGCATATTGACCTTCGGTGTGATTATAAAGATCGCTCCAGTTGATTGTCGCCAGATGAACGAGCGCGGCGAGCGCGATCAGCGAAACAAGCAGTGCGTGCCGCAACGGTGGCGGCGGCAAGGCCGGCGGATCGAGCAACGCTTCTTCGATGGTCAACGTACCAGCGCCGGCGGTCATCGTTCGGAATCGGTGCGGTATTTGTTCCAATCGTCCGGCAATCGAGCGACCTTTGCCTCCGGCATTTGCACGAGGGCAACCATTTGCCGGCATTCTGCAATTAAGGCTTCATCTGCGGGACGGGTAATTCGGTAGGCGCACCAAAATCGCGCACGCGCAACTTCATCCAGCCACGCTTCGATCAAGAGATGATCCCCGACTTTCGCCGGACGGCGATAATCAATCTCGGTCCGCACGACCGCAGGATATCGTCTTGTCTGATCCATTTCGCTGAGTGGTAAGCCGAGTTTTTCCGCGAGCGCGGTCCGCGCGATCTCGATGAACCGCAAATAGGCGATGTTCGAAACAACGCCACCTGAGTCAGTATCGAAAAACATTACCTGCACTTCGGTTCGAATGCGCGGTTGCTCGGCATTCATCTCAAGATCGACATCATTGCATTGACGACTTCCTGCGTCGTCACCTCTTTCATACAGCGAAAATCAATCGGGCATTCGGGCAGAAAACAGGGGCTACATTCGACGTGACGTCGCACAATGATGTGTCGATCGCCCAGCGGACTCGTCAGCGCGGGTTCAGTCGAACCGAAAATGGCGACGACGGGAACGCCGAGGAGGGCCGCCAGATGCATCGTGCCGGTGTCATTGGTCAGAAGGACACGACAATCGCGCAAATCCGAAATCAATTCGTCTAACGTCGTCTGACCGATTCGATTGACGCACTTGTCGCCCAGTTTGGCGGCAATCGTTTCGCCGATGGCCGCATCGCTCTTTGTTCCAAGCAAAACCCATTTAGCGTCTGATCCGTCGGAGACTGATGCAGCGGTCTCGGCGAAACGCTCCGGCAACCAGCGTTTGGCCGGTCCATACTCCGCTCCTGGGCAGAGACCAAGGGACGTTCGATGTTTAAGGTTTGAAGCTTGCGTTAAAGAGAAGTTGTCGATCTTCGCCGTAAGATCGACGTCGGCCCCGCAGTCGTCGGCGATCCGAAGAAAGCGGATGGCATGATGCTCGGGTGGCCCGGCCCGTCGCGGTTCGCGCACGATTTGGTTCAGGAGCCATGCCCGCCCGTGTCCGCGATAACCGACTTTTCTTGGAACAAACAAGACTTCGAGAGCCGAGCGCAGCGAATTCGGGAAAAGGATCGCCACATCGAAGTGCGGCTGACGCCTGACTGCGCGAATTGCGCTAAGCAATGATTTGTCTGAGAGGGCTAAGACTTCGTCGACTTCGGAAATCAATTTCCACATCGGCACAATTTTCTCCGGTGCCAGAACAGTGACGTGCGCGTCGGGCCGTCCCTTTTTGATCGCACGAACGGCTGGCACACTCATGACGGCATCGCCCAGCCAGTTGCTACTACGGATCAAAATTCTAAACCGCTTCAATCGCTCCGGCGGCAAATCCTTTGGCACAAAAACGCCGCGTTTGTAACGGACTAGAAGAAAATTCGGCCGTGGCGTTTTCCAGCGATTGTGCAGCCAGAAGCCGTCTTCGGGTGCAGCACGAGTTTGGTCCTCAATCAATTTATTGGCTTTCGCCGTGATCTCTTCGACGGAATCGCCCGACTGGTCGATGCGATCAGCAATTGTCATTCGCCAGCGTCCGGGCGCCTCAGTGTAAATCGCTGTGCCGAGCACCGCTGCGCCGGTGCGTTTCGCCAAAAGCGCCGGCAACGACGTGGTTGAGGCAAGCTTTCCAAAAAACGGGACCCACAAACCCTGGTCACCCGCGTGCTGATCGCTCAGAATTCCAATCGCTCCGCCGCCGCGGAGGAGCTCGATCGCCTTGTGAAAACCTTCGTTGCGATCAAACACTTCAACGCCTGCGCGTCCACGCAATGTCCGAATGTGTTTGTCGATGTAACGGTTCTTGAGCGGTTGATAGACGGTGCTGTTCCGCACGTAGCCGATCGCCGTTGGCAGCATTTGGGCTAGCAGCTCCCAGTTTCCGACATGACTCAGGATCAGAACAACCGGCCGGCCGTTGCGCAATTCGCAGTGTGCCGCGTCCGCATTCTCAATCCGCACGTGGGCGCGCGCTTTTTCAAGCGGCATCGAGGCCAGCCTCAATCCGGAAAGGAGGTTTGCCCCGAGCCGTTTAAAATGGCGACGGATCAGGCGGTGCTTCTCTTGGGACGATTTTTCCGCTTCGAATGCGATGTCGATGTTGCGAAAAGCAAGACGCCGATATTTACCAAGCACGGCCCAGGCGCAAAAGCCGAGGGCGTTACCAAGCCCGAAAGCAACCCGCAATGGGAGGAGAGCGATCAGGGCAAAGCCTGTCCGGTAAATTAGGTAAACGAAATACTCGAGCATCAATCTCGGCCACCGCGCTCGCCGAACGCGTTACAGCGTAAATTTGCCTGAGCCCCGCTGCAATGAATATAATGTGACCACTGCAGCTAGCGTCGTTAGGCATGTTAGCGGCTTTATTGAATGAACATGAAAAAGGATTTGTGGCACGCTCTGAATGAGACCGCTCGAAAATCGCTCAGCTCGCGCGATTACAAGACTGGTTCACTCGGGCAGCGAATTTCCGAATCAGGCGTCGACGCTGGCGAGATCGTCGCGCCTCGGAATAAAGGCGAGCTTAAGAAAATCTGGATTCCCGGCGTCGAGATTTTTTCCAGAACGATTCATCCCCAGCGGCATCGCGGCAGTTTCGGGGAATTGGCGCGCGAATCTGGAGGGATTCTGGCCAAAATCGGATTGCGTCCCAAGCAATGGTCGGCCGCGCGCATGTTCGCCAACAGCGTGAAAGGATTTCATATCCACCCGCCGAACGTTCCCGACGACAGCACCGCCGAAAAGTGGTTGCAGCGTTTGTTTGTCGCGCAGCCGCAAAGATATTCGCTGAGGCCGTACGATCGCGAGCAATGGGACGTCATGTTTTTTCTCCAGGGCTGTGCCGAAGTTTTTCTGCGCGACGTCCGTGCCGGTCTTCCGGTCAGAAACATGCGCTTCTTCGTCGATGGCGATAACCATCGGGGTCGCAACAACGTCGGAATCGTCATTCCTCCAGGCGTAGCCCATGCAATCCGGGCGGAGGGATCGGAGGATGTGATCATGGTTTACGGCACCAGCACGACCTTCCAACCGGAGTTCGAGGGTCGCATCGCAAGCGAAGTCGAAACCGCAGAGTTGCCGGCATCCTGGCGAAAATTCTTAGGTGACAAGTGACGGGGTGACGAGTGACCACCAGCGGATGGCTGCGATTCTTTCTTGTCACATGTCACTCGTCACTCATCACTTCTTCGGATGAAACGGCAGTTCGATCCGAGTACTATGGAGTTAATGGATCGGCCGCAGCCGGTCTCGGACGAGTTGGAGCGCGATCTTCATAACATTCGACGATTCAATCGCTGGTTCGGGAGCTACAGGCTGATCTCGTTCTTCCTTCGGCGCTGGGTCAAGTCCGGCACGCGATTGCGCATTGTCGATCTGGCCACAGGCTCGGGCGACATTCCGCGATTGATCGCCGACTACGCGCGAAACATTGGCGCCGACGTTCGCATCGATGCGCTCGATCAACAGGCTGCTACGCTCAAGATCGCGAGAAAACTCAACGCGGATTATCCAAACATCGCGTTCATCAAGGCCAACATACTCGACTGGGAGCCGCCCGAGCCATACGACATTGTTCTGTGCACGATGGCCCTTCATCATTTCAGCGAATCAGACGCGGTTCGTGTGCTGCGACGGTGCCGAGAGCTCTCGCGCAAATTAGTGCTGGTTTCTGATTTGCGGCGCGCTCTGCTTGGGACGATCGGCGTCTATCTTTTGACTGCGACGATGTTTCGCGAGCCGATGACGAAACACGATGCTCGCCTTTCCATGGTCCGCGCGTTTTCATTTTCAGAAATGCGCAGTTTCGCCGCGGACGCAGGTTGGGAAAATTTTGGGCACCGCCGCTTTCGATTCACCCGCCAGGCAATCTGGCTGGAGGTAGCATGACGCTGCGCCCATTTATTCTGAACTTTACCTGAAAGAAATTCCGAACCTCCGCGTAGACCCATTATGAATGAACAAGGAGGATCCTATCCGATTCGTGGCGTGAGCATCATTGTTTCCGCGCTTCTGCTCGCGGTCGGGATTTACGCTGGCGGCTTCTTTATCGGGAACGGCATATCGAATTGGAACAGCGGTCGCCGAAGTATTGCGGTGAAGGGGCTATCGGAAAGGGAAGTGCCGGCCAGCGTCGCGGTCTGGACAATTAGCTACAACGTGACCGGGAACGATTTGGACGCGATCAATCGAAAGCTGAGTGATAGCACAAAAGCCGTCGTTGCGTTTTTGAAGGGCGCCGGTTTCGAGGACAAGGACATGTCGGTCCAGCCGCCGGCGCTTCACGATGCCAGCATGGAGCCGCGCGATAAGAACGTGCCACCTCCGCCGGAACGATTTCGGGCTGAGCAATCAGTTCTGCTTCGAACGGCAAAGGTCGATTTGATCAAACCGGCGCTGGCTTCGGCTTCAGCTCTGATGGTGAATGGCGTTCATCTCGCCGGAGGCTGCCAGCCAAATTACATCTACAACCAGCTAAACGACATCAAACCGGGCATGATCCAGGAAGCGACCAAGAATGCGCGCATCGCTGCCGAGCAATTCTCCCGAGATTCGCGAACCAGTCTTGGAAAATTGCGCAGTGCATCGCAGGGCTGGTTTCAAGTGGAAGACCGCGACGCGGCCACGCCGGAACGCAAGCTGGTGCGCGTAGTCGTCGACGTCGATTACGAAATTAATTAAGGCGCGGTTTTTCTTAATTCGCACGGCGTCACGGAGTAGTTCATGGTTGCGAGGTGCAGATCGTTGAGACGATTGCCAAGCTGCCACCTCGCAACCTGGCGAATCACCGCGTGCTCGTGCCGACGATGGGCGCGTTGCACAAGGCGCATGGGGAATTGATTCGAGTCGCGCGCGAAAAAGCGGGAAAGGACGGCGAAGTAGCGGTTAGCATTTTCGTTAATCCGCTCCAATTCGAGCCCGGCAGCGATTACGAACGTTATCCGCGGCCGGGAAAAGAGGACCAGGAGTTTTGCCGAGAGGCGGGTGTCGATCTCTTGTTTCGACCGAGTGCGGTCGAGATGTACCCAGAGGATCGATCGCTATTTATAGAAGAGAACTCGCTTTCGACTGTCCTGGAAGGAAAATCGCGCCCCGGACATTTTCGTGGCGTTTGCACGGTGGTGGCAAAGTTGTTCAACATTCTCGAACCCGATGTGGCTGTTTTTGGTGAAAAAGATTTTCAGCAGCTGGCGATCATTCGCCGAATGGTGCGCGATTTGAGTTACAAGATCGAGGTCGTGGCTGTCCCGACCATGCGCGAAGACGACGGACTGGCGTGCAGTTCGCGAAATGTTTATTTGAACGCTGACGAGCGAAAGCAAGCGTCGATTTTGCGGAAAGCGTTGCTGGCTGCGAAAAATTCAGGAAAGAAATCTGCAACGCAAATTGTCGACCTTGTCCGCACAACAATCGCTGAAGCACCGCTGGCACGAATCGATTATGTTGAACTCGTCGACGCGGAGAGCTTCCAGCCGATCAAAGCGCCGAAGCCGAATGCGCTTCTGGCTGTGGCGGTTTATTTTGGAAGGACGCGTTTGATCGACAACATTTTATTCGGATGAAGGAATACGATTTCGTGGTCATCGGCAGCGGGATCGCGGGGTTGAGCTTCGCGCTCAAAGCTGCCAAGCACGGCTCGGTGGCGGTTATTACCAAGCGCAAAGGCGCCGATACGAACACGGCGTGGGCGCAGGGCGGAATCGCCTGCGTCACCAGCCACGAAGATTCGTTCGAGCTGCATGTGCGCGATACTCTCGAAGCCGGCGCTGGCCTGTGCGACGAAAGCGTGGTTCGGACCATCGTGACCGAAGGTCCGGCGCGAATTAAGGATTTGGTCGAGTTTGGTTTGCAGTTCGACGAGCGCGAGGTGTCCGGTCAACGCGAGTTCGACCTCGGTCGCGAAGGTGGTCATTCCAAGCGCCGAGTGCTTCACGTCCGCGATGCCACGGGCAAAGAGATCGAAGACGTTCTGCTGCGCGAGCTCGGCCGCTCCCGCGGTCGCGGGATCGACTTCTTAGAGAACCACATGGCGGTTGATCTGATCACCGCGGCCAAACTGGGATTTGCGGCTGAAGATCGTTGTCTCGGGGTTTACGTCCTGGACGAAAACACGTCGGAAGTCGAAACGATTCGATCGGATCGAGTTGTCCTCGCGACGGGCGGTTGTGGGAAAGTTTATCTTTATACAACGAATCCCGACATCGCGACCGGGGACGGTGTGGCAATGGCCTGGCGCGCGGGCGCGACGATCGCCAACATGGAGTTCGTGCAATTTCATCCGACCTGTTTGTTTCATCCGAAAGCGAAATCGTTTCTGATTTCCGAAGCGGTCCGGGGCGAGGGCGGCATTCTGCGGAACAATCGCGGTGAAGATTTCATGAAACGCTATGACCCGCGCGGTTCACTCGCGCCACGGGACATCGTTGCGCGCGCGATTGACGCCGAGATCAAGCGCTCCGGCGCGCAATGCGTCTTCCTCGATATCACCGACAAACCGGTGGAATTTTTGCGGGAGCGGTTCCCGAACATCTACGAGACCTGCTTGCGGTTCGGGCTCGACATTACCAAGCAACCCATCCCGGTGGTGCCGGCGGCGCATTATCAGTGTGGCGGGATCAAGACCGACGTGAACGGCGCGACCAGCCTAGTCGGTTTGTACGCCATCGGCGAAGTCGGCTGCACCGGATTGCATGGGGCCAATCGCTTGGCGAGCAATTCGCTGCTCGAGGGCTTGGTCGTCGCCCACCGAGCCGTTGAATCGGCGTTGGGATGTCGATCCTCGCAGAGTGAGCGCCAGATTGGCCTGCCAGAATGGCAATCCGGCGACGTCCAAGACGTTGATGAATTGGTCGTGATTTACCATAACTGGGATGAAATTCGCCGATTGATGTGGGATTACGTCGGGATTGTTCGCACGGACAAGCGGTTGCAACGGGCGAGCGCGAGGCTGCGCAATCTTCAGCGTGAGATCCGGGAGTTTTATTGGAACTTCAAGGTCTCAGTCGACCTTCTGGAGCTGCGCAATCTGGCCACGGTCGCGGCGTTAATCGTGGATTCGGCCTTGAGCCGGAGAGAAAGCCGTGGGTTGCACTACACCCTGGATTATCCGGAAAAAGATGACCGCCAATACGGCCGGATCACGCTCCTGAGCAGAATATAAGGGTGGAACGGATAGTGCTTTACAAAACAAATTGTAACCGCCAGCGGCACTGGTTTTTCCATAACGAAATGCCTTGCACGAGGCGGGAAAATCAGATAGAAACAGGCCACCTTTTTCGCCGCATGAGACGTATTCTCGCTCTCGTAGTCTTCGCCAGCGCTGTGACTATGCTGCGGGCCGAGGAACAGTCGAGCTCGCCTTACGCCACCGCGGCGGACTTTGCCAGGTACGCGATGAAGCTGCGCGAGCAGGCGCTGCTTAAAGTCGAGCCAATTGTGAACATCCCGACTATGTCGCGGCCGGTTGCCCAGCGCTACCCCTGGAAAACCAATATCGTGACGACCGTGTTTTGGATCGGCGAGCAGGCCGGAGGCAATAATCCGGTGCCGAACTTTCGCAGCTCCTGGGATCTGAATTGGCAATCGAACTACGGCGGGTTCGATAACCCCGAGCACTCGGCGCGGCGCAGCTACATTCCAGTGGCGTTCATTCCGCGGCAGAATCCGTTTTATTGCGCATTGCCCTACAATGACGTCACTCACGGGCAGTTCAAACCGGAAGCGCCACTGGTGATTCCATGGTTTAAGCGGGAATACTTGGGGCAGGGGCAATCAGTGTGCTGGCATCACTGGGTTGCGATCCGCAAAGGCAACCGCACCTGCTACGCGCAATGGGAAGATTGCGGACCATTTCGCACCGATCATTTCCAATACGTTTTTGGCAACGAGCGGCCGAAGCCGAATCTCAACCATGGCGCGGGTTTGGATGTTTCGCCATCGGTGCGGGATTACCTCGGTCTCCAGCCAACCGACGTGACGGATTGGCAATTTGTGAATACACAGGACGTGCCGCCTGGACCGTGGCGCAGTTACGGCGAGAACAATCATTTCGTTATCGCTCGGCGTCAGGCCGAGCAGCGCCTGGTTCAGCAAGGCGCGGGCGGTAGCAACATCAAGAAGTAAACTGCGCCGTTAGCCGAGCCGCGGTTTGAGCGCGGCGAATTTCTTTTGCAATTCATTCACCTGCGCTGACCACGGTTCGTAACGAGCGTGTTGCGCGTGGCAGACTTCGCTCAAGCGTTGGAAACGTTTTGCCATTTCCTCGCAGAAGGAATCGATTGCTTTTCCGAATTGTCCTTCGAGCGCTTGTCGGAATTCAGTCTGCTTCGGGTCTAACTCCCGCTCATAGTCTCGCAGGATTCTCCGTCGATGGTTGAACGCCAGGAGAATGATAAGGACCAGACCAATCACAACAACAGCTGCTGAGCTGATGGCAATTGTCGGGCTCCGGCTTTTGGTTAAAGCAGCAAGCGTTGCGGCGATTGTGATTAATGCGGCAAGGATTCGCAAGGCGAGCGAAGTTTGAGCAAATGATCGGGTCAGCCGTTCCTGGAGCGACTTGCCTGCAAGAATGTCCATGAAGGCGGTGTGAATCGCCTCGGAAAGTTCGCGACGCTGGCCGGCAAAATCCGGAATGTTTGTCCGAGCCTGCTTGCGCAAGTCGGCCGACAACTGATTTTCAAGCAAGTCCTGCATTTGCGGCCAAACGCTTCGCAAGTCCGTTTCCAAGGCGTTCACCGCTTTCTCCATTTGGGGTTGCGTCAACTCCCGCAATTTTGTCTCGATGCCGACATGCAGACTTCGCTCGTGAGCGCTCCGAGCGAGGATTAACTTCAAGCCGCTCCACCAGCTCACCTTTCGCCTGAGCAGCTTTGTCCTTTCATCGGCCGTTTGATCATAGGCGTTTTCGATATCGCGCACGAGACTTCCGGTTTGGCGGCGCATTTGGTCCCGCCGGGTCTGAAGCAAACTGTTCAACCGGCTCAATGCCGTTTCATCCGCGGAAATTTTTCCGAGCAAGGCACTGACCTCGCTAGCCAATTCGTCCGACACTACGCGGCCAGCCTGAAAGATCGAGCGCAGTTTCAACATTCGAGTGCTCGATTCGGTAACGATGAAATTGATTTGCTCTTCCAAAGCGGCGAACGCGCTTTCTTCCCAAAGCTTGGGTTTGTCCACGCCAGTCCGCGCCAGTAGCGCTTTGCGGGCGGAAACAGCGAAGATCGGCGGAACAAATCCGAGTCGGCGCATGGCCGTGTCCTGAAGATGTCGATAGATCACATCGATCTCTGTTGGCTCGCGCAGATCGACTTGCTGAAGGACGAAGATGACATTTTTTAGCCAAGTCTTTTGCAGGAAGTCCAAAAATTCCCAGTTGGATTGCGTCCACGGATTGGCGACCGAGAAGACGAACAAAACAATGTCGGCCCGCGGCATAAAATCTTCCGTCACCATCTGATGTTCTTTGACCATGGTGTTGGTGCCGGGCGTATCGACTACGCTGAAATCGCGCAGAAACGGGATTGGTAAGTAACGTTCTGTCAACTGGGGAGAGACCTCGGTTGTTTTCTCGTCTTTTCCGTAGCGAAAAATGTAAACGCGGTCAGTAGCGGGCAGGACGTCAACTTTGGCAAATTCATCACCGAACAACGCGTTCAGAAGCGAAGATTTTCCGGATTTGACTTCGCCCACGGCCACAAAAAGGAGCGGCTCGCTGATGTCTCGGAGCAACGCTTGGAGCGTGTTCAACTGCTCCCCCGGACGGCGCATCTCCGAGCCGAGCTTAATTAAGCCGGCGAATGCGCCTTCGAGCTCTGCCTTGAGCCGCAAATATCGATCGGCAATCATGCCGGCAAACTCAGTCGTGCGGGGTTGCCGAAGGCGTTGGCGGTTTTGCGCCCGCGGCTTTTGGCGGTGGTGAAGGTTTCGGCGGGAGGGGCGTCTCCATCGCCAGCAATTCGGAAACGGTCACAAATTTGAAACCTTTCGCCTCGAGTTGATTTAATACGCAAGGCATCGCGTCGATGGTTCCGGGATGAATATCATGCGCGAGCACGATTGAACCGGCTCGAGTGTTTTTGACAATGCGATTACAAACGACACCAGATCCGGGTCGTTTCCAATCCAACGGATCGACATCCCACAGCGCAATTTTGTAGCCAAACTCCTGATTGATCCATTTTTTCTGCCGAGGCGTGATTGAGCCGTAAGGCGGACGAAGCAAAGTCGGGCTCACGCCGGCTGCGCTCCTGATGGAGTCGTCGGTCCTGCGAATTTGGCTCCGGACACTCTCATCGGACATTTTCCAAAACTTCGGGTGGGACCAACTATGGTTGGCGACTTCATGTCCTTCCCGCTCTTCGCGGGCCACGATCTCTGGATACTCGGCAACGTTTTCGCCGATCAGGAAAAATGTGGCCTTGATATGATGCGCCGCCAGCAAATCAAGAAGCTTGGGGGTCAATTTTGCGCTTGGTCCGTCATCAAAAGTTAGAGCGATATAAGGGCCGTCGACATGAATCCAATTTAGCGTAATGCCAGGTGGTTCCGGGTCCGGTTTAGTTCTTGCGGCCCTTAGTGGTGCCGCTGCGTCATCGCCACGAACCACCGCGACGACAACTAACGAAATAAAAAAAAGACGAATGATGCCCATGAGTCTTACCTCTGCCGAACTGTCGCCTGTATCTAGCAGAGGCGTAGGCTAACGCAAGGTGAGCAGCGCTTTCTGAGCGGCAGTTGTCGATCTTCGCTAAGGGAGAATCTGACGATGTATCTTTTCGTCGACAAATCGCACTCGGTGGCAGTCATCTTGCTCAAACAAATTTCCGATCGGCGATGGGTCGGGCATGACCGGCCGGAGGTGTTTTGGGGAAGGCCTTGCCACGAATGAGAATACTGCTTGTTGAAGATCATCCCGAGAGTCGGAGAACGCTGCAAAAGTTGATCGAACGCCGGGGGCACGATGTCGTTGCAGTGGGAAGCGCAGAAGAAGGTGAACAGGAGTTGGTCAGGCAACCTATCCAATTCTTGATCCTCGATTGGATGTTGCCAGGCAAGAGCGGAATCGAGCTTTGCCGGCAATTGCGCTCCGGCTCGCGCGGGGAGGAGCTTTTTATCCTTTTGGTTACGGCTCGTGACGATGCTGCCGATCTCGAGCAAGCACTGCAAGCCGGCGCCGATGATTATCTGACCAAGCCGCTGGATGCTGCCCTACTCAATGTCCGTCTCTCAGTCGCCGAGCGACGAATCCGTTCTTTGAACGAACGTCTCCAGGCTCGAGCCGAATTGCAGCAGACGCTTCGGAAAATGACCGACATCCTGGAAAAAACGAGCGACGGTTTTTTTGCAGTCGACCGGGACTGGAGATTCACCTTCGTAAATCCGCAGGCGGAGAAACTGCTGGAGCGTCGCCGCGAAGAATTGATCGGTAAGGACGTTTGGATGGAGTTTCCGCACTTCAAACGTGACGTTTTTGAGAGAAACTATCGGCGCGCGATGTCCGAGCAGGTAGCGGTGGAATTTGAAGCGAGTGATGCGGACGCGCAGGTGTGGCTTGAATTGTTGGCTTACCCGAGCGGCGGCGGCGTCTCCGTCTTTTTAAGAGACGTGACCGAACGCAAACGCACGGAGACGGAAAGACTGACCACCAGCAAACTTGAATCGCTCGGCACCCTGGCTGGAGGAATAGCGCACGATTTAAACAACATCCTTACCGTGATTTCCGGCAATCTTGGTCTGGCCCAAATCGAGACCCCGAACGATTGCACCGCGCTGCTTTCATTTTTGTCAAAGGCTGGTCAGGCTGCCCAACATGCCGCACAGCTATCGAATCAATTGCTTACCTTCTCGAAGGGCGGCGCGCCGTTGAAGCGGGTTACGTCGATCAAGGATCTTGTGACACACTCAGTCGAATTTTCGCTCCATGGCTCAAATCTGTACGCGGAACTGCATGTGGCCGATGATCTCTGGCGATCCGCAGTCGACGCGATTCAAATCGAGCAAGTGATGAACGCGCTAATGATTAACGCGCGCGAAGCAATGCCCGATGGTGGAACGGTTCGCGTTTCGGCCCGCAACATCGACATCAATGGAGATTCGGGGATGGGGTTGCGACCTGGACGCTACGTTAAGGTAGAGGTTGCAGACAACGGCCGAGGTGTCGACCAGAGGTCAATCGCCAAGATTTTCGACCCCTACTTTACCACGAAACCTTCGGCCAGCGGACTCGGTTTATCGATCGGCTATTCCATAATCAAGAAGCATGGAGGTCTTTTGCAGTTGGAAAACACGTCGCCCCGCGGTGCCTCCTTCGCGTTTTATTTACCGGCCACCGATGCCGAGCCTGCAATTGCAGACTCGGTCTTGGCCAATCGAACTTTTAGTTTCACCAACCAGCGCGTCTTAGTGATGGACGACGAGGAAGGGGTTCGTGACATCACTTCGGAGTTGCTCGGAACGCTCGGCTACAAAGTGACGGCCGTGCCGGACGGCACCGAAGCATTGAAGATCTACGAGCGGGCGATGCGCCGGGGCGAAAGTTTCCAGGCAGTGATTTTAGATGCAACAATCCGCGGAGGGATGGGAGGGCTAGCTACGATTGAGCGGCTTCGCGAGCTCGATCCCAACGTCACGGCAATTATTTGCAGTGGCTATTCGGACGAAGCTGCTCTGGCCCAATTTTTGGCCTACGGTTTTCAGGGCGCGCTGCCCAAGCCGTTTACTCGCGACGAGCTGGCCGACGTCATGCAGCGCGCGCTCGAGAAGCGAGGAAGCCCGGATCGACGATCAGCCTTTGCGGACTTTGTCTAATTCGGCGAGGAACGCGGCGATTCCGCCGATGTACAAACCGTCGTAGCGCCAAACCGCTTTACCTTCGCCATCAAGAACTACCAACGTTGGAAATCCGTCGATCTGGTATCGCCGCGCCAGCTCGGCATTTTGTTTCTTTGTCTCAACGCTTTGCGGTTTGCGACGAGGGAAATCGATCTCTACCAAAACCAGGTTCTTGTTCGCGTAATCTTTAAACTGCGGTTGAGAAAGGATTGCTCGGTCTAGCTGGAAACAATAACCGCACCAGTCGGAGCCGGTAAATTCGAGTAGTACAAGTTTGTGACCCGCCTTGGCTTCTTCCTGAGCCTTCTTGTAATCGGTCCCCCACGCCGATTCGGCGCGAGCGGACGCGGCCCAAAGCAACCCGAGCACAATTAGAATCACCGTTGCCAGATTTTTCACGCGTGAAATGTCGACCACGCTCCATCGCCGCGCAAGTGGGCGCGGCGAAAGCCACACCAAGCTCCGAAACCGGAGCCTGCGTTTCGCGTTACGGCGCGCGCCCGCCAGACCTAAACTACAAATCGTGGCCTAACGAATGTGGCCCGAGACGAGCTTGGTCATCTCGAACATGCTGACCTGGCTCTTGCCGTTGAAAACCGCTCGGAGCGTGTCGTCAGCGTTGATTTGAGTTTTCTTGGTTTTGTCCTGAAGGCCGTTCTTCTTGATGTAGTTCCAAAGCTTCTTCGTCAGTTCGGAACGGGGCAGCGGTGCAGAGCCGACGACAGCGGCGAGCTTGTCATCCGGTTGGACCGGTCTCATGAAGGCGGGATTGGGCTTGCGTTTTGAAGGTGCTTTTTTGGTTTTCGGCATACAGGCTGATTAATGCTTCATCCGCGGCAGGGCAATAACAATTTTGCTGTAACAAATTTTTTTTCGCCGGCTAATTCGACCGCCGAACCACTACTACCGCCAGATCATCCGGCGGTGAGTCGGTCAAATCAGGCGTTGCGGCTTTCAACATGAGCTCTAACAACGCGTTCGCGCTCGCAGCGAATGGATTGATCATTCCGGCAAGTTGGTTCGGGCTAATTTGTGTTCGCCCATTCGTTGCCGCGCCAAATAATCCGTCAGTATAAAGCGTGAAAGCGTCACCCGGATTTAACTCGAGAACGGTTTCCACAAATTCCGACTGATCCATTAGGCCGAGCGGAGGCGCCGAGGACGCAATCGCTTCAGTTCCTCGGCCGAACCGGGTAATCAAGAGCGGCGGATGACCCGCCCCAACTACACTCGCCCGCCCGACCCGCGGATCGAGCGCCACGCACATCGCGCTCATGAAAGAACCTCCGCCGAATGTGCCTCGGAGATCGTTGTTCACCGCTTTCATAATCGCGCTCGGGCGATCATGTTGTTCCTGTCCGTGGTGAAATAGAAGTTTGGCCAGGGTGGTCAATAGTGCGGCCGACGCGCCGTGACCAGTGGCATCGGCGATCCAGAACAGCCAGCGACCGTTTTTCATCGGCAACCAGCCATAAATATCGCCTCCGACCTCGATCACCGGCCGATAACAGGTGGCTATTTCCCATCCGGCCAGCGGCGGCGGTTTTTGCGGTATGAGCGCTTGCTGGGTCGCGCGAGCCGCGGCCAGGTCGCGTTCGTGAGCTCGTCGCCACTCTTCCAAATCCGTGTTTTGTTGCTGCAGTTGAGCGCGCAGCGAATGCAGTCGAAGCAACGCTTCAATTCGGGCGCACAGCACTTCAATCTTGATTGGCTTCATCACGAAATCGTCGGCTCCAGCCTCCAGACACGTCACCTCGCTCTCCGCGTGGCCCGTCAACATGATTACAGGAAGTTGCGCGATCGTGGGGTTGTTGTCGGCGCGCAACCGCTTCAGCACCTCGGCGCCATCCATACCCGGCAGTTTGAAATCGAGCAGCAATACTGACGGTGGCTCTTCATGGATCAGTCTCAGCGCATCGACCCCGTTGTCGGTTTCCCGGCACTTGCATCCAGCCGTGCAAAGCATTCGGGTTAGCAATGCGCGGCTGTCTACGTCGTCGTCGACGATCAAGATTTGCCGGGAGGTTTCCATTGCTGCAACAAGTTGAGAATTCGGCGCAAAATTAGCTTTTGCAAAATGAGTTGTGATTCCGAGGAAACTGGCGTTGAAATAGAAGCAGTGTAGACTCCGTTCAAGAAATTATGAAATTGTGGCTCTCGCTCGCCCTACTCATCGCGTTTCTTATTTCGGCCTGTATGGAGGAGCAACCCCCACCTGCTGGCGTGCGACAATCAGGCGCGAGATATCCTGAGCCCGGAGCGGAGAATCAGCCCTCCGCCCAGCAACCCTTTAATCCAAATGGGCCGCCGCCTGAAAGTGTCGAGGCTAGCGCCCCACCGCCGGCGCCGGGTCCAACGGCGGCTGCCAGCAAACCAGCCAAAGGCGATTATCCTTACGGCACGCCGGTCCCGGGCAAACCCGGTTTTGTGAAAAGTCCTTATGCCCCCGATCAAGGCCTGGTCGATGTGCGAGGTTTCCCGCCTGGAACCGAAGTCAAAGATCCTTTTACAAATAAGATCTTTCTCGTTCCGTAACGCGAGTTGCGGGTTGATATGGAGCTACGCGTAAAACGAGCGCCTCGAATTGAGGCTGAAATCACAGTCCCGGGCGATAAAAGCATTTCGCATCGGGCCGCGATCATTGCCGCCCTTTCTAATGGCATTTGCACGTTGCGCGGTTTTCTTCCGAGTGACGATTGCATGCGGACCGTCAACGCTTTGCGCGCTCTCGGAATTCAAATCGACCAACCTGAGCCCGACGTGCTCATCGTGCACGGGAAAAAACGGGTCCTGACGCCTCCGGCCCAGGAGATTGATTGCGGCGGTTCCGCCACCACCATGAGGCTGCTCGCCGGTTTGCTTGCAGGTCAAACTTTTGAAACTCGCATGGTCGGGAATTCATCGCTGACCCAGCGACCGATGGACCGCGTGATTGAGCCTTTACGCAAAATGGGCGCGGATATTGTCGCCGAAGGGCCGGAGCAAACGCCGCCGCTTCGAATTCGAGGCGGAGCTTTGCGCGGAATTCAGTATCAGTCTCCCATCGCCAGTGCGCAGGTTAAAAGCGCGATTCTCCTGGCCGGACTTTTCGCCAAGGGCAAGACGACCGTGGACGAACCATTCGCCAGCCGCAATCACACCGAGCTGATGTTCAATTATTTTCTGATTCGCACCGCCAAAGGCGAAGACGACACGGTCAGTGTTTTTGGTGATCAGGTGCCGGAGTCGCGCGATTTCACCATTCCAGGCGATATTTCGTCGGCAGCGTTTTGGTTAGTGGCCGCAGCGGCCCAACCAGGCGGGCATCTCCTGGTCCGCAACATTGGATTGAACGATACTCGCACCGCTTTGCTCGGTGTTCTCGTCCGAATGGGCGCGCAAGTGCGCGAAGCGGTTGAGGATGTCGATCAGCAGGAGCCGCGCGGCGTCGTCGAAGTGACCGGTGTGCCGCTAAAAGGCACGGTGATTCACGGCAAAGAAATTCCGCAATTGATCGACGAGTTGCCGGTGCTCGCCGTCGCGGGCGCCCTCGCCAGCGGGACCACCATCATTCGTCATGCTCAGGAACTGCGGGTGAAGGAAACCGATCGTATCGCGGCGATCGCTCACAATTTACGCGGCATGGGCGTCCAGGTGATCGAGCTCAACGACGGCCTGGAGATCCATGGGCCGGCGCCGTTGCGCGGCGCGAGGCTCGCTTGCTTCGGAGATCATCGAATCGCGATGGCTTTCGCTGTGGCGGGACTTTTTGCCGATGGTGAAACGTTTATCCAGGACGCCGAATGCATCCGCGAATCGTATCCCGGTTTTGAAAGAGACTTGGACGAGTTCATAAGTCCGAGACGTGTCCGCAGCAGCACGCCGGTCATCGGCACGCTTGTCCCGGCGGCACCGGTCGAAGAATAATCGCGCGCTTGCTTCCCCGCGCGTCTCGCGAAAAGCTGCGCTCGCAGCGGAAAGGACAGGTGCAAACGCAAGATCAATATCGTGTGATCGCCATCGACGGACCGGCCGCGTCTGGAAAGAGCAGCGTGGCTCGAGAATTGGCTCGGCGTCTCAACTTTGTCTACGTCAATTCCGGCGCAATGTATCGCGCGATTACCTGGTCTCTCCTTGATCGTGGCATCAACCCGGCGGATAAGTCTCGCATCGCGCAACTTGCGGCAACACTGAGGTTTGGTTGCGAACTCAAGGATGGGGAACTGCGTTTCCTTATTGACGATGTCGACCTAACCCCGCGTCTGCACGAAGATCGCGTGAACAGCGAAGTCGCTCGCGTTAGCACCGTTTCGGAGATTCGGAAAGTTCTGGCAAAACGAATGCGCCATTACGCGCATAAATATGATCTCGTCGTCGAAGGACGCGACATCGGATCTATCGTTTTTCCGAAAACGCCTTTTAAATTCTACATCGACGCTTCACCGGAGGTCCGAGCTCAACGGCGTGCTGCCCAAGGCCACCGCGATGAAATCGCCCGGCGCGATCAAGCCGATTCCTCTCGGCCAGCTTCGCCCCTGATTGTCGCGAAAGACGCCGAAGTGATCGACACTTCGAATATGTCGATCGATGCGGTCGTTGCCGAGATAATCAAGCGCCTCCGGGCCAAAAGATTAGCGATTTAA
>CAZFZG010000011.1:22506-28046 GCA_964523205.1 uncultured Chthoniobacteraceae bacterium | reverse complement strand
AATCAGCGCTTGAACAAAGCGCGTTCAAGGCCAGTGCTTCGGGGCGCTGCTTTCGCCTAGAAAGCATTCGTTTTGGCTTGCGTTTCGGGACAAGCCGGCGTCCCCGGTAAGACCGGATTCACAACGGTGGCCGCAACGGTTGGATCTTACCGAATGTCCTCGACGTAACTAGCGACCTGATAATCGATCGGGATACCGCCTATAGCAGGGATTTCCTTGTCGTAATGGAACCCAGTGTTTCCGTTTCCACTAAAATTATGACAGACGATCGCCCCCATGATATCTGGATTACCATTTATTGAGAAATCGGCATTTGGCGCGTAGAACGTGGCCCAGACGTTGCCAGGAGGAGCGATACTGATTGTCTGGGTGGATCCGTCTATCGGGCTAACGCCGTAAAATTGCAGGTGACCAGCTCGGCTATAGTTGGTCGAAGCTGTTCCGTCCTGATTATAGGTCCCGACGGCGCCATCCACGTTATTGTTGTCGGTGTTCTTTGCTTTAATGCTGAGGTCGCCGGTGAAATAAATCTTGACGTTAACGCCTTGATCGATCGAGAGATTACCGACGTCGCCATTAACCACTATGGTTACGTAGACTTCGGCCGGCTGGCCCGCGTTGGGCAGCCCACTAGCGACATTTTGGCCGCTGATATGGAATCCGTTGCTTAACGAGCTGTTGTAGACGTAGGTGGCTGGGTTTGCGGCGGTCGTTCCTGCAGGCACGGTGAGTGAGTTACCACTTGCCGATGTGTAACCCATTGTGTCCGGTTTGACCAGCGGTGGAATCGTAAACGGCACATTATTGTCAATCGAACCGCTGACTTGACTGTTCGAATGGGTGACATTCGCTCCGTTGGTTGTCAGATTCCCGTAGATTGGACCGCCCTCACTGAAGCTCGAAGTCGCGACGGAGACGTCACCATTTGTCGCATCGGAGTAATGCGGATCGGAAGGATTGTCTGCCGTAAAATAGTAGGCGCCGTTTCTCGAATCATAGCTATCGATAACACCGGAGGCCCCGGGACCATTAAAAGCGCCGGTAACCTTTAATGCTCCGGTGAACGCCCATTGCGGCACCACGATTGTCTCAATTCGTCGACTGACTCGGGGATTCGCGACGCTGACGATCTGCTTATTGTTCCCGTCTCCATCACCATACGTCGCTCTGAAGTGATCATAAAAGAAATCGATTTTTCGGAGCAGGCTGTCGCCGCTACCGCGGGTTGTTCCGGCGACCGCAAAGTGAGTCGCAGCATCAGCCATACTCGGTAATCGATCATCCATTCCCGTTCGCGGCAGACCGAAAAGAGTGACCGTTCCGATTGAACGAACCCGATAACAATCGACGCCATTAGTGGTAGCGACCTTGTCGACGGTTACGGTCGCCTGCTCGCTATTGTTTTGTCCCAAGTAAATCGGGCCCTTGGAATAGGCAGGTCCCGGCGTCGGAGTAGCCGCAGCGCTCCAGCCGTCGGCGGGGAATACGGTACTAAATGTAGAACCCGCACTCAGGAGTTTGCGGACCTCGGCGAATCCGACATCTGCGCCAGCTTCCGCGGCATAAAGAGCTTCGTTCCAGCCTTTGATCTGTTTTGAGGAAGCGTTGTATCGGATGCTGCAATTAATCAGTACGGTTAACCCCAGAATTAACAGCGTTAGAACTGCACATATCACAGTACTGCCAGTTTCCACGGAGAGGACTTTTTTCATAGGATTTGTCTGATTGACTAGCCGCGACGCTTGTTACGGAGATAGCTCGTGGTGTAGACGGTGGTGCCACTTCGCTCGGCGGTGGCATTGCCGGAGGTGAGGATTGGTTGAAACGTCACAGACGTAGTCGTGTATTCGGTATTAGACATGGTAACGTCGGTGGTTTGCGGTAGAAGCTGATCAGTGCTCGACGCGATGTTGGTAACGACACCGTTCTCCGTCCGGACAATGGAATTGCCGCTAATGGAATAGACAACTGTAGTTGCACCAAACGTAACTGTTGCACCGCTCGTACTCGCGGTCGCGCTGGCCGACATGACAATGGTCGTGCTGTTGGTTACGGATTGGATGGTCGTGCTAGCAGGAATATTTACGCCGGCCACAGTTGCACCTACATCGGTGGCGCTAAAATTTGCAGAGGCCGAAGTGAGCGTGGTGGAGTTGGCTGTTGTAATCGCATCGCTTACCGTCCGGCTATACGGATAACTCACAACGACGCCGGTCTCGGTAGATTTGACTGTCGGCGTGACGCGAACGCCTCCGTTGAGGTAGTTTGGAATGACGCACGTTACCGTCTTGAGGTCTGGCGACGAGGTGACGATGTAAGACCGCTTTACGTCACGATTGAGGTATTCAATGATGCGAACCTGCTGCATGTGCGTACTAAAGAAGTTGTCGACTGCGTTAAAACTTTTGGTGAGACTTACTGAACCGGCCATGATGCCAGCGAGGATGATAGAACCGATTGTGAGAGCGATGAGCATCTCCGGGAATGTAAATGCAGCTGTTTTTGAGGTTTCTTTCAGACTCATTTCTTGGTCCCGGCTGAAATAATGGTTTCACTCGATTCGCTTCTGGATCTGCCACCTACGTCGTTCCAGGTGTAGGCGACGTTGGCTTTAACTAGAACCGCGGTCGAAAGGTTGGCATCTGTCGAATTGATCGTGGCCGATCCGGCGCCTGGCGACAATGTGATCTGGGTTTTTGTGGCATCAGCCGTGCCGGCGAAATAGTTGGCCATTGTCTGGTAGCCCGTCAACGTAACAACTTCGGTGGGGCTTCTCGCCAAAAACTCGGATCCATTTGCAGGTGTCGCCATCAAGGTCTGGACGGACGAGGCACTGGCCAGGCTGGAAAAACTAAGGTTGCGAAGCTGCTCTAGACGATCCTGGACACCTTGCAACGCTGCCACGTTGTTCTTGCTTGATTTGATGTAGCGGAGACACACCCCGTTGAGTTCGAAGATGGACGTAAGGAACCCCACCACCAGCGCCCCGGCGACGAGGCACTCGACGAGTGTCGTACCTGCGACAGAATTTTGTGTCAGGTATAGTCCGGCAAGACCATTCGGCTTCTTAAGGCTCACGGCCGCCAAAAAACAAGCAACTGCGGTGCCTAAGTCGCGCTAATAGCGGAGGCGACTTCTGCGTCGTAGAAGCCGCTCCAGTTTAGGATGCCGTTCCAGCAGAACAGAACCTTTTGCCCCTCTCCTCATTCGATAAACCGTTTCGTGGAACAGTGGGCCGCAATTCTCGAAACGGAGGCCTGGGTGGGCCCATCCCAAGTTGGTTTCAATGCACCGCTGCTGCCTAGGGGCACCGAGGTTGCTTTTAGGCGTGAACACCATCGCTGCCTCTTCGGCAGCTGGCACCCAACGTGCTCTATGAAAATTATAAACATGCGGCTGAACCAGCCTCTGAACTGGAGCCGATTACCCGTATGAGACGCAGTCCGAACCGAACCTGTAATCCCGCTGGCTTCACAATGGCGGAAACCATTATTGCCATCGCCGTTCTCGGGATTGGCGTTGCCTCGACAATTGGTGCGCTGACCAAAATCAATTCCATCGCAGCAATAAGCCGTAACAGCACCGGGGCTTACACCATCCTTAGCAATCAGGTCGATTTGTTCCAATCGATGAGCCCATTTAATCCCCAGAAAACAAATCAAAACGCTGATCCGTGCTCAGGCGCCACCGGCACGATTCAAATTCCCAAGGACAACTGTCACGGCTCATATCCGCTCTACGACATGACTGTGGGAACGCACAACCTTTCCGTCAACGGCACCGACTTTCAGGTTCCGGTTTACGAGTATCGCGACGCTAGTAACAGCGTCGTCCTCGTGGTCAATGGGACGCTCACGGTAACGGTAACGGATCTTTCGGGCTCGCTCCCAAATACGTATCAGGCCGTCTTCACCCTCACTTACACGTATCTAAACCGTAATTACAGTTACTCCATGAGCACAATTCGCACTTCGGACATATGAGGCTCTCTTCAAGAACCGCCGGCTTTAAGCTCGTGGAACTGATGATCACGGTCGCGCTCATTAGCGTGGTCGGTTTGGTTTTGTATTCGATCTTGTATACGAGCTCGGTCTTGGGCGCCAAGAACACGGCCGTGAACGTCGCCCATCAGCAGGCGCGGGTGGCGATGGTTGATATTGTCCAGGACATTCATTCGGCAATTTCAACGCCACAATTTGTGGATACGGATGGAACAACGCCCTGGCCGACTCCCGCTCCCGGCACTTCTCCGTCGCCAGCTCCAGGAGTTTCCTTCCAACAGTGGTCGAGCGGCCCGCACAAGGTCAAGAGTGACGTCGCTGTCGGCGCTACTCAAATTCAAATCATTTTCACATCCGGTAGCGGTCCAGCAGTGGTCGCTGGCCAGCGGATAATCATTCCGGCGTATCAGGTTGAAGCTGACATCGCCTCGGTTGATACCACCAGCCCCGGCAATCCTAAAATGACCCTTAGCAATATCTATGGGCCCTCGGTGGTCCCACCGGTTACTTATCCCACAAGCACTTTCCCGGTCGCGATCAAGGGCACGGGTAGTGCAGCCGGCGACATTATCTGCTTCATAACAGATCGATGTTCCTATGCTGTCGCCAACACTAATTTGAATTGGAGATGGAAAGGCAACACGAAGGCAGTCGCCACCTACGTGACTAACTCGGCCCCATTCAATTCGCCCACCACTCCGGCGGGCGCACTCTACACTCGCTTCGTCGCCGCGATCGATCTTTCTACGTCAGATATTCAATACAGCAATCGCGGCTACAAATCCGCAAACATCCTGCTCAACGGTCAAGTCCCCTACAAAGCAAGACTAACCACTTATCAATGAGAACAAAATTCGAGCATAAACAATCTGGCAGCACGCTTGCCGTGGTCATTTCGACTCTGGCGATTCTGATGGCGATCGTCGCATCAGCAGTCTATTACACCACGACGGTCAACCGTAACACCCAGCGAACGACCACTCTCCAGACGGCACTGGCGGTGGGAGATAGCGCGATCGAGGTCTTGTTTAACAATTGGCGGGCAACCTGCCGTGGCGCCCCCACCACAGTTCAAAAGACGAGTGACTTTTCCGCGATCCCGACACCTTCCCCGTTTCCGAATATGCCGACTTCAAATTTCGTGAAGCGGGGGACGAGTTCTGATCCGGCGAATGACGAGTTCGACGGGACCTACACGATTTCGAATTATAAAGTGGTAGGCGTAGATGCTGAATATAACGCGGTGGCGGACGCCAACGCGACGCCGGAGCCGCAGCTGGGACAGGTAAGTAGCAACGTCTCCTCAGTCTCGCCGACGACGTCAGCGTCGTATAATTATATCGCTTCCGCGGATGTGACGTTGAACGCTTCATTCGGATCTTCAACGCAGCGTAGAGTTATAGCCAAGGTCCGACGCGTGTTTTCAAAGCAACAGCTCTCGCCTTGGAACTGGGCGATTTTTTATGTCGATCCGCTGGAGATTCATCCCGGTCCGTTATTCACGGTAACGGGTTGGGTGCATACGAATTCGGACCTGTA
>CAZFZG010000011.1:20914-22406 GCA_964523205.1 uncultured Chthoniobacteraceae bacterium | reverse complement strand
GGCGTGATTATTCGCATCAACTCCGACAATACCGTCAGCATCGGTTATGCTGACGTGAACAATGGCTATGCTTTTACGACCGTTACGAGTTCGAACTGGCGATACACCATGTTCAACCCCGCCATAACCACGAACCAGAACATTCAGGATAATCGCGAAGGCGCCACCATCAGGCTGGCAACTCTAGATCTGAGCCAAGTCGTGATGACCGACCCAAGTCCCCCTGCTGGGAGCAATGGCATAAAGTATACGAACCAGAACTTTAACGGTATCGTCTATATTTACGATGTGAGTGCTACCTCCAGCGCGAGACGCGGTATCAGGATCAAGAACGGCAGCAAGATCCCATTCAACGCCAGCTCTGGAATGACCGGTCTCACGATTGCCAGCAATAATCCCGTTTACCTTCAGGGCGACTTCAATACCGGCGGTACGGGAACTACCGTTCCGTCGAACAACCCTTCCAACCTCAATTCGGATGGCACCTACATTAATCCATCCAATCCGCCGAACCCGATGGTTTCCGGTTATACGCGAGCACCAACCTCGATTATTGCCGACGCGGTGGACCTTCTGTCCAACAGTTGGAACGACGCGAATTCCGGGACTGTTCCGGCGGCCTCGGCAACGACATTCAATACTGCAATAATTGCCGGAATCGTGCCGACTAATATCAATAGCGACGGCGCATATAGCGGCGGAGCCGAAAACTTCCCCCGTTTTCTTGAAAATTGGTCGAATAAGACCCTCAACTATTACGGTTCGATGGTCGAGCTTTACAAGAGCCAGCAGTCCATTGGCGAATGGGGCAAAGCGAACGTCTATGTTCCGCCGACGCGAGAGTGGTACTTCGATACAAACTTCAGGACCAATCCGCCGCCTGGCACCTTGATGGTTTATAGTTATATTAAAGGCAGATGGTTCGTCCTCTGATTTTCGCGTTTGCCGGAAGCCTATTGCTGGCCGACGTCGCGAAAACCGAGTTGATACTAACGCCTACGGTCGATGAATATGTCTTGGACGGCGCGAAGCTGAAGCAGCTCGCGTTCTTTGACGGTGCCCAGAAGGTAACCTACCAATCGCCACCAGGCTGGGATTATTCTGGCAGGGCAACCCAACTCACGCTGCATCCTGCCAACAAACCTCAGGCCGAAGCGACGATTGCAAGAGTTTCGCGACCGGACCAACCCCAGTTCGATGACGAGACTCTCAAAAAGCTGGTGGCGGAGGCCCTCACTTTGGTTCCCAAGGGCAGCAGCAATGTTACAGTGCAGTCCCAAGAGAAGGCTCCGTTGCGGATAGGGAGCAGGGAAACTTTTCTTGTGATCCTTAGTTACAGCCTGATTGGCAGTAACTACAACCGTTCGATTTTGTTCATAAACCGTGGCGGCGAACAAATCCGGTGTGAGCTGACCTGTCGATCGGCCGATTTCAAGGAACTCCAAAAGGCGTTTCTTAGCAGTCAATACTCCTGGCGAAATCTCTGAGCCCG
>CAZFZG010000011.1:15061-20814 GCA_964523205.1 uncultured Chthoniobacteraceae bacterium | reverse complement strand
CCCTCTTGCTCCTCTGTGCCGGCGTCGCCTTTGTCGCCTTTTCCGCCCAGGCTACAGTCGTAACCTGGAATCTGAACCCGGGTGCGTTAAACCAATCGGTCGGGTCAAGCAGCAATAGCTACACCGTGTCTGGATATACCATCACGGCTTACGGTTACGACAACAATGGCGGCACGGGCATCGCCCGGGAGCTGTTCTACAAGAATGCCGGTAGCGACGAGATCGGCCTCGGACTCGCCGGCGTGCTGCATAATGAGCTTCAGGTCAGCAACGGCAATCCGCTTCAATTCATCCAGCTCGATCTAACGTCCATTCTCGCTGCCGGCTTCTTCAACGGCCAAATCTCAGTAGGCAGTGTTCAGACTGGTGAGCTCTTTGATTTTTACGGATCGAACGCGCTGGGTGTTCTGGGTACGAAACTAAACTCCTCTTCTTACGACAGTTCTCAAGACGACCAATTCGTCTCGATTCCGAACTTTGGAACTTACAAATTTATCTCGGTGGTAGCGGCTGCAGTGGATGTCTTGCCGGTGGCTTTTCGGGCGGAGATCACGCCGATTCCGGAGGCGACCAGCATTCTGCCGACGGCGTTTTTGGCAATAGTTGTGACAGCTTTCGAGGCCCGCCGGCGTCGTCGCGTGACCGCGTAGGAAATTTCCTTCTCTTGTTTGTTGGAAACGACCGTTCCCGCAAGGAACGGTCGTTCTCTTTCTATTTGAGCGAGTTCTCTGCCTTGGTAATCAACGTCTTTTCTTCCGGCAGGAGCCTGGCAGTGGCGCCGAGTTTGAGATATGGGCGCGCGTTTTGAGAATCGCCTGAAGCCGCCAGAAGAATCCCATAATACGCCGCTACTGCCGGTTCGCGTAACTGTGTGGGATTCAGGGCGCTCATGATTCTTAGGCCTCCGGCTGTGTCCCCTTTGGTGTAAAGAGCAAATGCGTAGGTGGCAGCATAAGCTGGGTTTGAACCCTGTTTTCGGTAGACGTCGGCAGCAAGTTTTCGGGCGTGCTCGGTGTCAGCGTTTAAGAGAAGGCAAATCTGGGCCAAATTGTTTTGAATGACTTCGTCCTCGGGCATCAATTCAGCCAGGCGGACTAAGACGCGATAAAGCCCCGAGGTGTCGCCATCTTCGGAATAATTTTGGTAAATGTTTTGCAGCGCTTCGAATTGCGTCTCGGGGTACTTCGTTAGGCTCCACAGCAGCTCAAGCCACTCCTTTTTCCAGCGCCACTCAGAGGTCGCTCGAGTGAGCATGGATAGAAACATTGGTTGAGCAGCGGCCTGTTTTTCGGCCGCGGCCCATTCCTTCTCCGCTGCTTCCGTCTTGCTCTGACTCCGCAACCCAAGCGCCAGATAAGCGTGCCGCATAAAATCCGATTGCCCCCAATCTTTGTTCGTAACCCAAGCCTCGAGCGCCGCCCAATCTCGGAGCTTGGCGTAGGCCTCGGCCACCGCGATTGGAACCGGCCACTTGCCCAGCGTCTCGGGCGGCAGGCCCCGCACGAAATCGATTGCCACCAAACTCAGGCCGCTGGTCGCCATCCAGGATATCAACGCGGTCAATTTTACCGGGTCCGAATCAGCGTCTTGTTCGAAACTGGTCAGATATCTTGCAAATTCGGGTGATCGCAACTGACGCAAAATATCCAGATACAAAATCCGATCGTTGAAGGTCGCTTCGGGATAAGCTTGAAGCTCCTGCGCCATCGTTAGCATCACATCGTTGCCAATGTGCTGCGCGGCTCCATTCATAATGAGCGCGCGGGTTGCTGGGACGCGCTGAGTTGGGTCGGCGCGTAATGCGTTCAGCATCTCTTCGCCTGACTTCCGGCGCTCCGGCTCCTTGGCCCGAAGCCGCAGCGTTGCTAATTGCAATCGATAAGAGGAATCCTGCGGTGCGAGGCGAATTGCCTCGCTCCATTCCTGCTCGGCCTTTTCGTCCTCACGCATCGCTTGTGCAAGAAGGGCGCTAGCCGCGTGAAATTCGGCCGTATTTCGGCCATTTTGATCAACGGCGTCCAGCGTCCGCCTGGCAGTGGCGAGGTCATTGAAATGGAGTGCGCAGCGCGCTAGGGCCAAGGCATCGGGCACCGACTGCGGCTCTTCTTGGGCGACCTTACGGCGCCAGTCCAACGCGGAGCGTTCGCCCCTTCGTTCGGCCAGTTGAGCCATGATTCGGGCCGCTGATGCGCTGGACGGCTTCATCTCGAGGATTGTTCGTGCCGCTAGACTGGCGTCCCGATCATTGCCTTGGGCGAGGTCGACAGTCGCGCGTCGCGCCAATCGCCTTTCCTGCCAACGAACGTAAAGATCGCGTCCGCTCCAGATTGCGGTGACCAAGAAAATTATTACACCCAAAACGACCAAGAACAGTCTGATGAATGTTCGCTGCGTTCTCTCGACCGACTGTTCCACTGCCCCGTTCATAAGAATGAAAAATGAGGTTGTTTCAAAAATGTCAATATCAGGCGTCTCCTCGCCTGTTATTGACTAACAACTGCGACATCCGGCGGTTCAATCGGCTGGAAGGAAACCGCCGGATCGGCGACAGCGAGGAGATCTGAAACATGGCGCGAATCGCTTTGAGCAAAAACGCTCACTTCGGCGACTTTTACGGGGCCGGCGGAAGGGCCGGCCAGTATCCATTGCAATGCGACATACCGGGCATTTTGTGGTGCAAACTCCGCGGCAGCTTCCCGGCCAACGACAAGGTTAACAATTGAAGTCAGCGGCTTGAGCGCGTCGAGATCGGAGGCTTTTTGCGGTAGTTCCTCGAGCAAGTACACGTTCACTTGCACCGTCTTGGATGCTGGAACCAGGCTGACCCGGCTCACCGGTCGAGTTTCATTGAGCTTAATGATTAGCGTTGGATGGGCGTCAGATTCCGAAAATCGGAATATGGTGCGACGGTCGTCATCGATTGCGTGGAAAACGGCCGGTCTTTGGCCGGAAGTGACAAAGGCTATCTGACCTCCCGCCTGAACCTTTGCCATGTCCACGATTTCTCCTCCAGCAGCCTTCGGTTGATTCGATCCTTCGTCAGCGGCCGGAGCGGGCAGAGTGATAAAAAGCAGTGCGGCCGAACTAACTGCCAATACTAACTGGCCTCGGGTTAGGTAGAGAAATGTCATAGGCAATCTCTGCTTCAAGCTTAGATCGCGCCAAACATCACGCGGTCAGCGATTTCACTGTGAATTAGGCCCCGAGTTCTAGCCTCGATTGCCCGCTGTTGTCGGCTCGCAAGTTGCTCGGCCGTCGGCTACGGTATTGCTGAAAATGGAGGAAACGCTGGTCCAGACAACGGCCGTTTCAGAACGCAGCTCGAACAAAGCCGGGTGGCTGATCGCCGTCCTCGCTTTCGGACTTCTTTGGTTCGAGTTGATCAACCATTTAAGAGGAGAATGGTGGCTTAATCCTCAGTACAATTATGGGCTGATCGTTCCATTTCTCGTCGGCTACCTGCTTTGGAAACGTTGGCCGGTCAGACCAGCTCCCACGACGCCGAAAGCAAGCGCGTTGTCGATCTTGCTCATTGTCGTTGGTGCTACGCTTTTTCTGCCAATTCGATTCCTGGCTGAAGCAAATCCCGACTGGAGATTGCTGAGTTGGTTGCTCGCACTTGTTGTCGTCACCATTTCGCTCGCGTTCGTTTATTTGAATGGTGGCGGTTCTTGGCTGTGGCACTTCGCATTTCCATTCTCATTTTTCCTGGTGGCGGTTCCGTGGCCGGTCCGAATCGAGCAAGTCATTATTCAGGATCTGATGCGGGCGGTCACGTCGTTGAATGTTATCTTCCTCCAGTTCGCCGGTGTTCCCGCTTTGCAACACGGCAACGTCATCGAGGTGGGCTCCGGTTTCATTGGAATTGAAGAAGCCTGCAGCGGGGTGCGGTCGCTTCAAGCAACCCTCATGATTTCGCTTTTTCTCGGCGAACTTTACTTATTCAACGTTGCTCGTCGGCTGGCTCTCGTCGCCATCGGCGCGGCTCTCGCCTTCGTCTGCAATGTCGTGCGCACAGCGATTCTGGTTTGGATCGGCACGCATCGCGGCGCGACTGGAATTGAATCGTGGCACGACCCGGCCGGCTTCACCATCTTAATCATCTGCCTGTTCGGCCTCTGGATCGTCAGTCTCTTTATGCAGCGTCGCGGAGCTGCGCCGGCAATTTCGTCCGCGACTGAAACTCAATCCCCCTTCGCTCATCTTGGTTGGACGCCATTTGCGGTGTTGGCCGTTTGGCTGATTATCGCCGAAAGCGCTGTGCAACTCTGGTATCGCGGTCACCCCATAGTTACCGCTTCGCGCTGGGCTGTGAGTTGGCCGGATTCGGAAAATAATTACAAATCGGTTCCGATCGCGTCGGAAGCGGAATCGTTGCTCCAATACAATGAAGGTGGCGGCGCGAGCTGGCAGGGTGCGGATGGCCATCAATGGATAATGTTTTTTTTCCGCTGGTACCCAGGACGAACCGCCGCGCGTTTCGTGAAAATACATCGGCCTGACATCTGTCTTCCGGCCAGCGGGCGGACAATAGAGCGCGACAACGGTTTGCACATGGTCGGCGTCAATGGAGTCAATCTTCCTGTGCGTTCCTACCGGTTCAACGATCGCGGCTCTCCGCTGCACGTTTTTTACTGCTATTGGGACGCGCGCTCCTCTTACGAAACCGTGGCCGCAGCGGAGACGGAGGATTGGTCGTTTCGCGGACGGGTGCGCGCGGCGTTGCAAGGCCGGCGTGAGATCGGCGCGCAAATTCTCGAGATTGTGGTCTGGGGGTATCAGGACGACAACGAAGCGAACGATGCGCTAGCGCGTGAGCTGGCGCGTGTGGTTCGGGCGAGTTAGTCCGCGCTCGCGACCTGCAAGAATGTCGGTAAAATGATAGCAAGAAGCGGGTGGGCTGGAAATGAAACCAATGACAAAGTGCCGGTATGAATGATTACGAACGAGTCGCAAACGTCATCCGGTTTTTGGATCGACATCATACCGACCAACCCGATCTAACCGCGCTCGCCGGCGCCGCCGGGTTGAGTCCGTTTCATTTTCATCGGCTTTTTTCGACCTGGGCTGGGGTTACGCCCAAGGATTTTTTGCAATGCCTCACCCTCGAGCACGTGAAACAGCTCCTCAGCCGCGGCGACAATGTTTTCGACGCCGCTATCAACGCCGGCTTGTCCGGGCCCGGACGATTGCACGATCTCTGTGTAACCCTTGAGGCCGCGTCGCCGGGGGAAATGAAAAACGGAGGCGCCGGCGTTCAAATCGATTTTGGTTTTGCCGAGACGCCGTTCGGCGAAGCGCTCATCGCCGAAACGAAACGCGGAATTTGTCACCTCTCTTTCATCGATGTTGGCGGCCGTGATCGCGTGCGCAATTTGCTAATCTCGGATTGGCCGAACGCGAAACTGAATCGGGACGATCAACGCGCCGCTGAATTGGCCAATCAGATCTTTGTGCGGCCGACACGGCCGCCACTACAGTTGCGAGCATTTGTGCGGGGGACGCCGTTTCAAATCCGCGTTTGGCGTGCGCTGCTTCGAATTCCATCCGGTTCGCTCACGACTTACGGACGACTCGCCGAAGCGATCGGGCAATCCAAAGCCGCGCGTGCAGTCGGCAGCGCCGTCGGCGCCAATCCAATCTCCTTTATCATTCCGTGTCATCGCGTCATTCGCGAAACCGGCGCGCTCGGCAATTACGGCGGCGGTCGAATTCGCAAACAAGTGATGGTTGGCTGGGAACTTTCGCCGCGC
>CAZFZG010000011.1:12344-14961 GCA_964523205.1 uncultured Chthoniobacteraceae bacterium | reverse complement strand
TCGCAGCTCGATTACGCCGGATTTCGACACGAATACATCGGGCGAGGATTGCGGCGCACCGATCTCGATCCCGACCCTATCAAGCAATTCGACGCCTGGTTTGTGGCCGCATCTAAAGCCGGAATTCTCGACGCAAACGCCATGACTTTGGCCACCTGCGTGGATGCCAGGCCATCCGCCCGCGTCGTGCTCCTGAAAGGTTTTGATGATCGCGGCTTTGTTTTCTTTACCAACTACGCCAGTGACAAGGGCCGGCAGCTCGACCAAAATCCAAACGCCGCGCTGGTTTTGTATTGGATGGAAGTGGAACGCCAGATTCGGATCGAGGGGAAAGTAAAAAAAACTTCGCGCGCCGAGTCGGAGGAATATTTTCACAGCCGACCGATCGGTGCCCAATTAGGAGCGTGGGCCTCGCATCAAAGCGAGGTGATCGATGGCCGGCGCGTCCTGGATGCCCGTTTGGAAGAAATGAAACAACGCTTTTCCGAAGGCTCGATTCCGGTCCCTCCCCACTGGGGCGGCTTTCGGCTGAAGCCTGATCGCATCGAATTTTGGCAGGGCCGTCCTGATCGATTGCATGATCGCTTCCGCTACACACGACAATCGAACGGATCCTGGCGAATTGATCGGCTTGCACCCTAAGTGGAAGCTCGAAATCCGAATGTCGAAACTCGAAACAAATCCGAATGATGGAAATCTCAAAACCAACTTCTGACGCTCGCGTTTCGTGAATTGGAAATTTGAATTTCGTGCTTGTTTCGGATTTCGAGTTTCGAATTTTGCCATGGACAAAGACCTGCGTGACAAAATGGGGATTCTCCGCGGAGATATCACCAAGATCGACGTCGATGCGGTCGTGAATGCGGCCAACACGACGTTGCTTGGAGGCGGAGGAGTCGATGGCGCAATTCATCGCGCCGCCGGGCCGGAATTGTTGGAAGAATGTCGCGGTTTGGGCGGTTGCAGGCCTGGCGATGCAAAAATGACTCGCGGCTACAACTTGCCCGCGCGCTTTGTGATTCACACCGTCGGTCCGGTTTGGTCCGGTGGAAACCGCGGCGAACCTGAGATCTTGGCCAATTGTTATCGCAACTCATTGGGTCTCGCCGCCGACAACGGGATCAAATCCATTGCTTTCCCCGCGATCAGCTGCGGTGCCTACGGCTACCCGATCGAGCAGGCCGCAAAGATTGCGTTTAACAGCACCCGAGATTTTCTCGCTGCCAATAGTCGGATTGAAAAGGTGATTTTCGTATTGGCGAGCGACGAAATCGTGCACGCCTATCAGGGGTTGCAGTCGCGCTAATCACCGGCGGCCGCGAATTCCGCGGTCTATTGTTTTCGTCGACTCCGGCTCCGGACGTGCGAAATTGGCTTCGACCAGCGCGCTCGCTAACGCGGGTGCGAATTTATGGAGGATGGACGCAATGGAAGACGATATTGTGAATGACGATCCGCTGGCGGCGGAAAAAACCGCGACGCCGCGCAGACGCCGCCGCCCGGCTCCGAGCGTTCTGGAGCCGCGTCCGCGCCGTCGAGAACAAATTAGGGGAAGACCGAATTCGCCCCGCGGACGCGCCGAATTATTCCTGCGCGAAAATCCTGTGCCGTTGGTGATTGGCGCGCTTGCTGCCGGGGTCGCTATCGGCCTGGCTATTCGTTACGCGTCGCGGCCGGAAGAAAAAGAAATCAAAACGCCGGTTGGCCGAATCAATTGGAGCGTTCTTTCGCTGCCGTTTCTCTTGCCACTCTTTCGCTCGGTGAAAGAAAAATTTGAGGAATCGGCTGGCGCGGTCAGCGAAGGGGTCAAGAGCGTCGACCTCGATCGTTACACCAATCCGATCCGCAAACGCTGGAAGTCCTGGACGAGCTGACTTGGCTTCGTTGAATCGTTGAAGGGTTGAACCGTTAAAGGCAGCGCGCCGCCGCTTCAAGGCTTTAACTCTTAACGGTTTAAGGATGGAATGCTAATCTCGCCCGCGTGCTTCGCTTCATCGCGGTCGTAGCGCTTGAGTGCTGCCCTTGGCATCACCGAAAAGATAAACAAGGAAATGAACGCTCTACCCGAGGAGGTGCGACGACCCTCCACTTCGATTCGGCATCCTTCGCCCCCCATCTGTGCGCCTTGGCGCCAGAAATCATGACGCTTTACTCCGAGTTCAGCTCGAAATTAATTTTCACATCGTAATGATCGCCTTTGCCAAGTCCGTCGGGAAGCGGCTCGACCTGAGCCACCCGATTCGCGATCGCTTTAACTGATTCGTCCAGCTCGGGATTACCCGACGGCCGCACAACTTCGAAGCTGGAGACGCGTCCATCCTTTTCGATCTGAAGCTTCACCAACACGGAGTTCTTTCCGCCAGTTGACGCGACTGACGTCGGCTGGATCCATTCGCTGTAAAATCGGTCATGCAACATGCTGCCGTACCAGCCGAACTGGGCTTCTCTGGTGCTGCCACCGGCACGACCGCCCCCGGCTCCAGTAGTTGTTCCTTTACCGCTTTCCGTCTGAGTAGCGGTCGTCTTCTCTGACTCCTTTTCGACCAAATCGTCTTTTGCTGGAATCGCCTTCGCGATCTCTGTCTTCTCCTCGTCTGCGTTCTCGCTCTCGACTTTT
>CAZFZG010000011.1:0-12244 GCA_964523205.1 uncultured Chthoniobacteraceae bacterium | reverse complement strand
GTCGGCGTGATCAGAGGTTTGCTCGGCAGTTGAATCTCGCTCGGTGCCGACGCCAGGAACGGTCGATCCTCGTCCACTTCGGGCAATCTTATCGATTCTGTTTTCGTTTCCTTTCCTGGCGCCGGGGATTTGGCGGTTGTTGAGTTTTTCTTCTCGAGCGCAACGCCATCACCTCCTCCGCCGTTGAGCCACGTTACGCTTCGTCCGCCGGCCTCTTTGCTCTTGCTGCTCCAGTGGATGAGCCCAGCAATGATTGCGACATGCGCTGCCGCAACCAAGGTCACGTTGCTCCAGAACCGCAGACTCTTCGGCATCGCCTATCTCGTTTCCGCTCGGGTAGCGATACCGACCTTCATGATGCCCGCGCGCTGAAGCGCGTCCATTAACGTGACCAGCTTTTGCACCGGCAACTCGCGGTCCGGCCGAATCACGACCGCCACATCCGGATTCGCGCGCTTCAAGTCTGCCAACTGCGCGGTCAGCTTTTCAAGATCGACAACCTGATTGTTGATTCGAACCGCTTCGTTGCGATCGATCGAGATCGTTTGCACCTGCGACGAAGTGACGGGCGGACTCTTCGCCCCGCTCGACGGAATAATGAGATTCATGCTGGTCTCGAGCAGCGGCGTCGTGATCATGAAAATAATGAGCAAGACGAACGCGAGATCGAGCAGCGGCGTAATGTTGATCTCCGAGAGTGACGAGAGACTTTGCCGTTGCGAGTAACGCCTCATCTCCGAAACGCCGATGTTGCGGCGTGATCGACAAACTTGTGTTCGAACTCGGACGCGAGCTCGGCGGCGAAGTTGTCCATCTCGACAATCATCCCGCGAATGCGCGTGACCAAGAAGTTGTATCCGAACATCGCCGGGATCGCCACGCACAGCGCCGTGACCGTCGTGATTAGCGCGCCAGAAACGCCGGGGGCCATCGCTGCGAGGTTCGGCGCGCCGGCTTCCGCCACCCCGGTGAACGCGTCCATCACGCCCCAAACCGTGCCGAGTAATCCGAGAAACGGCGAACCGCTCACCGCCGTCGCGAGCAAAATCATCTGCGACTCGAGCTCAAGCGCGGTCTCTCCTACCGCGCGCTCCATCGCCGCCGTAACCGCGCCCATTTGCGCAGATGAAATTTTGTCGGCAATGCCGAGCCGCGCTTTAAATGTTTCGTCGACCTCCGCCGAGCCGAGCAATTGAAACGTGATTTCATGGCAACCAGCCCGGTAAACATTAAAAATCGGCGAGCCATGGAAGCGCGCATTCTTTTCGAATAAGCGCAGCGGTTGTCGGTCTTGCCGAAATGCTGCTAGAAATCGCGCGTTTTGTTTTCGGGCGAACTGGATCACCCGCAGTTTGGTCAGCATCACCGACCAGCTAAAGATCGAGCCGATCGCGAGGAGAAGCAGAACAAGTTTGCCGGCAACGGTGGCGTGCTCAAACGCGAAGAGCAGACCGCCGGCAGCAATCAGGACGAACGACAACACTCAGACTTCACCGACGTAACTAGTAAATGACGAACGACGAATGTCTAATGTTGTAATCGCGTTCGCTGTGCGACGCGTACACGGCGCCCACAGAACGACGGCTACAATTTCTTCGGAAACCTCGGCCGCATTCTGCCAACGATCACAAACGCCAGTCCGATTGCGATCAGGAAAAAGGAGAAAAACTGACCCCGGGTGAAGCCGGCGATAAGAGTCGAATCCGGTTCTCGATAATTTTCGATCACGATCCGGAAAATCGCGTAGCAGATGAAAAATGAGCCCGTGAGCACGCCATTCGCCTGTCGCATTCGGGTCCGGATTAACCAGAGGATCGCGAAAAGAACGATTCCTTCGAAGAAAGCTTCGTAAAGTTGTGACGGATGCCGCGGCGTCAGAATTCCGCGCAAAATTTCTTTTACCTGCGGCTGATGGCGAACCGCCGTGACAATCGCGTCCGATGAATTCAGGGACGCATCGATTTTCGTGCAGGCGACAATGGCTCGTTCAGCTTCGCTCATATTCTCGGTGAGCTCTTTTGGAAACTGCATCGCCCAGGGAATGTTGGTGGCGCGTCCGTAAAGCTCCCCATTGATGAAGTTCGCAAAACGGCCAAAGAACAAGCCAATCGGCGCCGTCACGACCAGGTTGTCGCCAAGATTCGTCCAGGAAATCTTGTGGCGCCACGCGTAATAAAACGTGAACGCGAGCAAACCAACCATCCCGCCGTGGCTGGACATTCCGCCTTCCCACACCCGCAGGATCGACAATGGTTCGCGCAGCATCTCCGGTTTGTAGAAAAAAACGTAACCGAGCCGTCCGCCGACGATTACGCCAAAGAGCGCCGCGCCAGTGATGAAATCGCCAACTTTCGCCACCGCCAAGTCAGCGTAACCGCGTTTCGCCAAAATCCGATAAACGAAGTAACTGCAACCAAACGCCAGTACGTAGGCCAGCCCGTACCAGCGCGGTCCGACATCGTCCCACAACCGGAAAATGAGCGGGTCAAGGTTGTGAACGTAGTAGGTAAGCATTCGTGTGCGCGATTCTTACCGCGCTCTCGAACGGTTCAATACTTTTCGCAAAAATGGCGCGGTCCGGCTCTTCTTGTTTTTAACGACTTGCTCCGGTGTTCCAACGACGACGACCTTGCCGCCGTCCGCCCCTGCTTCCGGGCCAAGATCGACCATATAATCCGCTTCCGCGATTACACTCAGGTTGTGCTCAATCACGATGACGGTGTTTCCTTCATCTACTAACCGATGCAGCACCTTGAGCAAAAGATCGACATCCGCCATGTGCAAACCGATCGTCGGCTCTTCGAGCAGATAGAGCATCGAGCCCGGCTTTCGCATCTTACGGATCCGCTCGTTGGTGGCGCGACTTACTCCGCGCTTCAATTGCGTGACTAGCTTCAAACGTTGCGCTTCGCCGCCACTCAAGGTCGGGCTTGGCTGACCGAGCTTGAGATATCCGAGCCCGGTCTCGACCAGCAACGAGAGCGGCCGCGCGATTTTCGGATGGGCCGAGAAAAATTCGGCCGCTTCCTCGATCGTCATCTCCATGACGTCACCGATCGATTTCTCGTTGTAGAGAACTTCCAGGGTTTGCGGATTGTAACGGCTGCCGCCGCAGCCTTCACACGGCACCAGAGCTTCCGGTAGAAAATTCATCTCGAGCTTGATCACGCCCTGGCCTTTGCAGGTTTCGCAGCGTCCGCCTTCAGCATTGAACGAAAACCGACTAGCCGAATAACCCCGCACCCGCGACACCGGCAATTGCGCGTAAAGATTTCGGATCTCGTCGAAAACTTTAATGTAGGTACCAGGAGTCGAGCGCGAGGTTTTGCCGATCGGCGATTGATCGACTTCATAAACCGCTTCGATTTCTTCCGCGCCGCTGACCAGTTTGAACAGGTCGCCATCACCCCGGCGTTTCTTGTTTTCCAATTGTTCGATCACCGCCGGCAAGAGCACGTCGTGCATTAAAGTCGATTTTCCGGAGCCAGAAATTCCGGTGATGACTGAAAGCCGCCCGACAGGGAACCGAACATTGACGTCCTTGAGATTGTTCGCCCGAGCGCCGCGAATCTCGATCCAGTTCTCGACAGTTCGGAGCGATCGCCTCGATTCCCGCGTCGGATGACAAAGCGGCGTTTTCAAACAGCGGCCGGTCTCGGAATTTTTCGCGTGCTCGATGTCGTGAAGCGTTCCAGTGGCGACGACTTCGCCGCCGTGAACACCAGCGCGCGGGCCAAGATCGACAATGTGATCGGCCCGCCGCATCGTTTCGTCATCGTGCTCGACGATGACGAGCGAGTTTCCTTTCTCGCGGAGCGCGGTGAGGGTGTCGAGCAACCGCAAGTTGTCCCGCGGATGCAAACCGATGGTAGGCTCATCGAGAACGTAAAGAACGCCACGCAAATTCGAGCCGAGCTGCGCCGCCAGTCGGATGCGTTGCGATTCACCGCCGCTCAACGTTTTCGCGGAACGACCCAGCGCGAGATAACCGAGCCCGACATTTTCCATGAAGCGCAGACGCTGCCGAATTTCCGGGATGAGATCGGCGGCAATCGTGTGCTGGGTCCCAGTAAATTTCAGTTTTTCGATCTTTTCTGCCGCTTCGCTCGCCGAAAGGTTGGTGAATTGATCGATGGTCATTCCCTGCACGCGCACGTAGCGAGCAACGGCGTTCAGGCGTGAGCCGTGACAACTAGGACATTCAAACGCGTCGGTCGCTTCGATCCATTCCGATTCGCGCTCGGCCCGTAACTCATTCTCCAACACCGAGGCGCTCGTGTCTTCGGCTGGGGTCTGAGATTCCCGGTCCCAGATTTCGCCAAACCCTCCGCATTCTTCGCAGGCGCCGTGCGGCGAGTTGAACGAAAACAAACGCGGATCCAATTCTTCGAACGCGCGCCCACAATTCGGACAAGTCATCTCCGTGCTGACGACGGTGATTTCATTTTTCGAATCGAGCAGCTGTGCAGTGCCGCGGCCAATCTCGAGCGCTCGCTGCGCGAGATTGCGCGCCTTGGCGACCCGTTTCGAGTCGATCACGCCGACCACCACTGAAATCGTGTGTTCCTTAAAACGAGCGAGTTTTCGGAATTGCGAAATCGGGATCAGCGCGCTGTCCACAAACAACGTGTCAAATCCCTGGCGCTCAGCCCACCGCGCCACGTCGGTGTGAAAGCCTTTCCGCGCTTTCACCAGTGGCGCCAGCACTTTGATCGGGCCGCGCCTTGCCGCCGTTTCAATTTGTTTGACGATGGCCGCCACACTTTGGCTTTCCACCGGCAAATTGCAGTCAGGACAAAATTGCGTGCCGGTCTTGGCAAAGAGCAATCGCAGAAAATGATAAACCTCGGTCACGGTAGCAACCGTCGACTTGCCACCGCCGCGCGTGACCCGTTGCTCGATGGCGACGCTCGGCGGCAACCCTGTGACAAGATCGACGTCGGGCTTCTCGAGCTGCTCAACGAACTGCCGCGCGTAGGGCGACATGCTGTCGAGAAATCGGCGCTGTCCTTCGGCGAATAAGATGTCGAATGCGAGCGTCGATTTACCCGAACCACTCAAACCGGTGATCACAACCATCTGGTTGCGCGGGATTTTGACGTCGATGTTTTTCAGGTTGTGCTCGCGCGCGCCGTGAATACCGATTCCCCCGTTTGTCCCGTTGATCCGAAAACGCGGGGCAGTTTCAGCTGCTCGCGCAAACTCACTTTCATCCTGAGGGTAAGCGAAGGACCTCTCAGGCGTCCGCGTGCTCTTGCCAGGTCCCTCGCCTCCGCTCCTGATGACAGCTTTGAGAAATCTTCCGGTGTGCGAATTCTCCACCTTTGCGACTTGCTCCGGCGTTCCAGCCGCAACAACGTCCCCGCCTTCTTCGCCTGCTTCTGGTCCAAGATCGACAATCCAATCGGCGCACTTAATCACTTCAAGATTGTGCTCGATCACGATGAGCGAATGACCGGCATCGACGAGCCGTTGAAAAACTTGAAGCAGCATCGCCACATCATCGAAGTGCAAACCGGTGGTGGGCTCGTCGAAGATGAAAAGATTTCCTAGCTGGTGATCTTCCCCGTTCTTTCCGGTTTCCGAAATGCCCGTCCGGCTCGGACTCCAGTTTCCGGTTTCGCTTAAATGCCGGACGAGCTTCAACCGCTGCGATTCGCCACCGCTCAGCGTGTTCAACGGTTGGCCGAGACGCAGATATCCGAGACCTACTTGATCTAAAACATCCAGCGGTTCCGACAACCTTTTCAATTCGCCAATCTCGGCAAAGAACTTAATCGCTTGGTGTACGGTCAACTCCAGCAAATCTTGAATCGATTTGCCGTGGAATTTGATCTTGAGCACGTGCGGTTGAAATCGCTTCCCTTCACATTCGGCGCATCGGACATAAAGATCGCTCAGGAATTGCATCTCGATTTTTTCGAAGCCCGTGCCTGAGCAACGCTCGCAACGGCCGCTGCCGGAATTGAACGAGAACGCGCTTGCGGTCAGACCCTGCGACATCGATTCGGGTTGGGCCGCGAACAATTCGCGAACCCGATCGTAAAGGCCGAGATAAAGAATCGGAGTTGATCGCGGCGTGCGCGCCAGCGGCGATTGATCCACCATGACGACTTCGTCGATGCGATGCGCGCCGCTGACCGATTTGCACGCGCCTGCTTCCCCTGGCACGCCGTAGCTCTGCGAAGGCGGGTGATCGGTCGATTGTCCTTTCGCTGCTAGCAGATGCCGATAAAGCACGTCGTGAATCAATGTCGATTTTCCGGAGCCAGAAACGCCGGTCACGCAGGTGAAGATGCCGAGCGGAAGATCGACATCGATCTGCTTGAGGTTGTGTTCGCGTGCGCCGGTAATTTTGATCGATGCCGTCGATCTCCGGCGCGATTTCGGGATCGGAATCGACTTGCGGCCGCCGAGGTAATCAGCCGTCAGCGAGCACGATTGAAGTGCATCTCTTCCCATTTTTGAGTCCGGCAGGCGGAGCGCTTGCCCTACAAATTCGTCGAGCGCGCCGCTGAAAACCAGTTCGCCGCCGCGCTCGCCGCGACCGGGGCCGATATCGAGCAAATTATCGGCAGCACGAATGATTTGTTCTTCGTGCTCGACCACGAGCAACGTGTTGCCGCGGTTGCGCAAGTTATGCATCACCCGGACTAGTCGGCCGACGTCGCGTGGATGCAGGCCGATGCTCGGTTCGTCCATGACAAAGAGCGTGTTCACGAGCGATGCGCCGAGACAGGTCGTGAGATTCACGCGCTGCACTTCCCCGCCGCTCAAAGTGCGCGTCGACCGGCCGAGGGTCAGATAACCGACACCGACTTCGCATAAATAATTTAAGCGCGCGCAAATTTCGTCGCGCAACATTTCCGTTGTCGAGTCGTTTGCCGGAATGTCGATCTTCGCGAGAAGCTCGCGGGCCTTGGAAATCGACAGGGCCTGCAACTCAGGAAGCGTGAAAACGATTTCGGATTTCGGGCTGGTCCGAGCCGGACTGGTATTGATTGCGGAAAGTTTGTAATTGAGCGCTTCGGGTTGAAACCGTCCGCCATTGCAGTTGGGGCAAGTGGTGTAAGCGCGGTAGCGGCTGAGCAGCACCCGCATGTGCATTTTGTAAACTTGCGATTCCAGCCAGCGGAAAAATCCGCGCACGCCATACCAGCGGCCGTGCTCGTAATCTTCGTCGCTGTAACCTTCCCCGCGTTCACGCGCAGCGACGACCGACTTTTCCCCGTTGATAACGAAGTCCTGATCCGCTTTCGGCAATTCCTCGAACGGAACGTTGATGTCGATCTCCTCACGAGCACACGCCCGCAGCAGGTCCTTTTGTGATTCGCCAAACTCCTGGCCGCGAAACACCCGAACGACCCCCTGTTTGATCGACAACGAGCGATCCGGGATCGCCTTGTCCAAGGCGATCGTGATCGTTCGGCCGAATCCGCGACACTCTGGACAGGCGCCGAGTGGATTGTTGAAACTAAAAAGTCCCGGCGACGGCGGACGAATATCGATGTCGCAATGCGCGCAATGCCAGCCAGTCGAAAAAGGATGAAGGGTGAACGATGACGGATTAGAATCGGAAGAAACGGGAATAACGTTGACTTTGCCTTTGCCGAAACGCAGAGCGGTCTCGATGGCTTCGACTAACCGCGCGCGACTCTCAGGCGTAATAGCAATTCGGTCCTGAATGATCTGAACGCGCGCGCCGAGGCGCTTGATCTGCTTTGGATCGACATCGACGCGAACCACTTCGTTGTCGATCCAGACGCGGAGATAACCTTGCTGCTGAAGGAACTCGAAAAATTTCCGTGGATCGGTTTTGGCGGGAACGGAAACCCAGAAGGCGATAAGAACATTTTGGCCGGCGCAATCGCGCAGCACTTGGTCGGCAATGGATTTGGTGGTTTCGGGTCGAATCCCGCGACCGCAGCTAGGACAGAATGCCTTGGCAATCCGCGGCCAGAGCAATTTCAGATAGTCGTTGATCTCGGTCATGGTGCCAACGGTCGAGCGAGATGTCTTGACGGGATTCGATTGCTCGATCGCAATTGCCGGCGGAATTCCCCGGATGTCGTCCACGCGCGGTTTGTCCATCCGGTCGAGGAATTGCCGCATGTAAGGCGAAAAGGTTTCGACGTAGCGCCGCTGGCCTTCGGCGTAGATGGTTTCGAAGGCGAGCGACGATTTACCGGACCCGCTCGGGCCGGTGACCACGGTCAATTTCCCGAGCGGAAGATCGACATCGACGCCCTTGAGATTGTTCTGGCGCGCCCCTCGAATCTCAACGCATTCCCGCCGAACAGGAGCGGCGAGGCGCTTTTTTTGGACGACCTTTGAACCCACTGGAGACAATTCCAGATGGCGAAACGATTCGCAAATTTGCCGGTAGCGGCGATTGACCTCAATCGCCATGGCGGTTCGGTGAACCGCCCCTACCTAAAACGCTGTTCAAGTTGTTCGTGCTGCTTGGTTAGTTCATCGGGGACAACGCCGCCCAGGGACTCGAAGAACTTTTTATGCTCAGCTAGCTCGGTTTTCCACTGCTCGTGATCGACTTCAAGCAATTCATCCACGCATTTGTGGTCGATATCCAGCTCGGCAAGATCGAGATCATGAATGCCTGGCAACCAACCGATGGGCGATTTCACCGCGCCGCCGCTGCCATCGCAACGATCAATGATCCACTTCAGAACGCGCATGTTATCGCCGAAGCCGGGCCAGAGAAAATTTCCGGACGCGCCTTTACGGAACCAGTTCACGTTGAATATCAGCGGCGGATTCGTCAGGCGCTTTCCGATGTCGAGCCAGTGGCGGAAATAATCACCAATGTTGTAACCGCAAAACGGGAGCATCGCCATCGGATCGCGCCGGACCTGACCGACCGCGCCGGCGGCAGCGGCGGTTGTTTGCGAAGCCATGGTCGCGCCGAGGTAAACGCCGTGGTTCCAATCGAAGGCCTGAAATACGAGCGGCACCGTGGTGCTGCGGCGTCCTCCAAAAATGATCGCACTGATCGGAACGCCTTCGCCTTTCTCGAAATCGGGATCGAGCACCGGATTGTTGCGACAAGGTGTGGTGAAACGCGAATTGGGGTGGGCGGCTTTTTCTTTTGAATCCGGGGTCCAATCGTTGCCGCGCCAATCGATGGCGTGTTTCGGTCCCGCGTCGGCGGGATCTTTGCCTTCCCACCAAACGTCGCCGTCGTCGGTAAGCGCGACGTTGGTGTAGAGCGAATCGTGCGCGATCGTTTTCATCGCGTTCGGGTTCGATTTGTAATTCGTGCCGGGCACGACGCCGAAGTAACCATTCTCGGGATTGACTGCGAACAAACGCCCATCGCGAACCTGCATCCAGGCGATGTCGTCGCCGACGGTGGTGATTTTCCAACCGGCGAAATGTTTCGGCGGAATGAGCATCGCGAAATTGGTTTTGCCACAGGCGCTCGGGAACGCCGCCGCCACATAATGTTTTCTTCCTTCGGGCGATTCGGCTCCGACGATCAACATGTGCTCAGCCATCCAGCCTTGCTTCCGAGCAAGGTAGGAACCAATCCGGAGGGCGAGACATTTCTTACTGAGCAACACGTTGCCGCCGTAACCGGAGCCGACCGAAATGATGGTGTTGTCCTGCGGGAAATGGCAGATGAACCGCCGAGCAGGGTCGACATCGAGCAATGAATGGACGCCGCGGTTCCATTCCGCTTTCAGATCCTTGCCCAAACGTTTCAGTGCGATATCGCCCATGCGGGTCATGATTCGCATGCTGAGAACGACATAAATGGAATCCGTGATTTCGAATCCGACTTTGGTGAGCGGCGAACCGGGCACGCCCATTATGTAGGGAATGACAAACATCGTCCGGCCGCGCATCGCTCCTTTGAGCAAGGCGTAAAGTTTCGAATACGTTTCGGCTGGCTGGCTCCAATTGTTGGTCGGGCCCGCTTCTTCTTTGGTCGGCGTGCAGATGAAGGTGAATTGTTCGACGCGGGCGACGTCGTTCGGGTTCGAGCGATGCAAATAGGAGCGGGGAACTTTCTTCTCGTTCAAACTGATCAGGACGTTCTGCTTGAGGGCTTGGTCGAGGAGAACCCGGTGTTCTCGCTCCGATCCGTCGCACCAGAAAATGTTCTCCGGCTTGGTGAGTAGCGCGACCTCATGTACCCAGTCGAGCACTGTCTGATTCTGCGGCAGGCGATCGCCGATTCCTTTCTGCGGCGAGATAGCCGATGCGATGTTCTTCATGCCTTGTCGATCTTAATTAGAGCGAAGGACGAATTTCCTCCGGTTCGCCCAGTTCTCCAAGAATTTTTTGTCAGACCCAGGCCGGCCCTTTGGAGAAGCCGATGAATCTTGCATGCACGCATCGGCGGCTGTTTACTTGAAGCATGTTCGGAGTCACTACCTCCGATGATTATCGGCCCGTTACCTGGGTAGGCCGCTATCCAGTTCGAGTGACTACCATAATCGCCGCCCTCTACGTGCTCGGAATGTTCCTGACAACTATCGCGCAAAGCGCGCGCTGGGACCTAATGCCGTTCGCGTTTCAACCGCACTCGTTTCTGCATGGAAAAATCTGGCAGCCGTTCACCTGCATCTTCATTCAAACCGCCTCGTTCTTCTTTCTTTTCAACGTGATCTTTTTCTATTGGGCCGGAACTGAAGTGGAAAAGTACCTTGGCATCAGGCGCTACCTTTTGCTTTTTGGATTGCTGCTCCTGCTGGGCCCGGCCATCTTGATCGCCTGGGGCGCGGCCGCCACGGGATGGAATTACGCCGGCTCATACGAAATTTCAGTCGGACTGTTTATCGCGTTCGCGACCCTTTATCCGAACGTGGAATTATTCGGATGGGTGACTTTGAAATGGCTGGCTTTTGCGGGACTCGTTCTTGCTTCGATGCAATATCTACCCGGCCACGAATGGGGAAATCTTTCCGTGCTCTGGGCGATGTGTTTGGCCGCGTTCCTTTACATTCGCTTCGTCCAGGGACGGATTCCTGTGAAGGTCGACGTTGGGCGGTTAAATCCTTTTCGCCGCCGGCCGCGTTTAACGATTGTCCAAAAGCCCGGCTCGAGCTCTCGTCGCGTGGTCGAGGCGGATGACGTTTACGCTTCGGTCGATCCGATTCTGGACAAGATCGCCAAGTCTGGCATGGGCAGTTTGACCGAGACGGAGAGAAAGATTCTCGACCGCGCGCGTAATCGATTACTGAAAAAGGAATAAGGCGTTTGTAGGGCAAGCGATCGCCGCGGCGACCTTGCCGTTCTTGAGGTTGGCAGGCGGAGCGCCTGGCCTACAACATTTCAGACTGAGGGCGCGCTCAGCAGAGTCGCGATAAAATCTTCTACGCTTTCGCCGTGTAGCAGCAGAGTTCGAAGCGGCCGGTCTTTGGTGGCGCGGGCAATGGAGCCAACGACGACCAGATAATCGCTGACCAACCTTTGCGGGACCGCAACCACAAATATCAGTTGAGCAATTTCACCTTTCCCGGTCCACGGAAGCCCCAACAAGCTGCGACCGATGCCGAGAACCATTTCGTTGACTAGTTTGGTCCGAGCATGCGGAAATGCGATGCCGTCGGCAGCGTAGGTCGACTTGACCGCTTCCCGGGCGCGCAGTTCCGCAACAAACTGCTCAGCATTGGCGGTTTTCCCATTGGCGACGAGCAAGTCGACAATCTCGTGCATTGCCTCGGCCTGGGTGCTGGCTCGGAGGTTGAGCACGATTTGTTTGGGATCGACCAGATCCGCCAGTGCGATAGCCATGATGAGGAAATGTTGGATTCTGTACCAGTTATCCAGTTAATTGATCAGCCGTGGCAACTGAAAACGTCACACCCATCGCCAACCAGGAGACGACAGTCTCGCTTCAGCGCAGCATTTACGATCCCGGCTATGTCAACGCGATGTCGCATTTCTATCGAGGCGAGATGGGGCGGATCATGGTTTGGCGGCAGCGACTCGACGTGACCACGAATTGGGCCATCACCAGCAGCACTGCCATTATCACGATCGCATTTTCCAGCCGTGAAGTGCCGCACATTATTTTCTTCTTCAGTCTGGCAATCCTTTGGGTGCTGCTCTGGATTGAAGCCCGCCGTTATCGCTTCTATGACGCTTTCCGCGCGCGGATCAGGATGCTCGAAGCGCACTTTCTCGTCCCAATGGTGATGGAAAATCGCGACCTATTGCAGGGCGAGTGGAAGAAGCTCGTTTGCGAAGATCTCATCCTGCCTTGTTTCAAAATCAG
>CAZFZG010000010.1:11688-28326 GCA_964523205.1 uncultured Chthoniobacteraceae bacterium | reverse complement strand
AGCTTGTCCTTGATCTCGTTGAGCGATTTCTTTCCAAAGTTGCGATATTTGAGCATCTCGCTCTCAGTCTTTTGCGCGAGCTGACCAACGGTCGTGATGTTCGCGTTGTTCAAACAGTTCGCGGCACGGACGCTGAGCTCGATTTCGTTCACGCTCATATTGAGCAGCTTCTTCAGCTTCAGGTTTTCCTCGCTCACGCCGGCGGGTGTTTCGTCGAACTCGATCACTTCTTCGTTGAAGTTCACGAAGACGTCGAGGTGATGACGCAGAATCGCGGAAGACTGGAGCAGCGCATCGTCCGGCGTCAACCGTCCGTCGGTCCAGATTTCGAGGATGAGCTTGTCGTAATCGGTGCGTTGACCGACGCGGGTGTTCTCGACCGCGTACTTAACCCGGGTCACCGGTGAGAAGATCGAATCGATCGGGATGAGGCCGATCGGCTGGTCCGTGCGCTTGTTTTCTTCGCCGGTGGCAAAACCGCGACCGACGCGGACTTCGAGCTCGGCGTCGAACTTGTGCTTCTTGTCCAGGGTGCAGATCACGAGTTTCGGATTGAGCACTTCGTAACCCGCGACTTCCTGGATGTCGGCGGCGGTGACTTCGCCTTCCTTGTTTACGCTAAGCGAAAGTTTCTTTGGCTCATGACCGTTGCTTGCTTTGAACTTCACCTTTTTGAGGTTGAGAACGATGTCAGTGACGTCCTCGACAACGCCTGGAAGCGTGGCGAACTCGTGTTGTGCGCCGGTGATTTTTACCGCGGTAATGGCGGCGCCTTCAAGCGATGAGAGCAACACTCTGCGGAGAGAATTTCCAACGGTGTGACCGTAGCCGGCTTCAAACGGCTCGGCGGTGAACTTGGCGTAGGTATCAGTGGCTGTGTTTTCCTCTTTGGCGAGAGTTTTCGGCATTTCAAAACGACCGTAACGAACTGGCATATTTCAAAACCGGAAAGAGGAGAGCGAAAACCGGAAAGCTAAAATCCGAAATCCGAAATCCAAAATCCGAAATCTCCTAATGGCCGGGTTTCCCCTGGCGAGTGTGGTTTCACGTCCAGCGACGGAGACCCAGGGACCAACGGCGTAATTACAAAACTCGCTGCGGAGCGTGGAATAAAGAGCAAATCGCTGGATTTGCAAGCGGCGATTTCGCCTGGTCAACCTTCGACAACTTCGGTCGGCAGGCTGCCGGCCGATGGTGATCTTCGCGGGAAATGGGCGGCCAGGGCGTCGCCGATCTCCTGAATCGCGTCCACGATCGCTTCGCTGAACTTTTCGCTGCGGAAATGTTCGCGCATTTGATTCACCAGCCGCTGCCATAACTCTTCGCCGCACTTCTGGTGGATTCCTTCGTCACCAACGACGGCGAACTTGTGCGCGCGCGGCGCCACAAAGATGAGTACGCCGTTTCGTTCCGGCGTCTTGTGCATCCCGAGCCGGTGAAATCTGCGGTGCGCCGCAGGCAGAGAATCGCCATTCAACTTACCGCGCTGAATGAAAACGCGGATCTCGCCGGAAGTTCTCGATTCCGCGTCGCGAATTGCGCGTACGATCTGATCGTGCTCGAGCTTGCTCAGAAATTCTTTGGTTCGCATTCGATTACCAGCTCGATCCAGCGCCGCCGCCACCGAAACTTCCACCGCCGCCACTAAATCCACTGAATCCTCCTCCGCCACCGCCGCCGGATGACCAGCCGCCACCACCACCGCCATACGACCACGCCCATCCGCCGCCGCCGCTACTGTAATGATAACCGCGGCGCGGCTTGATGCGTGAAAGCAGAAACGCGATTCCGACGAAGATGAGAAAGAAAATCAAATTACCCGGAAAACTGCTGCCGCGGTTTGCACCTTCCCGAACCGTTTTGCCGGTACCCCGGTATTCGCCCCGAATCGCTTTGAGAATTGAATCGATTCCTTCAGCCAACCCGCCTTCGTAATCATTGCTCCGAAAATGCGGCTTGATCCGGTATTCCGTGATGTCGAAAGCGGTCGCGTCGGGGAGCGCGCCTTCCAAGCCGTAGCCCACTTGAATGAACATCTTGCGATCTTGGGTGAAAACGAAAAGAGCGGCACCATTGCGCTGTTGCCTTTGTCCGACGCCCCAGGCTTGCGCGACGCGCTGCGTATAAGCAGCAATGTCGTCCTCGCTTTGCATTTTCGGAAAAATGGCGACGACGACCTGGTTTGAAGTTTCGCGCCCGAATTGGGCGAGCTGCTCATTAAATCGCGATGCCGCTGCTTTTGAAACGACGCCGGCGTAATCGTTGAAGTAGCCTGCCGGCTTCGGCGGAATAACCTCGGCGGCATGCAACGGAATCGCGACGAGCGCTGCGAAGCAAAGCGCGATTCGTTTCACGGCAAGAACTGTGGTGGCAGCCGTGCCGGCTGCTTTGGCGCGGGCGACACGCCCGCCGCTACAGTAAAATCGGGCATTACGGCGTGGCGGCGGCGGTCGCCGCGGGCGATCCGGCCGGCGCGGGCGAACCGAAATTGAAATTCACCGTGGGCGCTTTCTCGGCGCCTTGTTGAGCTTGAAAATACGGCCGTTCTTCAAAGCCACGCCAATGCGCAACGACGCTGCTGGGAAAGATCTTCACCATTGTGTTGTAGCTCTGAACCGCTTCATTGAAGGTATTGCGCTCCACAGAGATTCGGTTTTCGGTTCCTTCAAGTTGTGCTTGTAGCTCCTGGAAGTTTCGGGTCGCGGTTAATTGCGGGTAATTCTCTGCGACTACTAGTAACCGCGACAAGGCGCTGCTCAGCTGTCCCTGCGCGGCTTGAAATTGTTGGAGGTGAGCTGCATCGGTCGGCGCTTTGTTTGGATCGAGCTGCACGCGGCCAACGCTGGCTCGCGCATTCGTAACTTCAGTCAAGGTCGACTTCTCGAAGTTGGCGGAGCCGGCGACCGTGTTAACTAGATTAGGAATTAAATCGGCACGACGTTGGTAAACGTTCTGGACCTGTGCCCACTTCGAGTCTGTATTCTGCTGTGCCGCGACGAGACCATTGTAGGTTCGCACGTACCACCCAAAGCATGCGAGACCCACAATCAACACAATGACACCGAGGATGACCAAGACGCCGCCGCAACCGATCGCAAATTTATTCATAAGATCGACAATTTAAGTGGCTGAAACCGTTCAGGAAAGCGGTCAGCAAGTCAAATAAGGTTCTATAGGGGAAGCGGTTTGCTTCCCGAGACGCTAACAGCGTCTCCTACGGACCCAGCACGAGTCGCAGAAAATAGGCGTCGGAGAATTTGGCGCTCCAACCTTGTCTGACGATGATCGCGTTGAGCGAGGGAATGATGAACATGCGCTCGTAATTTGAGCCGAGGGCCACGACCATGTCCGGCGGCGCGCCCCGGCAGACACAGATTCCACCCCATCGTGCGCGCTGCCATTTTAGATCGAGTTCCTTTTCGATGTCGATCTCGCGCGCGTTCGGCGCCTGGCGATTCAACCAAAAGGTGAAACCATAAGATGGATTCGCGCTCGAGCCAATAAACGCCTGACTCAATAAATTTGAGGGAACGATTTGTTTGCTGTGATAATTCCCGCGGCCGAGGACCAACTCACCGAGTCGGGCCCATTCCCGCGCGCTCAATTCAAATCCGCTGGCCGGAAGCGGATTGCCGAGAAAATCTTTCTTGAACTCAAGACCGGTAAGACCGAGCGGGGACAGCACATTTTCCTGAATGTAGGAGATTGTCGATCTTCCATTCAATTTGCGACGCAAAACCTCGTTGAAGATCTGAAGATGGCTCGGCCCGTACTCGAACGCTGAGCCCGGAGCGGCGACCATCGGCAATTGAATGGCAACGGCGTTCCGGTCTTGAATGGATTGGCTGTGCAAATGCGGCGCCGGCTCGATTCCGTCGGTCTGGTTCAACAACTGGCGAATCGTGATCTGTGACTTTCGAGGATCGTTCTTCCATTCCGTGATTGTGTCGGCCACGCGGTCGTCGAGCTTGACGAAGCCGTCACGCAAAGCGCAGAGCGCAACGATTCCCCAAAAACTCTTGGTTCCGCTGAAGATCTTGCAACGCATGTCGGCGCCGCCGCCGTTCGCGTAATGCTCAAAAACGGTTTTCCCGTTTTGCATCACGAGTATGGAAAAGCCGCGATTCTTTTCCGAATAATTCGCGGCCCGCGCGCAATTGCCGGGCTGAATCTCAGTGGCGAGTAATGGTGTCGATGTGACGATGGCGACCAGCGACGTGACGAAGATTTGCTTAAACCACGAAGGACACGACGTGCACGAAGAGAAAATCATAGAACTATCTTCGTGACCTTCGTGTTCTTCGCGGTGCTTTATCGAATTACGTTTCGGATGACGTAGGTAATTCGGTCTGAACAGCGGGTTCGGGCGCTGGCTGCGGTCGCGGCGCGACGGGCAAATAGCGTGTGCGCAGTTCTTCGACATTTGGCAATTCATCGAGACTGCGCAGGCCGAAGTGATCGAGAAAGAACTCGGTGGTTTCGTAAAGCAGCGGCCGGCCAGGAATTTCAGCGCGACCTGAAATTTTTACCAGGCCACGTTCCAGCAAAGTTTGCAGAACGCTGTCGATTGTGACGCCGCGCACTGCTTCAACATCGGCGCGGGTGATCGGCTGGCGATAAGCAATGATCGCGAGCGTCTCGAGTGCGGGCGATGTGAGACGCGCAGGTTTCGGCGCTGGAAAAAGGCCGCGAACCCACTTGGCGTATTTCGGGTCGCTCATCAGCTGCCAGCCGTTCGCTTTTTCAACAACCTGAAAGCCGCGCTCGCTCTGAATATATTCAATTTTCAACTGCTCGATCGCCGCAGCGACTTCAGCCTGTCGGACTTTGGCGAATTCGTTAGACGAAAATTCATCCTCCGCGCCCGCGCCGTGAAGAAGATCGACAATTTCTTTGGTCGAAAGCGGTTTGTGAGCGCTGAAGAGCAAAGCTTCGATGACGCGACTCAGATTCATGGTTTCTAATTAACTCCAATCGCGCTTTGAATCGCTTCGGCGATGCGGCTGGCGTGTTTGTCGATCTTGTCGAACTCGCGGCCTTCGATCAAAAGCCGGATTTTCGATTCAGTGCCTGAGTAACGAAGGAGGACCCGGCCCTGACCGGCGAGTTCGCGCTCCACTTCGTCGCGAAGTTTCACCACGTCGCGCAATTCTTCGATCGGTGGTTTCGATTTGACCACGAGATTGCGCTGCGCCTGCGGATATTTTTTCAAACATTTTTTCAGTTTGCTGAGCGGTTGTCCGGTCTCATGCATGATCCGCAAAATTTGGAGCGCGCTGATGATGCCGTCGCCAGTGGTGGTGAAATCTCGGAAGATGATATGGCCGCTTTGTTCGCCGCCGAGGTTGAGATTCTTCTTCATCATTTCCTCGATCACGTAACGGTCGCCAACTTTCGTGCGCAACACCTTGCCGCCGTTGGCCTTGAGCGTGTCATCCAAAGCGGAATTGCTCATGATCGTTGCGACGACGGTATCGTCGCGAAGGTGCTTCGATTTCAAAAGATCGAGGGCGGCGATAGCGAGAATTTCGTCGCCATCGACGATCTCGCCATCTTCATCGCAGAGCAGAACACGATCAGCATCGCCGTCATGAGTGATACCGACGTCTGCGTCTGTTGCTTCGACGATGCGTTGGATCTCGTCGGGATGTGTGCTGCCGCACTCATCATTGATGTTCATGCCGTTCGGCTCGTTGTAGACCACGGCCACTTCAGCGCCGAGCTCGCGCAAAATGCATGGCGTCGATTTGTAAGCCGCGCCGTTCGCGACGTCGGCTGCGACGCGCATTCCTTCGAGCGACATGTCACGCGGGAAACTGCGCTTCGCGAACTCAACGTAGCGTCCCAGCGCGTCATCGATTCGCGCGGCCCGCCCGATTTTTCCCGCCGTCGGCCGGATGTTGTCGATCTTGCCGGTGAAAACAAGGTCCTCGATTTGGCCTTCCACCTGATCGTCGAGTTTGTAGCCGTCGTGCCGGAAGAATTTGATGCCGTTGTCTTCGTAAGGATTATGCGACGCGGAAAGAACAATGCCGGCATCGGCCCGGAGCGAGCGGGTAATGTAAGCAACGCCCGGGGTGGGCAATGGACCGATGATTAGAACATCGACCCCAAGCGATGTGATTCCGGCGACGAGCGCGTTTTCAAGCATGTAGCCGGAAAGCCGGGTGTCTTTGCCGAGAACAATCTTCGGTCGCGAGCCTTCGGCAAGCGTGCGGGGGTTCAATTGCGTGAAAACGTGCGCAGCAGCGCGACCAAGCTTAAGTGCGGTCTCAGCGGTCACCGGCTCGACGTTTGCGACTCCACGCACGCCGTCGGTGCCGAAAATCTTAGTGGCCGGTTTCACCATGCTACTGAAACGCCGGGATAGCCATTCGTAAACGGGAAAGTGGGACGCAACAGGTCACCGCGCCTCATGTTCACGGTCGTGGTCGCTGAAGAAAACGCATTCGTTCTCAAGGCCGAGGGCGACGGTGTTCCATCGCAACGGAAACTGTTCGATCTGCTGACTTCGCAGAATCACTGCTGCCCAATTCTTGTATTCTCCCTTGACGATGTCGCGGAATTTATTGTCCGTCCCGCTAACCGGCGTCAGATAGAGACCGTTTATCGGGCCGCCGAGAACCTTGTAATCTCCCAGTTCGGTCATTGCCTGAATTGTGTCGGGCAACCATAAACTGCGCCGGTCGGCATACCATGCGACTGCCCACGGCATGTCGGAGGCGACGATTTCCTCAGGTCGCATCCAATCATTCAACACCCCGATGAGAGGCGGCATGTAGGGCGGCCAGCGCACGGGAGGCTTCGGTGGCGACAGCCACGGCGTCGCTAAAATCATTGGCAACGAGCAAAGAAGGTAAAGGAGCGTGATAAAACCGACGCGAGCGAATGGGATAGTGAGGGCGAGCCGATTGAATTGCACAAGGAGATAGGCGAGCCCGTAGCAAGTCATTAGCGGCACGAAAATCAAATGGAGCTGATTGGCGGCGACGCCTTGTTCCTCGTTGATTCCGTACAAGCACATTCCGAGAACGGCGCCGCCCCACATCGCCAGAATCATCCACCGCATTGCCGCCGTTTCGGTTTTCTTGAACGGGTGAAGCAACGCCACAAAAAAAGTCAGCGCGACTACGCTGAGTCCGAAATATTCGAAGAGGTGGGCAGTCTGGCTGGTGAGACCGGCCGTGATTTTGTCGCGGAATGCGCTGAGCAGACCGGTGCCGCGATCGAAGTTTAGCTGACGCATCCAACCGAATTCGCTGCGGCCGATGCCGTTGAAGAGCGAGTAGATGGCGACGCCGCCGGGATTACCCGAGACCAGAAACGTGCGGATCAGCCAGGGCAAATAAACAATCGCCCATGCTCCTAGCATGATGGCGGCCGACCATCCGCGCAGCCGAAAAAAGAAGGCCGCGAAAATCACCGTGGCAAAAAAGATCCAGATTGTAAGCGCGTGAGTGAGGGTGAGCAAACCAAACACGGCACCGCTGGCCGCGAGCCATATCCACGTCGGTCCGCCGGCAAAATCCGCTTCAACTGTGCGAACGCATAGATAAATCGCGATGTTGAACAAGAGTAACAGCAACATTTGCGGCAAACCGGAGACCGAGTACTGCCACATCGCGTCGCAGAGCAGAACCAGACTGCAAGTCAGCAGAGCCAGTCGCCGATCAAACAATCGGCGCGCGATAAGAAAGAGGACGGCGACGGATCCCACAAAAAGCAGCATCGCCATTATCGCAATCGCCCGGTCGCCTGCGTAAACGAGCGCCCGCGGATCGATTTTCCAGTACTTTTTTACGAACCGAAGGGCGACTGCGTCGACCAACGGCGGAAGCGGCGCGTTGTAGGTGTCGGTCCAGATTTTTGCCGGCACTGATTTGCCATTCTTCTGCAATTGGCCGACGGCGCGCGGTCGTGCCACTTTGGTGTGCCAGCCTTCGCCGCGCGCGATCGCACGGCCGATCTGCGCCTGATCCATCCCCTGCGAGGTGGAAAGGCCGCGGAATTGATACAAATAAATCGCAGCGATCGCGATAATGCCGACAGCGACCGTCCCGCGCTTGATCCAGGTCGAAAGCTCGCCGGCTTCCAATGCGTGCACCGCGGTTTGAATGAACTGTTCGCTACCCGGCATTTGATGTCCGCTCCGCCTTGGCAGCGGTGACTTTCTTCTCGGCGCTCAATTCGTTGATTTTTCGATGAAGCGTTCGCCGGCTGATCCCGAGTTTCTTTGCAGCCGAGGTGACATTTCCGTTCGTGGTCGCCAAAGCCTGTAAGATCAATTTGCGCTCGGTTTCGTGAAGATCGAGCGGGCTGGCTTTTTCGCCGAAAGCTTTTGCCGCCGAAATACCGCGAGGAAGAGTGGCGCCCGCGGCACGACGGAGCGCGGACGGCAGATCGCGCAGCGTGATTTTTGATTCAGTTGCCATTACCACGCCGTGTTCGATAGCGGTCCGCAACTCGCGAACGTTGCCAGGCCAGTTGTAAGTCAACAGCGCGTTCATGGCTTCAGGCGTAACATCGACAACTTGTTTATCGTTGGCCTTGGAGAATTGCCGCAAAAACGCGCGGACCAGGAGCGGAATGTCGTCTTTGCGCTCGCGCAACGGCGGCATGACGACGCGCACGACGTTGAGACGAAAATACAAATCGTCGCGGAACTTTCCTTCCTTAACGAGCTGTTCGAGATTCTTGTTGGTCGCAGCGATGAGACGAACATCGGCGCGCAAGGTTTGATTACCGCCGACCCGCTCGAATGCGCGCTCTTCGCTGATGACTCGCAGCAGTTTCACCTGAGTTGCGAGCGGAATCTCCGCTACTTCATCCAGAAAAATTGTGCCACCGCTGGCTTGCTCGAAACGTCCGATCCGGCGTTCGTGCGCGCCGGTGAAGGCGCCTTTTTCGTGCCCGAACAACTCGCTTTCGAGCAACGTCGGCGAGAGCGCCGCGCTATGGACGGTCACGAATTTCGCTTTGTTGCGTCGGCTAAGATTGTGGATTGCGTGGGCCGCGAGCTCTTTCCCGGTCCCGCTTTCGCCTTCAATCAAAACGTTCGCGGACGAGGGCGCGACCTGGCGAATTGTATCGAGCACTTCATGCAACGCCGGCGAATCACCGATGATGTTATCAAGACCGAAACGTTCATCGACCTGTTGCCGGAGTGTTCGGTTTTCCTGCTCCAGCTTGCTGTCGCGAAGGGCGCGCGCGATCAACAGCTCGACTTTGTCCAGGTTCAACGGCTTGGTCACGAAATCATAGGCGCCGCGCTTCATCGCATCGACCGCCGTGTCGACCGAACCGTAGGCTGTCATCATGATGCAAATCGGCGGCTGCGGCATCTTCAACGCGCGATCGATCAGTTGCATACCGTCTTCCGGTCCGAGACGGAGATCGGTCAGAAGCAGATCGACGTTTTCGCGCTCGAGCACATTCATTGCGTCGGCGATGTCCCCCGCCACATAAACGTCGTAATCGTTTTCGAGGAGACGACGCAGACCATCGCGAGTGGCTTTTTCGTCATCGACAATGAGGATCGTGAACTGGATGGAATCCATGGACTGCCTTGGGCGTAGGGACTGCGCCAATTATTCTCACTCAATCGTGTGATCTCTCAATCAGAAGATAAGACCTATCGCGAGGTCGCTGTTTCGTGATAGGCCGAGCCCGCCTGATACAGTGCGATTTTGTCGCGCAAAGATTCTGCTAGCGACCCAATGCCGTTAGCCTCCGCGATTTCGAGCCCAGCCTTTGCGGCGGCGACCGCCTTCCCGAATTGACCGTCTTCAGCGTAGGCAGCGGAAAGTGTGTGGAGGAAGGCAGGATTGTGTCCGTTCGTTGCGACCACAGCGTGTTCGGCCAGTTCCACCGCCTTGGCGCCGTTGCGCAAGGCTGGATCAGTAGCGGTTGCAAGGAGCCAGGCAAGATTATTCTGCGCCAGTACCGATCCTGGTCGGCTTTTCAACGCCGCTTCATATTCGTGAATCGCTTCTTTGATCTTTCCCTGCTGGCGAAGTGCGTTGCCTAAGTTGTTATGGGCGTCCGCGTAGTCTGGCCGCAATTCCAAAGCCAAGCGGTAGTGAAGAATTGCATCGTCGAGATCGCCTTTTTGGCGGAAAGCGTTGGCAATACTGTAATGGCTCTCGGCGTGATCGTACTGAAGAGCGAGTGTTGCCGAGTAGGCAACGATTGCATCGTCGAATTCCCGCTTCTGTAAAAGCGCGCTGCCGAGGTTGATGTATGCCTCTGCGTTACTCCACCGACTTTGCACGGCTTTACGCAAATGAACTATCGCTTCGTCGAGGTCACCTTTCTGCAAGTAGACGGCGCCAATGTTGTTCTCCGCTTCGGAATCATAAGGCGAGATTCTGAGAGCAGTTTGGAATTCCTCCATCGCTTCGCTCATTCGGCCTTTTTCCAGAAGCGCTTTACCTAAATTGTTGTGATCCTTGCCTTGGTCCGGCCGCAATTCGAGGGCCTTTTGGAAATCGCGCATCGCTTCGTCAACATCGCCGCGCGCGAGCAGGGAAGACCCGAGGTTGCTATAGGCCATCCAGCAATCTGGATTGCGGGTGATCGTCGTCCGCCAGAGGGTTTCAATATCGGTGTACTGCCGTGATTGCTTCCAGGTCAGCGCGCCCAAAACAACCATTAACAACGTACCAGTTCCCACCCGGGCAAGTTGGTTACTTGGAAAAAGGAGCTTGAGCCCGCTAGTTGCGCCGGCGGCGAGCAACGTTAACGGCCCGATGCAGGCAAGATATTGGAAGTGATCAGCAACAAAAGAATAGAGAAACGGATAGACATTGATGAAACCGAGTGCCGGGGACAGTAAGGCCAGAAAAACCAGCAGCCCGGCAAGGACCCCACGTGAATGGCGCCTTAGTGCCCAGAGAACCGCCAACACTATCACCAACGCGATCGGGAAAGCGTATTGCAACCAGACACTCCGGTTAATCTCCCATCGCGGGTAAATGAAGGTGAGCTTGTCTGGCCAAACCAGCTTGAAGAGGTAAAACCAGAAATCGCGTCCGGCGATCAGAATTCGCTGCCAGATGAACAAATTGAACTCGCTGCCTTGCGCGCCGATAATCGTGCGCTCAACCCAAGACGTAAACAGCCCAGCGCCGATTCCAAGGGCGAAGAATGGCAGCAACGGCAAAACGTCCTCGCGCGGTCGGACGCGTCCTCGTTGCCACCACAACGTAACAAAGATTACCGCAGGCAATGGCGCGATCGCGGTTTTGCAAAGCAACCCGAAAAGAAAAAGAACAAGCGAACTGAAGTAAGTGAAGCGGCTTCTGCTGGTGTCGAACTTGAGATAGATCAGAATCGAGCAGAAAAAAAACAAACCGGATAGCGTGTTCTTGAGCTCCGTGATCCAGGCGACGGATTCAACTTGGACAGGATGGAGGGCAAACAATCCCGCGGCCAGCCACGCTCCCGGAACTTTCAAATGCTGCAAAATCCGCAGCAGCACGACTGCGCTTAGTCCGTGGAGCAAAATATTGACGAGATGATAACCGACGATCCAGTCACCCCAGAGCTTTTGCTCAATCCAGAACGCTGTGTGAGCCAAGGGATAATACTGTCGAGTCGCTCCCAACAGCGTCCAGATCTCGACCAGGCCGTGCCATGATCTAAGGCCAGGGTGGGTGATATGTACATTATCGTCCCAAATTGGTTTCCCTTGCCAGGTCGGCAAATATGCGATCGCGGTCGCAATAATTAGAATCAGCCCGAAAAGCCAAGTCCGCGGCGGAGCGTTTTCTCTGGGTACAGCCTTCAACTTTGCTATTCAGTTCGCGCTCGATTTTGAAGCGCCGGCTTCCAACATGCGAACGCGTTTGTCGCCATGCGGCAAGCGAATTGTCACTGTCAGCCCCTTGCCTTCACTGCTTTCGATCGACAGCTCGCCACCATGCTCACGCACGATCCGACGCACAATCAACAATCCGAGGCCGGTGCCGCGGGTCTTGGTGGTGAAATAGGGCTCGAACACGCGGCTGAGATTTTCCGCTGAAATGCCGCCCCCGGAATCGGTGAATCGGACAATCACGTGCGAATCGTCCATGTCTGTACGGATGCGCAAAATGCCGCGGCTCTTCATTGCTTCGAAGCTGTTCTTAATCACATTGTAAAAGGCCTGCTTCATCTGGTCGCGATCGAGTTCTAGTAACGGCAAATCGGAGCGCAGCTCCTGCTCGACGACGATGTCGCGGTCTTTGATTTCGGGCGCGAAAAACCGGACAGCTTCCTCCACGATCGCATTCACATTTTCTGGTCGCAGCTGGGGCCGGGTCGGCCGAATCGCACGGAGGAACTGGCTGATGATGGAATCGAGCCGGTTCACTTCTGCGCGCGCGACCGCCACGGATTCCTGAAGCTCTGCGCGCTTTGCCCCGTCAAGTTTACGCGCTTCTCGCTCGATTAGTTGCAAATGAACGTTGAGCGAATTGAGGGGATTGCCGATCTCATGGGCAACTCCGGCCGCGAGCAACGTCAGCGCGTTCAACCGTTCCGACTCAATCGTGTGCTGTTCAGTGCGCCGGCTCTCGGTGATGTCGCGCAAAATGATTGCGTGCCCCACCGGTTCTGCGGCGGTGTCGATCTTGTCGTCGCTCGTTTGGCGCTCGATTACCAGCGGGACGATGTAGAAATTAATGAATCGGTTGGCTGGATAAAAAATTTCCATGTCCCGGCTCACTGCCACCTCGCTTCTCGAAAGCGATTCCCAATCGAGTCCACGCACCCGCTCGTCCAAACGTTTGCCGAGTGAATCCTCCGCTTCCAGTCCGAACAGCTCGCAGGCCGCGTCGTTCAGGTAGGTAATGCGTCCTTTGGAATCAGTGACGATGATTCCTTCCTGGATCGAATTGAAGACTGTTTCGAGAAAACCTTTCTCCTGAGCCAGGCGCAGAAAATAATTCTGCACTTCCTCCGGCCCGATTTTGCCGAGGCGACCAATTAGTTTTTCAACAAAGCCGGCCTTCATCGCACAGCCGTGATGTCGATGTTGGACATTTCAACGCGAAGATAATTCAGCATCACCGGGGCAAGGACCATTCCCGGTATTCCCATCACTGCTTCACCGATGATAAGGCCGATTAGGGTTAACCAAACCGGATTACGGGTCCAGCCGCCGATAATCTTGCTGTTCAAAAAATATTCCAGCTTGTGAATGGCAACCAGAAATATGAGCGCGGCCAGCGCCAGCTTCAGCGAAAGCGTCGCCGAGAGGAAGACGATGATGCTATTGCTGATGAGATTGCCAACGATCGGCAGAAGACCGCACAGCAATGTAACTCCGATGACAACCGCAGCGTGGGGCAGCCCGATGATGAGAACAAAAATGGCCGTCAGCCCGGTGTTGATAGAGGAGATGATAATCTGCGCACCCATCACAATTTCGAAGCTGCGATAAAAATCGTGAAAGCGTGTGCCGATCTCGCTCGCGCACGCCGCGTAGAGATTATTTCCACGGGCATTCGGCGCCGGGTGCGGGCCGATGTCGAACCAACTGTGAAAAAACAGACTGCTGGCCACAACGATTCCAATGATGATGAGCACAACCAGAGTGGTCACGGTGCCGGCAAAGTGGGCCACGTTGCTCAAGTAATGGATTTCGTCCTTGAGCTGATCGATCACGAAAGTCTTCAGGGTTTCGAAATCCGTGAATGGCAACGCGATGTTTCTTTTCTCGGCCCAAGCCGTGGCCGGTGGAATTGAGCTCTCAGCGATTTCCGGCAAGGCGTGCCATGCTGCGCGACTAAAATAGCCCGCAGCATAAGCGATTCCGACCAGACCTATTAGGAACAAAATCAGGGAAAGCCATTTTCGTTGCGTCACGGCGTAGAGTTTGCGCAACGCGAAATAGGCGAAGAACGCGGCAAGCAATAGCACCCCCAAATGCAGCCATGCCGCAACGATGAGCGTCGCGACCAGCACGCCATAGGAGATTTTTCGCGGCGTGCTCATCTCACGATGAAAGATGTCGATCCTAGGCGGCTTGTCCCGTTTCTTTTTCGGCGCGCTCCTTGAGCGCGGCTTTGCGCGAAAGTTTTACTCGCCCCTTGTCATCAATACCGATGCACTTCACCCAGATCATGTCGCCAACTTTGACAACGTCTTCCGTGCGCTTGACGCGGAAATCGGCCAGCTCCGAAATGTGCACCAGGCCGTCCTTGCCCGGTAACACTTCAACGAACGCACCGAACTCTTTGATCGAGACGACACGACCCTGGTAGGTTTGACCGATTTCGATCTCTTTCGTCATTCCACCAATAATTTCCTTTGCCCGAGCCATTGCCTCGCCACTGGTGGCGTAAATGTGGACGGAGCCATCGTCTTCGATGTTAATCTCTGCGCCGGTCTCGGCCACAATGCCTTTGATCGTCTTGCCACCCGGGCCGATGAGAGCGCCGATTTTCTCCGGATTGATCTTGATGGTTTCGATCCGAGGTGCGTACTTCGAGAGTTCCGCGCGCGGTTTGTCGAGAGTTCCGCGCATAATCCCGAGAATTTTTGTGCGCGCTTCCTTCGCGCGTTGAATCGCTTCGGCCATGATTTGGTGCGAGACGCCGGGAAGTTTCAGGTCGAGCTGAAAACCGGTGACACCGTTGTCCGTTCCGCACAATTTGAAATCCATGTCGCCAAAATGATCTTCGCTCCCGATGATGTCGGTCAGAAGTTCGTAACGTTTCAATTGTCGATCTTCGCCGTGTTCGGTGACGAGGCCGACAGAAATTCCAGCCACTGTTCCTTTCATGGGAACGCCCGCGTCCATCAACGCCAGCATTCCACCGCACACGCTCGCCATGGATGTCGATCCATTCGATTCCATGATTTCGCTCGAGACGCGAATTGCATAACGAAATTCCTCTTCACTCGGGACGAGCGGTTCCAGCGAACGCTCTGCCAACGCGCCGTGACCGATCTCACGGCGTCCGGGCGCGCCGGTTCGCCCGGTTTCGCCAACACTGAATGGCGGGAAGTTGTAATGAAGGATGAAACGCTTCGATTGCTCACCACCGCCGTAAGCGTCGATCATTTGCGCTTCTTCTATCGGAGCGAGTGTTGCCAAAGCGAGCGCTTGCGTTTCGCCCCGCTGGAAAATGGCAGAGCCATGCGCGCGGGGAAGGACTCCGACTTCGCAGCTGATCTGCCGTAGGTCCTGATAGCCGCGACCGTCCACGCGTTTCTTCTTGTCCAGAATGCTGGCGCGAAACGCGCGCTTCTGGACGTAATCGAATGCCTGTGCGATCGAGAAGGCGTCGGTTTCCGAATATTTTTCCAGGATAGCGTTCTTCACTTCTTCGCGCAGGGCTTCGACCGCTTTCGCTCGGGCGACTTTACCCGTGGTGTAGAGCGCGCCTTCGATCCGATCACCCGCAACTTGGTAGGCTATTTCGAGCAGATCGGGCTTCACCGTGAGGAGGGGCATCTCGCGCTTCAGCTTGCCGATTTGCGATGCGAGCTCTTTTTGAATCCGAATCATTTCGCGCGTGTGACCATGCGCGAACTCGAGGGCTTTAACGAACTCCGCTTCTGGTAATTCCTTAGCGGTGCCTTCAATCATGATCACGTCGTTTTCGGTGCCGACGTAAACCAAATCGAGATCGCTCTTGGTCCGCTCGGTGTGAGTTGGGTTCGCCACCAACTGACCGTTCATGCGACCGACTCGAACGGCGCCGATCGGCCCGGCAAACGGGATGTCGGAAACGCCAAGCGCTGCCGACGCGCCGTTGATAGCAAGAATGTCGGGATCATTTTCACCGTCAGCGCTGAGGAGGATCGAAATGATCTGGGTGTCGTAAAAATACCCCTGCGGAAACAGTGGCCGCAGCGGCCGATCGATCATCCGCGAGGTAAGCGTTTCCTTTTCGGTCGGACGACCTTCGCGTTTGAAATAGCCGCCCGGGAACTTTCCGGCAGCGGCCGCTTTTTCCCGGTAATCGACCGTGAGCGGAAAGAAATCCTGCCCTTCCTTGATGGCCGCGGCCGAAACCGCGCTTACCAAGACCATGGTGTCGCCGCATGAAACGATGACCGCGCCGTCGGCGAGCTTGGCAATTTTGCCGGTCTCGATTGATATTTGATTGGCCCCAACTTGGGCTGTGACCTTCTGTTGCATATTATTTTCCTGGATTGTGCGAGTTCCAGGTCGGTCACCCTGACTGTAGGTTTTAAACCCGTTGTCCGGCCGCTGCCGGACGCGAAACTAAAACCTAAAATCCAAGGTGCCTAGCGACCTGGTTGTCGCGTTTATCTAACTTTCGAATCGGCGTCGCACTGAAAACTGGACGCGCATCGACATCAAAATCTGGCGGTTATTTCCGCAGATTCAGTTTGTCGATCAGCTTCTTGTAGCGTTCGGCTTGGGACCGGCTCAGGTAATCGAGCAGACTTCGGCGTTGGGCCACCATTTTGAGCAGTCCGCGGCGCGAAGAGTGGTCTTTGGCGTGGCTTTTCAAGTGTTCGGTCAGTTGCCCGATCCGACGCGTCAACAGCGCGATTTGCACATCCGCGCTGCCGGTGTCCTTCCCGTGCAACTGGAACTGCTTGATATCCAGCGTTTCCGTGTTCTCAGCCATTTCGAAAGCGCCTATTCTAGACCAAGAACGCGCCTTCGCAAGGCCG
>CAZFZG010000010.1:5346-11588 GCA_964523205.1 uncultured Chthoniobacteraceae bacterium | reverse complement strand
CAGATCACCGACATGATGAACCCTGCGGGATGGAAGGCGGATCCGGGGGCTGGCTTGGAAAAGATTCGCCCAATCAACCCACCCACAACGGATCCGACGATGCCGAGCACCGTGGTCATGATAAACCCGAGGTGTTGCACTCCGGGCAGGATCGCGCGCGCGCACAAGCCGACAATGAAACCGACAATGATCGACCAAATGATGTGTAACATGGGCGAATGCTAACTGCCCTGATGGTCCCAAAGCGATCCTTTTCTTATGTAGGCTTTGGCATCACTTGCCTTGCCGATTCGCCTGGTCGATCGCCAAATATTCATCCCGCGGCGGGCTGAAAGTGTCGACCACTCGGGTTTCGTCGATGGTCTCAACTCCGTGGGGAATGTTGCTCGCCAGATAGAATGAGTCGCCCGCCTTCAGCTGGTGCGGCGTTCCATCGACAATCAGGTTCATTCGACCGGACACAACGTGGACGATCTGTTCCTGCGGATGCTGGTGGGCCGGCATTTTGCTGCCGGCCTCCAGCGTAGCCAGCATTTGATACATCGTTTTTCCACTGCCGAGAGTTTGACGCTTAATGCCGGGGCAAATTTGGATCCACGGGTTTTTGTTTTTCATGATTCAGGCCTCAGGTTCGATCTTAATCCGAAAATGATACGACGAAATGTTCATTCGTTTGGTAAAATAGAAGCGGTGCGCATCGAACCGTTGTACGCCTGAATCGAGTTCTAGACTCTCGCAGCCGTTTTCGCGCGCCTCTTCCATGAGCCAATCCAGTAATTCAGCGCCGAAACCGCGCGAGCGATCCCTGTTGTGCGTGACCAGATCGTCCACGTAAAGATTTTTGCCGGAGAAAAGAGATTCAAGGAATCGACAACCGGCAACGGCGCGGACTTCGCCTTCCGATTCGAGAAAAGCCAGCCAGTAACCCTGCCGTCGCTGTCGTTGCACCCGTTCCAGGAAATCCTTCTCGTCGGTAATGTGGGTCCGCAGCTCGCGCATAATTGGAAAACAGCGGCGAATCTCTCCCGGTGTATTTGCGATCGCGATGAGGGAACCAGTCATGGCGTAGTTGTCGATCTCGCGGCAGGACGAGTCCGTCGGATTGGCGGACTTGTCTCCCGCTTGCCATCATACCAAATTTCAAGACCTTCACGCGAGCGGGCGCGCAGACCACGCAGTAGCACGCTGAATGTGTTGGCCAAAATTTCGCGCGCCGAATACATTCGAAATTTCCGTCCGGAAGTCACGACAGGCTCTGACAAGACTCGAAAGCGTCCAAGCTTGCGGAGCGAACGACTGAAATAAACTTCCTCTCCAACAAAAAGCCCCTCATCAAAGCCGCCGACCGCCTCGAAATTCTCTCTTGTCGTGAACAAAAACGCGCCGGCGCCCAGATTCAATCGGAAGTAAACAGCGCAGAAAAGTTTCAGGGAGACCCGCGACCACATTGGAATCGCCCCGCCAACCATCACCCGAGCGCTACCGCCCGCGTAGCTGGCCTCGAGCGCTGTCATGGCGCCGCTTACATGCTTTTCATTGATTCGGGTATCGGCATCGACAAAGAACAGAACATGGCCGCGGGCTGCACGGGCGCCGGCGTTGCGCGCAGCCGCGATTTGCCGGCGATCGATCGAAACCAATCGCGCGCCAGCTATCCTGACTGCTTCGGCTGTTTGATCAATCGAAGCATCATCGACAACGATAATTTCGTAAGCGTAGCCCGTCCCCGCGCTGCGGATGGCGGCAATGGTCGATGGGAGCTCCAGCTCTTCGTTGTAAGCCGGGACGACGAAGGAGATCACAATGCAGCTCTAGCGCGGGCGTGCTCACGCGCAAACGCTTAGTTAATTAGGGTTTCGGATCGACCGGCGTTGGCAACTCGTACCAAATCTCCACGACGTAACCGTCGAGATCGGAGCAATATAAATACGGTTCGCCGGGACAGAATTCGCCCTTGTCCAGGATTTTGCCGCCGGCTTTCTTCACCAGCTCGGCGGCAAGAACGATATCCTCGGGACGCTGCAAACGAAATCCGAAATGCTCGATCCCACCGCGTTTACCAGTGCGCTTTGCTTTTTCGTCGAGCACCAAAACATCCCGCGCTCCCGGCGTTTGGGCCTGAATGAAGCTGCCCTGGTCGTAAACTTTTTCGACCCCGAAGACTTTTTCGTAAAACTCGAACGAGCGCTTTGCATTCTTCACCGCCAGCGCGACGTGCGTCAGTCCGTAAGTCTTGATCATGTTTTGAATTCGACGACCGCCTTTTGCATTTCGCGATACGGCAAAAGCCAAATCAACGATTCATCGTGAAGATCGACGACCTGGATCCGATTGCCCCAAGGGTCGCGAAAGTCGCAGCGAAAGGGCGGCTCGAGTTTGAGCTTGTATTTCTTCGTCAGCTTTTGCCGGACTTCTTCCAACTGCTCCTGGTCACGCACCATGATTCCAAAATGGCGCACATTGGCCGGTTGCGTTTTTTCAACTTCGAAGATGGCCAGGAACTGGTGTTCGCCGAGCTTGAAGAATGCGTCGCCCTCACCCTCGTTCAACTGCTCGAGATTAAAGACGTCTTTGTAAAACGAGACCGCCTTCTCGATGTCGTCGACCTCGATCGCGACGTGATTGCACCCATAAACTTGCACGCTCATTTGTTCAGCCGCCGCAGCGCCTTGATCATCTCCTGACTTCGCTTGGAAAGTTCTTTGTGATGCACACTGGCCAATTGCTCGATAAGCTTTTCGCCTTTGTTGGTAAGCTCGAGGCGGCGCTCACGCCGATCGTCTTGGCCCGCTTTGCGTGAGATCAACTTTCGTTCAACTAAACGATCGACAATGTTGACCGCGGAATGATGCTTGACCTGAAGGCGCTCACTTAGTTGCGCGATTGTCACCTTTTCCGCTGCGCCCCAGGCTTTGATAGCGAGCAGCGCTTCATATTGTTCCGGATTAAGATTGGCTTTGGCACGGAGAAAATCCTTGCTAAACCGCAGGAACTTACGCCCGAGGTAACGCAGCTCTGCTAGGACCTTGTACTCGTCAGAATGTAAGGGAATCATGACTGGTTGAGTCAGGCGTGACCGGGCAGAATATCGACGATCGATACATTGGTATGACGGCTGCTAACTCTCCTTCCTTATACATATGAATCGATCCGTCGCCAAAGCGCGAAATGCTTTCACCCTCGTCGAGATAATGATTGTGGTCGCCATCATTGCGCTGCTGGCGGCGATTGCTGTTCCAGGCTTTTTACGCGCTCGCAAACGCTCCCAGGCGTCCAGAACATTGAACGACCTGCGAATGATCGATTCCGCGGTGGATCAGTACGCGATCGAAACGAACCGCAGGACCGGAGATGTCGTTGGCATCGCCGATTGGACCAACTACGTAAAGAAAGGCTCCATTCTTTATAATACCGGTAACAGTCTGCTCGGCAGCGCCTACGGCACTCAAACAGTGGATCAAATTCCGCAGGTTCCTACGTCTGACCTCGCTGTTTTGTCTGACGTAGCCGGAACCGGTTTCTGGTCGCCTTACGGACCGTAATCGCCAGCGTTGGACGCGGTCAGCGCGACGCCACCGATTTCCACTCGCACGGTGATTTTTGGCATTGTGCGGCTGGATTTTTGCTCTTCAACCAAGCGTGGATGGGCAAGCAACGCTCGAAGAACTGGAAGAGCTTCTTCCCCTGGCGGCGCAGTGGGTGACCGAACAACGCCAGCGCGCCTTGTGCGGAGGGGTGCCTCTTTCCGAAACTGAATTGAGTGACGCCAGGGCAGTAGGCGTTCAAAATCCCGAGCGCATCCGCTTGCTTCGGGTCGAGACAATTCCAGTTCCAGCGCATCCGATGCTCAGGGCGGCTGCGGTTTCGATGAAATTCTTGCCAGTGGCACCGCGCGGGTTGGCCCTCGACGATGCAATTTTTGTTCGCGCCGATTCCTGGCGGGATCGCAGCCTCATCGCGCATGAGCTCGCCCACACGGCCCAATATCAACGACTCGGCGGCATTCTGCCGTTTCTTCGAACCTACATTTCACAGTGCGCGACGGTCGGCTATCCCAATGCGCCGCTTGAACTGGAAGCCGATGCGAGCGCGAAGCGGGTCTGTTCGGTGTGACTATCGCTGCAATTTTTTGCGGTGACCGACCATTTCGCCTTTCACTGAGCGGGAATCCAACCGAGTCAGATTTTTTTCCATCGCGGGCGCGAGCAATCGAATGTGCGGGATCTCGCAAAGGTGTTCGGCTATGAACCAGATCGGCTTGTCTGTCGTCATCCAATTCAATCGATCGAAACGCGCGAGATTAACCGGTCGCGAGTACCGTCGCAGCGTTCGTTCAAACCGGAGATTAAAATAAATATTGAAGTAGCTCATCGCCAGTTCACGCAACGTCTGATAAACCGGCTCGCGATACCGGCAGCCAGAAAAATTCGATTTGGCTACCGCCCCCCAGTGTCCTCGCACTTTGAAAATCGCGACGACGTGATCGGTGTCTTGTTTTGCTTCGAGATCAAAAATCAAGGGAGGAAAGCCGAGAATTCGCAATGCCGCCGCGGCGAAGATTCCACCTTCCAGACAAGACGCGGTGCATTCGTGCAAAACGCGCTTCGGCGATCGCGCAGTGTAACCAAGATTGTAAGGGATTTCGTCCAGGAAACGCTGCACGCCGACAGGCGTTTTCAGCGCTCGTAATCTGCGCAGTTCTCGGTCGCTGAATCCAAAATTAGCGGATGTCGGTCTTGCGATGATCGAGCTTGCCGCGAGGCGGGAAAATTACAAGCCGACCGGATGTCGCGCTTCGAATCCACTGGCAGGGACTCGCTCATTGGCCTGCCAAGCCGGCGCCCATTTATCATGCGCCGTTAGATACGGCGTCGTGTCCAGCCGCAAGCCGGCGATGATGGCGTAAGTGTGACCGTTGCGCGCATAAATCGTAATCCATTTGCCGCGACCGCGTTCGCCGTAGCTACGGAATTCAGTTGAGTTAATTGGCGCCTTAAGCAAACCTGCGCCGCCAAGCGCATAAGAAATTGTTCCCGAGCAATCGTAGCCGCGGTCGATGAAAGATTTGTGGCCGCCGCCGAAGACATACGGTTTCCGGTGGAGCTGATTCGCGGCCCAGATCGCCAGTTTGACTGCCAGTGGCGCATTTGCAGGAGCGGCCGCCTTACCAAAGCGAAGCCGCGCGCGATTCCCGGGGACCGTTGGACCGGAACTGGGAAAAGGATTCGCGAACGCGGACGATGTAATTGCGGCCAGGACAGCCGCGCTAACTGCGATTTTCGGGCTCAAGGAAAACACGGGGCGGTTTTGGAGCGTGTCCTATGCCACAAGATCGGTGTTTGAAAAGCAAAAAGTAGGGATGGCCTGCAATTTTCTACGCCTTTTGGCGGTGCCGGTGGCCTCGCAGGGGGTCGGCGTTCCCGGAAGCGGTCTTCCTGGCGGACTGGGCGGCCTCGCCGGTGGCCTCACTTGGTTGAGCACCGGACTCGTCCACGCCTGTCACTAAGATTTCGCCACTTTAAGAGAGAGCTGATATTGTCTCTTCATGCTGCGCGGAGCCGCCCTTCTTCTTGGGATTTTGGCAGCAACTCTGTTCGCGCAACGATCGCCGAACGAACCGGATTCATTCGAAATTGAGCCGCCATTGCTGATTCCAAACCGTGGCGACGAGCCATTGCCCGATGGCAAAGTGACGGCCGCGCGTGATGTCGACCTTGCCAAACTCGAGAAGGAACTCGAGCGCGCCAAGAGAAATACCGCAGGCCTCGACCGCCTCTTGAAAATCGGCGCGTTATCGAAAGTTGAAGTCGAGCAGCGCCGGCTCCGGATTGTTCATCTCGAGTTCGATCTTGCCAACGCCCGTTTAGTCGCAGCGAAAGAAAAAATGCTGGAAAAGGATACACAATTGAGCGCTGGCCAAATCGCGAAGACCGACGTTACTCCTATCGAAAACAATCTCGCACTGGCAATCCAAGCGGCGCACACCGCCGCTGCGCACCGCGAGCAGGCTGACATTGCCGCGGCCGAAGCCAACGTTCATCGTCAGGAAAAACTTCTCGCTCTCGGCAGCGCGCGAAAAAAAGATGTCGAACGCGCCCAACAAAAACTGACCGAGGTTAGATCCGCGAAAGACTAAACGGTTAGTAACCGGCGGCTTGACCGTCCTTGCGCGATTCGCTCGCGCCGACGTAAACGCGCTGGCCATCGTGCATTTCAACTTTGATCGCCTGGTATCCACCGTA
>CAZFZG010000010.1:1361-5246 GCA_964523205.1 uncultured Chthoniobacteraceae bacterium | reverse complement strand
TGAAACATAAACCCGAGTCCCGGCACCACGATGCCGCTCCCCATCCCGCGATAATTGCTTTGAATCAGCGAGACCATGTTCCCTTCGTTATCCGCCGTGCACATGTAAATCGTGTCGCCATCGTCGATCTTTCCCGCAGTGACAGTCTTCGCGGCGTGGGCTGGGTCGATTAATTTGCGCCGCTCGGCCGCGTATTCCCTCGAGAGCAGCTTCGTTAGGGGAATTTTCGCGAACGCCGGGTCGGCGTAATACTTCGCGCGATCCGCCCAGACAATTTTCTTCGCTTCAATCATCGTGTGCAGCGTCTCCGGCGAATTGCGCCCCATCTTGGCGAGATCGAAACCCTCGAGAATGTTGAGGATTTGCAACGTTGCAATTCCCTGCCCATTGGGCGGCAGCTCAAAAACATCGTAGCCGCGGTAATTCGCCGACACGGGTTCGACCCACGTGCTTGAATGTTTTTTCAAATCTTCTTTGCGCAAAAAGCCGCCGTTCTCGCGCATGAACTGGTCGATCTTGTCCCCGATCTCGCCGTTGTAGAAAGCGTCGCGTCCTTTTTCGCCGATGAGTCGGAGCGTTTTCGCCAGCGCCGGATTTTTGAAAATGTCGCCCTTCGCCGGCGTGCGTCCGTTGATCGTGTAGGTCTCGGTGAAGCCGCCGGGCAAACCTTTGTAAAGCTCAGGTCCGAAATGCCAGTAAAACGCGATCAGCTCGGTAACCGGAAAACCTTCCTCGGCGTAACGGATCGCCGGCGCGAGATCATCGGCGAATTTCAATTTCCCAAATTTTTTGTGCAGCTCCGCCCAGGCATCCACCGTTCCCGGCACGCTGATTGGCAACATTCCGCGCGGCGGAATCATTTTGCGATTCAATTTGTCCAGCTCGGCCTTCATTTGTTCGTAGCTCAAACCGAACGGCGAACGTCCGCTGCCGTTGATTCCGTAAAGCTTGTTTTCTTTCGCGCTGTAAACGATAGCGAACAAATCGCCGCCGATTCCGTTCGAAACCGGCTCCATTAATCCCAGCGTCGCGTTCGCGGCAATGGCCGCGTCAACTGCGCTCCCCCCGCGTTTCAAAATGTCCAGCCCGACCTGGGTCGCTGCCGGCACGCTGGTGCAAACCATTCCGTGCCGAGCCAACACTTCCGAGCGCGTCGCGAAATTTCTTCCCGTAATCCGATCGATCTGCGCCGACGCAAGATCGACAACTAGCGGAAGAAGAATGACAAACTGAATGGTTCTCATGCGGCACAGATTAGAATGATTATTGAATTCTGATTCAAGGAATCGTTAACACTATGCGTCCAAAGAGTTATCCATGCTTTTGCGCATCCTTATCTTGCTGACCTGCGTGATGTTTGCCGCCACGGCGAACGATGCGGCGGAGCCATCGCTCGGTCAGACGCTCAAGAGAATTTTCTCCACGCCAACGCCGACGCCGACGCCGCACAAGAAAAAGAAACCTACAGCCGCGAAAAAGAAGACCCCTACGCCCTCGCCGACACCGAAGACAAAAGTATCACCCGCCCGCGAGAAGGGATCGCCAACTCCATCACCAACCCTTTCGCCCAGCCCGAGAAAGAAAAGGGCGTCACCAACTCCGACGCCGACACCTACTCCGCATCGAAAGAAGAAGATGACGCCTTCGCCCGAACCGTTCGAAACGCCATTAGCAACTCCAAGTGAAACTCCTTCACCCTGGCCAACGCCCGAACCCTCGCCTTCGCCTGGCCAGAAAAGGCGCGGTGCTCCCAACGCCACCTTGTTGCCGAATGAGATCAAGGGCTTCGAAAACTATCCGCTTAAAGTGCAGAAGCTCCTGACTGTAGCTTTGGAACTGACTACCCGAAATCTCGATTACAAATACGGATCGGACGATCCCGTGAGCGGTGGCATGGATTGCTCGGGCTTCGTTTATTATGTGCTCAAACAAAACGAATTCGCCGACGTTCCGCGCGATTCGAGCCAGCAATATGTCTGGCTCCGTCGCGTCGGAACATTCGAGCCGGTGATCAGTCGCAGAGACAATTCATTCGAGCTGGAAAATCTCCGGCCCGGTGATTTGCTTTTTTGGACCGGTACCTATTCGATCGATCGCGACCCGCCGATTACCCACGCGATGATTTATCTTGGCCGCGAAAAGAAAACCGGCAAGCGCGTGATGGTTGGGGCCAGCGATGGCCGTGTTTATCAGGGCGAATCACGCTTCGGCGTCAGCGTCTTCGATTTTACGATTCCGCGCCCGGACAAGAATGGAAACGGCAAGCTGCAGCCGCAGTTCGTCGGTTACGCTCACCTTCCCGGATTGCGCGACTGACCGGTGCAACAGACGTCCGAGTTTTTTGGATCGACAAATCCGTCCAATTTTCGCAATTAAGAGAAGTCGGGGCGTTTCGGGGTTAGTAGCGCTAACAACCTAAGACCTATGAACTGGACAAAATTCTTCATCACCTTCATCGCAACGTTCGTTTTCATCTTTGTCTTCGGCTTCCTCTGGTACGCGAAGCTGATGCACGGGGCCCACCTGGAAGTGCCTGCGTTGTTCCGGCCGGAAGCGGAGTTTAAAGCGAACTTTCCAATCCTGCTCCTCGGTCAGGCCGTGATTGCTTTCTTCTTCACGTTGATCTTCGTCCGCGGCTTTGGCAGCGGCGGCGGCGTTGGCGGTGGATTCCGCTACGGACTTCTTCTCGGCTTGTTTCTCTGCGGCGGGAATCTCATTCGCTACGCAGTCGAACCGCTGACGACGACGATTCTACTCGGGTGGTGTGTTGGCGGGATTCTTGAATTTAGTATTGCGGGGTTGATTGTTGGCGCGCTTTATAAACCGGGTACGCCCGCATGAATCTGTAGGGGAAGCAGCTTGCTTCCTGATGTTAGGGAGACGCTAACAGCGCCTCCTATAGTGAATCGAGCGGTTCGTCGAAGCGGATGCTTTTCGGGAGCCGTTGAATGTTGAGCATTGAGCGTTAAACGTTCGCTTCGATGTCTACGCAGCAAACTCCTGCCCAACTTGGCTACAGGATGCCGGCCGAGTGGGAACCCCATGCCGCAACCTGGCTTGCGTGGCCCCGGCGCGAGGGAATCAGTTTTCCCGATTCCTTCGATCGGGTGCTGCCGACGCTGCGCGAGATGGTCGGCGTGTTGACGGAGAGCGAAGCCGTTTGCATTAACGTCATCAACGGCGCGCACGAAGCTGAAGCGCGCGCGGTGCTCGACTCGTTGCCGCATCAAGAATGTATCACTTATTATGAGATCCCGACTAACGAGCCGTGGTGCCGCGATCACGGCCCGATTTTTTTGACTCGGGATGTCGATCCAAAACTGGCGATCGTCGATTGGGATTACAACGCCTGGGGAAACAAATATCCGCCATTCGATGTCGACGAAGTTGTGCCTACCCGTGTCGCGGAGCTTCTGAAAGTTCCGGTTTTCTATCCGCGAATGATTTTGGAAGGCGGTTCGATCGATGTGAACGGCGCAGGCGCGCTGCTTACCAGTGAATCATGTCTTCTAAATAAGAATCGAAATCCAAATCTATCGCGCAGGGAAATCGAAAACCGCCTGCGCGATTTTCTTGGCGCTAAGGAGATTCTCTGGCTGGGCGACGGAATTGAAGGCGATGATACCGATGGTCACATCGACGATCTCGCGCGCTTTGTGTCGGAAGACAAAGTCGTGACTGTAGTCGAAGAGAACTCGGAGGACGCAAATTACAAACCGCTACAGGAAAACCTTGCTCGCTTGCGCAAAATGAAAGTCGGTGGGCGCATGATCGACATCGAGATGTTGCCGATGCCGAAAAAGATTGGGCGCGATGGGATGCGCCTCCCCGCGAGCTACGCCAACTTCTACATCGCCAACGAAGTTGTGCTCGTGCCGACATTCG
>CAZFZG010000010.1:0-1261 GCA_964523205.1 uncultured Chthoniobacteraceae bacterium | reverse complement strand
ATGACCAACGCCGGATAAAAGTCGTGGAGGTATCGCTCGGTAATTCCCACGGTGGCTAGGACGATAGCGCCGCCCACAAAGAGAGTCGCGGCTGGCAGACGAGCGCGCCTTAAAGTCTCCTCCGCACCGGAACTGAGCGCTGCGGTTCCAATTACCGCGAGAAACGCCAGCGCCGGCATGCTGACCGGCACACTCGAAAACGGTTCGATCACGTCATTGCGCGGCCAGCCAATGACCGTTTCTTCCTCTTCGGGATAAAACCAGGGGAATGTTTCCTTCACCCTGAAACCATGTAATCCAAAATAGGTGGCGACAGCCGTCGGAATATTTCGCAGGTGAATTTGTTTTCCCGCGGTGATTCGCATCCGGACGGGGAATTCATTATAGAAGTCGTAATAGCGCAGAGGCAGCACATCCAAGGTTCGGAACTTGGCGTAATTAACGCCAACGTGGACAGCTATGGTGATGGCGACCGCCGTCGCCGCGATGACCGCGTGTCTCCCAGGCCGCGTGACTTTGCCAAATCCGAGAATTGTTCCTGCGCACCCTGGTTGCCAAAGCGCGCGCACAGTTAGAATCGCGGCCACAATGGAAATGGCGAGGAGTGCGCCTGTGCCAGTTGTGGCGCGGCTATGAAACGACATGAACGAAAATCCTGCGGCGAGTAACAGAAATTTCGTGCGCGCTTGCTGTAAGTAGCGCGCGATCGCCCAGGCAAAAAGAAGGGCGAATGCTCCACTCCAAGCCAGTGCTTCATGATAAGTATAAGACCGGCCAACCAGAAAGATTGTCGTCGACCCGATTCCGGCAGTAACAACAAATATCGAATGCAGCATGCGCTCGGGTGGCGTGGGTTCGCGCGCAGTGTCGCGGAACATTCGCAACAAAGTGTAGCCGCAGATCAAACTGATCGTGGCAGCGAGCAGAAGCATCAGACGGCTCCACAAGCCGTCCATGTTCGGAAAAATTAGAACCAGCGGAACTCGCAACAGCGCCGGCGCGATACCGAAGTAGCCGTAGGCTTTGCCCTCGAATGTGAAGGCCTCAACGCCAATCGCGGATCGCGGCACGTCGAAATGCCCGTGAAGCATCGAGCGGGCGTAAGCGTCGTAGAAGCCGCAGAAATCTTCCTCTTGGAAAAATCTCCCATCTCCCCACGTTACAAACCAACACCAAACGATCAGGCACGCGATGAAACTTGGGAAAATGTAAGAATGACAGCGCCACCAAGTTCTCAGGGTTGTTTCTGAGTTGGTGGGGA
>CAZFZG010000009.1:12426-28364 GCA_964523205.1 uncultured Chthoniobacteraceae bacterium | reverse complement strand
AGTCGAAGTGACGTTTTCATAGGTTGGGGACCCGTTGAGAGAGCAAAGCGAATTGGGGCTCGTGCGTCAAGATTCGATGTCGTCCTCCGGATTTGTAGGGCAAGTGCTCCGCTTGCCGGCACCCGATTGCGAGGCGATGCGCCCGCCCTACAGGGCCTCAGATTGAGCGATGCGGAAGCAAATTGACCCGCCCTCCGGCATCTGGTAGCATCGCTCCCTCAACCTTCACGTTGTGCGTCGATTCCTGGGGTTTCTGTTGCTGGCCGCCTTCGCGGCGAGCTTGAACTTCGCGCAAGTCGCGCCGGTCACGCATTCTCCTGTCAAAACCATTCCGGCGCCCAAGGGTTACCAACCGCCGGCAGTCGACGCGACCAAGGACGGTGACGAAACGGACGATGATGATGATTCTGCCGAACCACCGGCGCTAGTTGCGCAAATACAGGGGAATCCGCCTATTGCAGGCGCTGGACAACCGGGTCGACCAGAGCCGTCGGTTCCCCAAATGGTGGCAAACCCGCCGCAAATTCCGGTCAGGAACCCTTTGCCCGGCGCGCAGCAAACCCCCGTGAAGTTGCAATTTCCTAACAGCGACGTGGCCGACGTGTTGCGGTTTTATGAATCGCTCACGGGCAAGAAGCTGATCATGGATAACTTCGTCACCGGCAAGGTGAACATTTTCCTGAGTAAGGACGTGCCCCGGGACGAAGCGATCAAAATCATCGAGATCAGTTTGCTGCTAAACGGTTACGCGCTCGTCCCGGCGGAGGGCGACATTGTCAAAGTGATCGGCACCGGAAAAAACCCCCGCACCACCGGCGTGCCAATTATTTCCGATGAAAGCGAGATTCCACCTGGCGATCACGTCATTAGCTATTTGTTCAAGCTGCGTTACGCCGACCCGCAGGAGTTGCTTCAAGCACTCGGCCAATATCTTTCGCCGCCTCAGCCTTACACGTCGTTTCTCGCGTTGCCGAAGGCCGGCGCGATTTTGGTGACGGAAAATTCCAGCGTGATTCGCACCCTGGCAAAGATTATCGACCAGGTAGACGTACCGCCGGCCGAGGTGGTGAGCGAGTTTATCAAACTGGAGCGCGCCGACGCCAGCAAAGTGGTGGATATGCTCAAGGACGTCTTCGAAAAGACAGAGAAAACAGGTCAACCCGGCCAGCCTGGATATCGTGGCGGTGTCAGACAGGTCGGCGGTCCTAATGTGCCACCACAAGTGGCCGGCGCAGAAACAAGCGAGCTCGCCGGTTTGACCGCGTTAACAGAAGAATCGGTAGTCGTCGGAAAGATCAAGTTGGAGGCCGACGTGCGCACGAATCGCATTCACGTCATCACGCGTCCGGTCAACATGCCGTTTGTTCGCAAGTTGATCGCGGAGTTCGACGCGAACGTTGAATTCGCCAAACCGGTTACGCGCGCTCTTAAATACATTTCCGCGAACGACGTCTTGCCGGTTATCGTTCAGGCATTGAGCGAACCGGGTCAGGCCGGTGGAGCCGAGGGCGCTCCGGCAGCGCCGGGCGCAACACCAGCTCCGCAGCGTCGGACCACAACGGCTGCCGCAGGCGGCGCTGCAACAACATCGCCATCGACCAGCGGGTACGGAGGATCGAGCGGCAGCACGCTGAATGTCTCGGAAGAACTTCAGACCCAGGCGGTGGACACGACGCCGAAAGCAGTCGTAGTCGGCAACGCCAAGATCATCGCTGACCCGCGCGCGAACACGATCGTGACGCTGGGTAATCAGGAAGTCGTGGTCAAAGTCCAAAAGGTTTTGGACGAGCTGGACGTGAAAGCGCCGCAGGTAGCACTCAGCACGGTGATCGGCGAATTGACTCTGAACAACGACGAAGAGCTCGGCGTCGATTGGTTTGCAAAGTACGACCGGAAAGTTGTTGGCATCTCAAGAAATACCACTGTGCCGATTCCGAACCCAACGGCCGCTCCTTCTGCAAGCGCAGCCGCGTTGCCGAGCGTGATGGACCCGGCGGGCCTAGTGAACTTCGGCACTGCTCTCGCTCAGGTCACCAGCGGCACGAATGTTTTTATTGCGGCAGGAAATTATCTGGCGACGATCGTGCACGCGCTTGAGTCGACAGGAAAATTCAAGGTTGTTTCGCGGCCGATGGTTTTCACCAGTAACAACAAAAAAGCGATCATTGCTTCCGGTCAGGAAGTTCCGATACCCGTCAATACTTTGAGCAACGTCGTGCCAACGACAACGAACAACACCGCTGCGGTCGCATCCAATATCGAATACAAGAAAGTCGCCCTCCAACTTGAAGTCGTTCCGTTGATCAATTCGGAAAAGGAAGTGTCTCTCGACATCTTGCAAAAGATCGACAGCCTCGTGGCCGGCGGAAACGTGAGCATCGGCGGGAACACAGTTCCGACGATTGCGACGCGTTACATTCGGACCAACGTCACGGCAGCGAACGGATCGACAATCGTTCTTGGCGGGCTGATCCAGGACAACAAGCAAAAGACCTATGGAGGCATTCCGGTGTTGGACAAAATTCCGTACCTTGGGGCGGCGTTTCGCAGCACGACCTATACACGCATGCGCAGCGAACTAATTATTTTGATGTGCCCGGAAGTGACGCTGACGAAACTTGATCTCATGCGGTTCCGTGAAAAAGCGGAGGACCACACCCATTTCGGGCCGGAGATCGATCAGGGTTATTGCCCGGACTGCCCGCCGCGCGAAATGGAGGAGAAGCAGCTCGACAAACAACTACCGCCGCCAGATCTTCCTTTCGGAAAAGAAACGACCAAAGCTCACTAGTCGCTTATGAAAAAGCTCATCCTGATCCTGCTGTTCGCCGGACTGAAGACTGCCAGCGCGCAATTCTTTGAGACCTTTATTTACGATCCGCCGTATACACCGTTCTTTCATCACTCTGATGTTCTGGCGCCGCGTGACGACCTCGACTTTCTGCATCAAAGCCGAACGGTGATTTACGACCCTGAATTTGCGGAGCGGCACGGATGGCGCCCGTTGTACTGGTTCCAAGGACAAGCGGAGTTGCTCAAGCAACCTGCATACGTTGGCGCGTTGCAGCGCGATTTGAAGCGACTTGGCTACTATTGCGGTCCGATCGACGGCGTTTTCTCGTTCGAAGTGAGTGAAGCGATCGCACGATTGCAGAAGAATTACTCCCAACGCATCAACGGCCAGCTGACGGTTCCGGTGCGGCGGGTGCTGCACTTGCCGTAGCGTGACCGCCTTTCGCTGAATCGCGGACGGTTGCTGCTTTTTCAGGGATTTAGCGTAGAATAGAGCCGGTGAATCAGACTGCCAGCCAGTCCGTGGTTGAGCTTTTGCTCGCGAGTGGCGTGCCTTCGCGCGAAGAAGCGATGGAACTCGCCCAGAACATGAACGGCGGTTCGTGGACGGCGCAGGTGCTCGATTCCGGAAAAGTTGACGAGCAACGTTTTCTCAGCGTGATCGGCAATTTTTTCCGCGTCCCAGTAACGTCGATCGATCCCAAGACCATCAATCGGGACACATTATCGATCTTACCGAGCCGTTTTGTTTTCCAGCATCACATTCTGCCGATCGAATTAAAGGAGAGCTCGGTCGTGCTTGCGACCTATGATCTGTTCAACTCGTTAGGTCGGCAGCTGGCGGGTCAACTTTTGAAAAAGCCGGCCGAATGGGTGCTGGTGCCGCGAGCACAGCTGCTTCGCGCCATGAAATCCCTTTACGGTGTCGGTGCGGAAACGTTCGACGAAATTCTCAAGAGCAAACGTGATTTCGAGATTTTGCAGGAAGGCGAAACCGCCACGGACATCAGCGCGGACGACCCGGAAGCGTCGGTAGTCAAGTTCGTCAACCAGATCATCCGCGAAGCAATTGTGGAACGTGCGACCGACATTCACGTCGAGCCGCTCGAGAACGACATTCGGATCCGCTATCGGATCGACGGCATTCTGCACGAAGTTGCGGTGCCGCCGCAGCTGCGCTTGCTCCATTCGGCCATCATCTCGCGATTGAAAGTGATGTCGCAAATGGATATTGCCGAGCGGCGCCTCCCACAGGACGGCCGGATGAATTTGCAGGCGAACAATCAGGAGATCGACGTCCGCGTTTCGACGATTCCGACCGTGAACGGCGAGTCGATCAGCTTGCGGTTGCTCAGCCGTGGCGGACAGCAGTTTGGGTTCGAGCGGCTCGATCTGAGCAAGAAACAAGAAAAAACGATCCGGCATCTGCTGGCGCAGCCAAATGGAATCATCCTTCTCACCGGCCCGACCGGCTGTGGAAAATCGACGTCGTTGTATTGCTTTCTGAGCACGATCAATTCGGTCCAGCGGCGAATCATTACGATCGAGGAGCCGGTCGAATACAAGTTGCCGGGCGTTCTGCAAATGGACGTGAAACCGGAAATCAATTTCACGTTTGCGCGCGGCCTGCGCCATATTCTGCGACAGGACCCGAACGTGGTGATGGTCGGCGAAATTCGCGACATCGAGACCGCGGACATTGCGATTCGCGCGGCCATGACCGGCCACCTTGTCTTCAGCACACTTCACACGAACGATGCCGTGGGCGGAATCACTCGATTGCTCGACATGGATGTGGAGCCGTTCTTGCTCGCGTCGGTGGTGAAATCGTTCATTGCCCAGCGCCTGGTTCGCACGATCTGCCCGGAGTGCGCCGAGCTGGTTGAATATCCGAGCGATTATCTGGCCGAGATCGGATTTCCCGTGAAGGAGCTTGGCACCAAATTCTCACGCGGCAAAGGCTGTGAGAATTGCCGGCATACCGGTTATCAGGGACGCGCCGCGATTTATGAAGTCTGTGTGGTTACTGAGCCGTTGCGGAAAATGATCATGAAGAAGAGCGACGGCAGCGAATTGAAGCAGTCTGCCACTTCCGAAGGAATGGTGACGCTCCGACAGGACGGCTGGCGTCGAGTTGCGCAAGGTCGCACGACCATCGAAGAAGTCGTCCGCGTCACCCAAACCGACGAAGTGATGGCGGAGACGACCGAAGACACCGAGCCAGTCACGCGCTAACAGCCGTCGAGTTGTTCCGAAATGGCCGGCGTTATGGGTTTGAGGAAATCCTTCGAGCAAAGGAAAGCGGACTAAACAATCTTGAACGGCGGAGAAAGAAATACTCGTTGTATGGTTGATCGTCCGTCACTCGAATCGAAGGGTCACTGTTCAACAGCGGGCCTGTAGAAATCCGCCTGGCCAGAACCTCATCGAGATAGCCCACCAGATTCGACGATCCGCTCCATTCCAAGAGATCGCGCGCTGCAGTCGCAGGCATGGCGGAAGCGACCTGTGCGGTCGTGAGTTTTTGAAACGGCTGCATTGAAGCGAGCATGTGCGCGCCGCGCCCATTGATTCCGCGGAAACATTTGACGTAGGGAAACGATTCTTGGAGCGAACGGAGGACGGCTTGGGTGGTCTTCATTTCGCCACCCGGAAACCAAACCTGAACGATCCCGTTTGAGTTCAGGTGCTGTTTGACTAGGGCGTAGAATTCTTCTGAATAAAGCAAGCTGGACCCAGCCGCTTCAACCGGCGGAGGAGGATCTGTCACAACTACATCGAACATTCTTGATGTTCGCTTCAGGTAACGACGACCATCGTCGACGATGATATGACCTCTTGGATTTGCTTCCAATTGCGCGGCGTCACTATGGAAGAAGCCAAACGATTCTTTGACGCTTGGGACCAATTCGACTGCGATTGTGTCTACATCCCAGCTTAGGGCCGAGCGGAAACTTGTGCCCATTCCGAAACAGATGATCAGAGCGGATTGCGGCTTGCCGACATGGAAAGCGAGCGGGAGATGAGACATGAATTTTGTTTCCGGTGTTAACTCTGTCACCCCAATTCCATTCACAAACAGCTGTTTGTGGCGATTCACGCCAGCAGCAATCACCGACGCGGCATAGTCACGCCGCGTTTCGATTGGACAACCAATCTGGGTCATGCAAGCCGCCAGATCCTTCGGTCCAACCAGCGACCAAGCCAACGCAAGAATGGCCAGGACAGCGGTTGCTGTTCTAGCTCCGCTGGGGAGCGCGTTTGATGTGATCAGGTAAAAGGCGAGAAAAGGCAGGCCGAGAAAAATCAATGCGTAGTGTTCCCCGAGGCAAGGTAACAATATATACGACGCAACTAGCGGGCCCAGGATGCAACCAAGAACGTTGAGCGCGTAAGCATTTCCTGTCTGGGCCGGGTCACCCTTCCCGTCCTGGTCGATCAGGCTGGGAGTTAAGTAACCGAGCGCGGCGCAAAGAGGAGTGATGCTCAATATCAGTAATGCCGAGCTTAAGTAACCCGAGACTTTTCCGATCCCCTTAAGAAACGGCAGATCGTTGACAATAATCGGAAGAAAAGCCGCCACGGCTGCGATCGGCATCAATTTGGCCACATTCCACAAAGAATTAGTCCGGATGCCGCGGCGATAAAGCAGAGAGCCAAGAAACGTCGCGCCCAAGTAGGCGAACACAATTAGAGCAAAAGAGTAGACCTGCGTTCTTAGCACCGGGGTGAAAGCACGGCTCCAAACAACCTCCATCGCCATGGATGCAAACCCGGTTGAGAAAAGAATCCATCTCCCGAGCGGTACGCGCGGATGGTTTTGGATTGGCTGGACCGCAGATGCCGAAGATTCGGGCTGCGCGGTGGTAGCGCGACAGGGCTTGCCTGCAGTTCGAGCGAGACAACCGCTAATCAGCGCTATGCTAAAGTTGCCCACAGCGGCAATCGCGAGGGTTTGGCTAAATCCAAATAGCTCGACTAACACGAAAGCCGTCACCAGCGTGCCGATCATCGCGCCGAGAACATTCGCAACGTAGAGAAAGCTGAAGCTTTCACTGTTTCCCTGGTCCTGTTCGCGGACGTAAGCCATCATGAAAGGGAAGGTCGCGCCCATGCACACGCACCAGGGCAAGATAGAAACGCTGAGTAACACAGCGGAAAGCACCAGATAGCGAAAGGAGTCCATCTCTCCTGCCACAAGCAGCATCTTTTCACTTACCCCAAACAAGAGCGGGACCGCGAATGCACTCATCCCGATCATTAGTTCGGTCGACATGTAAAACACGATGGCGCTGGAGCGAGTCTTATTGGCCAGCCACGCGATCGATCTCCCACCGGCCCACGCCCCAATGCAAAGGCCGAGCATGAAAACAGAAATGACCACCGAAAGCACCGGCGCGACGATTCCAAAGGTGGCGAACGCCATCCGCGTCCAGACGACCTGATAGACCAGACTGCTGAATCCCGAAATGAAGAAGAGGAGGAATAGAATTTGTCGCCGAAACAAAGTCATTTCTGTAGCCAAAGCATTTGGCGCGCCCAAATGTGTTGCCAAAGAGGAAGTTTAGTCGTTCACAGACGTATTGCGGAAAAAGTGGAATGGCGGCGGGAACGCCTAACAAATTCAGCCGGTCACGCGCTGATTAGCTACCACGCAGGTCGCGGATCGCTTTCGCGTAGTCTTTGGTTTTGAAAATTGAGGTGCCTGCTACGAGAACGTTGGCTCCGTTTTGAATCGAGACGCGTGCGGTCTCTTGACTGATGCCGCCGTCGACTTCGATGTAAATCTCGCCACGGGACGAGTCCATCCGACTGGCGGACATGCGGGCACGCGATTTATTCCATTCCGCCAAGCGTTTCACTTTCGGCATTTGGTCGGCGCGAAACGGTTGACCGCCGAACCCGGGATGCACCGTCATGACGAGCAACATGTCGATCTGGTCGAGAAACGGTTCGACGAGTTTGAAATCCGTTTCCGGATTTAAGGTTAGGCCAACTCGACAACCGGCATCTCGAATTTGTCGCAAAGTTTTTCCGACGTTGTGTTTCGCTTCGGGCTCGACATGAACCGTGATTGAGTTCGCGCCGGCATCGACGAAACGCGGAACGTAGTGGTCGGCGTGCTCGATCATCAGGTGGACGTCCAGCGGCAAATTGGTTTGTTTCCGAACAAACCCAACGATCGCTGGCCCGAAGGAGATATTGTCGACGAAATGGCCGTCCATGATGTCGCAGTGGATCCAGTCGGCGCCGGCCTGTTCGACTTTGCGGACTTCCTCGGCCAGATGCGAGAAATCGGCCGCCAGAATCGAGGGAGCGACCAGCGTTTTGGGCATGGTTCTATATATATTAAGAGCTTGACGACGCGAGCCACCGTTTCATGTTACCGCGTTTCAGCCCGTTAGAATCGCGCTCCGAGGCGCACCACTTGCTGCGAAGACAGCGTTTCCGAGCGTGCTGAATAACAAATCCATGTTCAACGGACTTTTCGGTTTTCTCTCGAACGATATCGGCATCGATCTCGGTACCGCCAACACTCTGGTTTACGTCAAGGACCAGGGGATCGTTTTGCGCGAGCCATCGGTGGTAGCGGTTCAGTCCGGGACTAACAAAGTTCTGGCCGTTGGTGACGAAGCTAAGCGGATGCTCGGGCGAACGCCGTCGAACATTGTGGCAGTGCGACCATTGAAAGACGGCGTCATCGCCGATTTCGAAGTGACTGAAGCGATGCTGCGCCATTTCATCACTAAGGTGCACAATCGCCGCGTGAAAGCGCGGCCACGAGTGGTGATTGCTGTTCCTTCGGGAATTACGGAAGTCGAAAAACGCGCGGTGCGCGAATCGGCCACGCATGCCGGTGCGCGAGAAGTTTATTTGATCGAAGAACCAATGGCGGCGGCGATCGGTGTCGGACTTCCGGTCCAGGATCCAGCCGGCAATATGATCATCGACATCGGCGGAGGCACCACCGAAGTCGCTTTGATTTCGCTTTCGGGAATTGTGTTCAGCCGCAGCGTGCGGGTGGCGGGTGATGAGCTCGACGAAGCGATCGTTCAATACATGAAGCGCGCTTACAACCTGATGGTGGGCGAGCGCACCGCCGAGGAAATCAAAATCAAAATTGGTTCGGCCTACCCGAGCGAAAAAGAAACGAGCGTGGAGGTAAAAGGCCGCGATCTGGTGGCGGGACTGCCGAAGACTTTGATGATTACGTCGCAGGAAGTGCGGGAAGCGCTCCTGGAACCAATCTCGACAATTGTCGATTCGGTCCGGATCACGCTCGAACGTTGTCCGCCGGAACTTTCGGCCGATCTGGTGGACCGCGGTTTGGTTTTGGCGGGGGGCGGCGCGTTGCTGCGCGGTTTTGATAAACTTTTGAGCGAGGAGACTGGTTTGCCTGTCCATGTTGCGGAAGATCCGCTGAGTGCCGTCGCCGAAGGCACAGGCAAATGCCTGAATGAACTTAAATTCTTGCGCCAAGTGGCTGCGGCAGATCGCCAGTGGCGTTGACAAAAGCGGAAAGCGGAAAGCGGAAACCGGGAAGCCTTCTGATTGGCGGATAATTCGTTTCTATCCGCTATCCGGTATCTAAAACTGGGATGAGTCGGACAAGCATTATCGCACTGCTGATCTTCGGGGCCATTTTGGGTTACTTCCTGAGTTTCGGCGCGGACACGACCCGAAAATTCCAGGCTGCGGTTTATCAAATGCTGTCCCCGTTTTTTTCCACTGGCTCGGGTCTGCAGAAGCAAATCACGTCGGTGCGGACGGGATTGAAGTCGTTGGATGAATTGGAAAAGGAGAACGCTTCACTGCGAGTGGACAATCGGCAATTACGGGCGACAAATTCCGCGCTCCGCGATGTCGAACATGAAGTGAATCGGCTGCGGCACGCTCTCAATTATCGCGAGCGCTCCGTTTTCAAATTGATTCCGGCCGAAATCGTAACGCGAGACGCGTCGACCTGGTGGCACACCGTGACCATCAATCGTGGCAAGGAAGATCACATCGAAACGGACATGCCGGTGGTGACAGACGAGGGCCTTGTTGGAAAAACGACGACGGTTAGCAACACAATCTCGGTCGTGCTCCTGGTCACGGACGAAAATTGCAAAGTGGCAGCTTCTGTGGAAGGCACGCGTGAGCAAGGGATCGTTTTGGGCGAACGCGTATCGGGCGGATTGGCGCCGCTGCTCGATCTTAATTTTTTGACGAAACAGGCAAACCTTGAGCCGGGACAGAAAGCGTATACCTCAGGTGTGGGCGGAGTGTTTCCATCGGGGCTGTTCCTTGGCACGGTCAAGAGTTTTAAGGTCCGCGAACTCGACGGTCAGGCGAAACTGGCGCCAGCAGTCGATCTTTCGCACTTAGAGGACGTCTTTGTGGTGACGGGGCGGAAATGATTTTCTTTTTCATATTGCTGGTCCTGGTGGTCGTGGCGCAGATCGCGGAATACTTCATTCCGCCGCTCGATTGGATGTATCACGCGCACATTTACATCGCACCGGTCCTCGTGTTTTACGGCGCAATGGCGTTGCCGTTTCCATTGATGCTGGCGATGGCGCTGTTCGCCGGAATTTTACTCGACGCACTCACCGTTCAGGTGCTCGGCAGCAAAGTTGAAATCTCTCTCGGCTCGTCGATACTTATCTACGCTGCGCTGGCGGGAATTATGCATGGCTTGAGGCCTCTGTTCATTCGCGGCCGCTGGGAAGTTCATTGCTTGCTCACCGGCCTCTGCACCTCGGCAATCATCCTGGCGCAATATCTCATGATCACGTTTCGGCGGGGTACCTTTCTCTTCACCCGCGAGGTTTGGTGGCAAATCGGCGGCCCGGGATTGATGGCACTGCTGATGGCGCCCGTTGTTTTTTGGATGTTGAACTGGGTGGCCCGGGTCACGCGCTATCCGTATTTATCGGAAAGGACTTTTGAATGAATCGGCGACGACTAAGCCCGCGTCTGCGAATTCAATTTGTGGGTTTGCTCATGCTGCTCGGCATGGGCGCACTGATTTTTAAGCTCTGGTGGATCCAAGTTGCTCATGGAGCGGAGTGGACGTCGCAAATTCGCGGCAGCTCGCAGGCGACGGTGCGAATTCCATCGGTCCGGGGCGAGGTCAAAGACCGCAACGGCCTCACCTTGGTCCAAAACCGAGCCAGCTACGAAGTCGATTTTTACTTGCCGGAAATGGTGAAAGGATATCGCGAGCGGTTTGGTTCGCCGCCGTTGGCTGAACACCGCGCGATTATCAGCGGCATGCCGAAGGACGTGAAGGAGCCCGACATCATTAAGATCGTCAATGATGGAATCGTTCCGCGTTTGGAAGATCTCGATCTGGCGCGCGATTACAATTCAAAGCAGCTCGAGCGGCATTACCGCAATGACACCGAAGTACCGTATTCCTACATTAAGGACATTGACTTTCCGACCATGGCGAAGTTTTCCGAGCACGACGTCGGACTACCCGGAGTAGACATCGCGATAAAACCCGTGCGCTCATATGTTTATGGTGCACTGGCGGCGCACATTCTGGGTTACGTCGGCGCACCGGACGACACCAACAAAGAGGAGGCGCGCAAGTTCACGTTTTATCAAGGCGACGTAGATGGAAAATCGAACATCGAGAAATCGATGGACGAGTACTTGCGCGGTAAACCCGGGGTGCGTTATCTGCGACGCAACGCCAAGGGCGCGATTGACGGCGTGTTGAAAGAAGATCCGCCACAGCAAGGTGCAAATGTTTTCCTGACGATCGACGCGCGTATTCAAGCGATCGCGGATGAAGCCTTGCGCGCGGTCAGCCGCGCCGGGGCGGTAGTTATCGATCCAAACAACGGAAATATTCTGGCAATGGTCTCAGTTCCGTCGTTTGACCCCAACACATTTATCCCCAGCATTAAGGCGAAGGATTGGCAGGCGTTGCGAAAAGATCCGGCCGATCCGCTTGTGAATCGTGCGATTAGTGGGCTTCCGCCGGGATCTACCTTCAAGTTGATCACTGCGCTCGCCGGTCTGCGGAAAGGCCTAACCAGCAACAAGTTCAACTGCGGCGGGGGCGTAAGCTACGGTGATCACTTTTTTCAATGCTGGGTCGCGTCAAAACATTACACCCACGGGACAATCGCCTTAGTCGATGCCATCAAAGTTTCATGCGACTCGTTTTTCTATCAGTACGGAAACGCCGGCGGTATTCAGTCGATCGACCATATCGGAAAGATGCTTGGGATTGGTGAGGAGTCGGGTCTGCAGTTGAGCGGCGAACAAACCGGCAACATGCCCGGTCCCGAATGGATGCAGATTCATCATCCACAGGAGCGATGGTCGAGTGCCCAAACCGCGAACGTTTCGATTGGGCAGGGTTACACGCTGGTGTCTCCGTTGCAGTTGGCGATGGCTTACGTGGCGGCGGCCAACGCTGGCACATGTTATTACCCGCGTTTGATCGACAAGGTGCTTAATCAGGACGGCACACCGGTCCTTGATGAACACGGCAAACCCGTGAGTTTCGCACCGCGTGTCCGATCTGATCTTCGGCGTGAAGTAACCCCTGAGCAGATGGAAATCGTACGAAAAGGTTTGTGGAAGGTGGTTAACGAAGACGGCGGCACTGGTGGTCGCGCCCGGCTGAAAAACGCGCAGGTGGCCGGCAAGACCGGAACCGCGCAGGCGACCGAACGCGGACACGAGGAAAACGTTGCCTGGTTTGTATCCTTCGCACCATACGATAATCCAAAATACGTCACCGCAGTGATGGTCCAGGGCGCCTCCGGGCACGGGGGCGAGGTGGCTGCGCCCATTGCAACACGGATTTTGGAACGCATTTTGGCGATGGATGAAGGCAATTTCGACATGCAGCTCGCCTGGGTTGCTCCGGCGCATCACCCAAATCCTTTCGAGCTGGTGAAGGCGGTAAGCTTCAAAGATTCGAATGTTGGCGGCGGCGGCGACGAAGAAGACGCTGGGGCTTCCAGCGCGGATGTGCAAATGGCGAGCGACAGCAACGCGGCCCCAGATGTAGAACAGGAGCCAGATGCGCAGGGACAGGTTTCCAAACGTCCGCGGGTGGTGCGCGCTGCGCCTACGCCGCCACCGCGATCACTAAACTTTTTCGAAAGGCTTTTTGGCGGCCGGCGGCCGGCTACGCAGCCAACGCCTGCTCCGGTCCGCCGCCGTTTTTAACCAATCAAATGTCGATCTAACGAGCGATGAACATTTCCTCGGCAGCTCCGTATCCGCTCGAGATCGCGCAATCGTATAAAATTTATGTTGGACAGAGTCAGAAAAATTTTGGGTCTTGGTTCACGCAAGACCGGCAACAAACTCGTAGTCAGCGTGGAGAAACTCGAGCGACGCGTAGCGTTGCTCGAGAACGGCCGGTTGGAAGAATACAGCGTCGAGCGTAGCGGCTCGCGCAACATCGTCGGCAGCGTTTACAAAGGCAGGGTCAAGAACATCGAAATGGGTTTGAAGGCGATGTTCGTCGACATTGGCCTTGACAAAAATGCGTTCCTTCATTTCTGGGACGCGCTTCCAGCCGCGCTCGACAGCGGCATTGAAGAAGTCGATCGCCCCTCCAAAAAGCAACGCAAACGGATAACGGCCAAAGACATTCCAAATATTTATCCGGTCGGATCGGAGGTCATCGTCCAGGTCACCAAGGGCCCGATCGGAACAAAGGGTCCGCGGGTCACGACCAACTTGAGCTTTGCCGGTCGCTATCTGGTCTTGATGCCATTCAGTGATCGCAGTGGAATTTCGAGAAAAATCGAAGACCCGAAGGAGCGCAACCGGCTTCGGAAAATCTTGCGCGATCTGGACATTCCCGAAGGCATCGGGGTCATCATCCGGACGGTGGGCGAGGGTCAGCGCGCGCGTTATTTCGTGCGTGACTTGCGATTTCTGCTCGACCAATGGGCAGAAGTCGAGCAAGCGATTCGAGAGAAGCCCGCGCCGTGTTGCGTGTTTGAGGAACCGGATCTGGTGGAGCGCACAGTCCGCGATTTTCTGACCGAAGAGATCGATGAAGTGCTGGTGGACGATCGTGAGTCCCTTGAACGAATGGGCCAACTGGTTGAGAAAATCTCGCGTCGCGCGCGGAATCGATTGAAGTTTTTCGATGGCGCGGAGCCGATTTTTGAGGCACTGGGCATTCAGAAGCAGATTGACGACGCGTTTCACCGCCAGGTCTGGCTGAGGTGCGGCGGCTATATTGTGATTGACGAGACCGAAGCGCTGGTCGCGGTCGATGTAAACACTGGCCGCAACAAAGGTGGGCGTGACGTCGAGAAAACGATCCTGCAAACCAATTTGGAGGCGGCCGACGAAATTGCCCGTCAGCTGCGTTTGCGAAATATCGGTGGCCTCATCATCGCCGATTTCATCGACATGAAAAGCCGCAAGGATCAGCAGGCAGTTTTCACACTGATGAAGGAACGCCTGCGACGCGACAAGGCTAAGACGCATGTGCTGCCGATTTCACAGCTGGGGCTGATGGAAATGACGCGGCAACGCGCTCAAGAAAGTCTGAGCGACACTATTTACGAAAATTGCCCCTACTGCGGCGGCCGCGGCGTGGTCAAGACATCCATGACGACGAGTGTGGAGCTCCACCGAACGCTAAACACGGTGATGCGCAAGTATCAGGAGAGCGTTCATGATTTTCGCGTAATTCTCAACCCGGACGTTCTCAAGAGGCTCAAGGAAGAAGACGAGGACTTACTGATCGAACTGGAGCGCCGGTATGCCGGCAAGCTTATGTTCCGCGGGGACCCCACCTACCACCACGAAAAATTCATCGTGACTGACGCCAATACCGGGGCTGAATTAAAATCGTAGGACGACAGCAAAAAGTCGGCCAGGTGGCTTCCGCAAGGATCAGGGTTTCCCGGGGGAGTGGGTCGCGTTTTGCCCCAGCTAATTCAGGGTTGACCGGCTGCGGCCCATTTGTTAGAACCGGCGGCCTTGGGTGAAAACCAGGGGCAAAATTCGGTGCTTGACGGTGGGCGTCGGTTTCGTGTTAAAAAGCAGGGAACAACACAATTTAGCCTCGATTTGGCCCTGAAACAGCCCTTAGAAAAATAATTATTTTTTTATTGACCAACTTCTTCGAAAACCCTAAACGCATAGCCAAGTTATGAAAAAACTGACCTTAACCTTTTGCGCATTGTTCGCATTGTTCGCAGCAGCGCCGGCGATTTTCGCCGACGGACCGGAAGCATATTCCGGTAAGAAAGAAGTGATGCAGCCGGCACCGCCTGTTTGCGACTTCTATCGCGCTCATGAATGGGACCTTGGTATCTGGGGCGCATTTGCATTCGCGGCCGACACCGGGGAATTCGATCATTTCTCAGATCCGGTGCTGGCCGATCCGTTTTCGCCCGATACTGATCCAACCACACTCGATGTCTTCACTGGATTCTTCGGCGAACAAGCGTCCGAGAACCCGAATGAGCGCGTGAATATCGGTCAGGTCAGTAAAAACCAACTGTTCGCCCGCGATAACACGTGGGGCGGTGGCGTTGACGTAAAATATTTCTGGAGCAAGTACTTCGGCGCTGGAATCGAAGCAGTTGGGTTGGCCGCGAAGACAAATTTCGCCGGCGGCGGCTTGGCTACCGTGACCGCGCGCTATCCGTTTGGACGCTTCGCTCCATATGCTTTTGGCGGGCTCGGTTTCATCGACGGCGGTGCCACGCTTTATCAGTTCTTTCAGGAACAGCAGGACACCGGAAACCTAACTTCGGGGACTGAAACGCGGTCAGGTTTCAAAGTCGGCAACGAGCTTGAGTTCTTGACGACAGACCCGGTTGCTAATCATCACCTCCGAGCCCTCGGTCAGTTAGGCATCGGATTGGAATTCCGTGTCACCTGCCACATCGGTTTGATGGCTGACTTCTCGTGGAATTTTGTGTTTGGTCAGGAGGATCATCCGGATAAGTTTCATCTTATCAGTGAAACTGGCCATGATGTCACGGAGTTCCAGGGCCAGCCGTTTGCCGTAACTACGATTATTAATAGAGCTTTAGAGTTGAGGCCGGGTCACGGCAGCGACAATCAGGATTTCGGAATGGCACGCTTTGGCGTTACCTTTTCCTACTAAGGTCAGAAAAGCGTAATTTAAACGCCGGAACTCCTCGTGGGTT
>CAZFZG010000009.1:0-12326 GCA_964523205.1 uncultured Chthoniobacteraceae bacterium | reverse complement strand
ACCAGTCCTCGATAATCTCGCCCTGCGAAAGTCAGCCGCCGTCCGCGGCTTCGAGGCGCTGATCGCGCCCAAGTCTGACGCTGAGTTGGAATCGATGGCGCAGACTTCGCGGCTCCTGACCTTGCAGAACTTTGGCCGGACGATGCGTTTGTTCGCACCTCTGTATCTTTCGAATGAATGCATCAACAACTGTCGCTATTGCGGCTTCTCTCGGGACAATCCGATTTGGCGGGTGACGCTCACCGTCGACGAAGTTGTGGCGGAAGCGCGTTATCTTTGGAATGCTGGGTTTCGCCAGGTTCTCCTCGTGGCCGGCGAGCACCCGAAATTTGTTAGTGGCGATTATCTGGTCGAATGCATTCGGGCATTGAGTCCGGACTTTTCATCGATCGCGATCGAAGTCGGGCCAATGCAGACGGACGACTATTTTCCAATTGTGCAGGCAGGCGCAGAGGGGCTGGTAGTCTATCAAGAGACATATCAACGCGGCGTGTATGCCGAGTTGCACACCGCCGGGCCAAAGCGTGATTTCGATTATCGCCTGAACTCGCCCGAGCGGGCCTACGCGGCTGGTTTTCGCCGGCTTGGCATTGGAGCTTTGCTTGGTTTATGGCGCTGGCAGGACGAGGCGATTGCGCTGGCGGCACATGTGGAATATTTGCTGCAACGTTGCTGGCGGGCGCAGATTACCGTGAGCTTGCCGCGACTGCGCCCTGCCGCCGGCGGATTTCGGCCGCTGTTTTCGATAAGCGATCGCGAGCTGGCGCAGTTCATTTGCGCTTTGAGGATTACTTTTCCGCAGGTTGGAATCGTCCTAAGCACGCGAGAACGCCCCGCTTTACGTGACGCCCTGGTCTCGTTGGGCGTGACCATGATGAGTGCTGGCAGCCACACCGAACCTGGCGGTTATACTCGCCGTGGTGTTGACCATCTACATCAAACGGTTCGCGGACGGATCGTGCCGCCGGAGTTTCAAAATGGGGAAGACGAATTGGCCACCGGGCAGTTTGAAATTAGCGATGATCGCTCGCCGGAGACCATTGCGTCCCTGTTGCGCCAACGCGGGTTAGAACCGGTCTGGAAGGATTGGGAACAAGCGCTCTCGGGCTGATGCAGATTTCGGTCAACGGCGAAGAAGCAGACACGGGCGGCGCCAAGAACGTCGCTGAGCTGATCGATCGATATAAGATGCCTCCCCAGTCTGTTTTAATCGAGCATAACGGCGTCGCTTTACATCGGCGCGAATGGCAGGAGAGCGCCTTAGCTGAAGGCGATCGGATTGAAATTATTCGCGTCGTTGCCGGTGGTTAAGTCGACTTAGCGCGTCGCTCTAACCACAACCCGCATCCCGTCTCTCCGCACAACTGTGATCGAAGTGTTGGGCGGGATAAATTCCCCCTGGGTCACGACATCGACGGTTTGATCGAGAAAACGCGCCTTTCCGCTTGGCCGAAGGATCGACAACGAAGTTCCTTCCATACCCGGCGACAGATCCAGCCCGGTCGCAAACTCACGGGGGACACCGGCTAGTGATGGCCCGGGCGGATTGGCTGTCATGAGCGCGAAACGACGATAGACGCTCGTCCGCGGCAGATAACGAGCAAGAATTGCGATTACGATCGCCGCGCCGATCAGCGCCAGGAACAGATTCAACAATGGAATCGCCAGCGTGCGGCCGGTCGGGAAAAACGTCTCGCCCGGATAACGATCGATCATCGCCCAGAACAATGACGCCAGCATAAGAAAAACGCCGACCACGCCGAAAACGATGGTCGAATGCGCAAAGAAAAGGATCTCGATGATCACCAGCACCATTCCCAAAACAAAAAGGGCGACTACTTCCCAGCCGGCAAGGCCCGCCAAATAATGCCCAAGGAAAAAAAGCGCGAAGCAGATCGCGGAGATGATGCCCGGCATCGTTGCTCCCGGAATTTTGAATTCCAGCCACGCGCCGATGATACCGCCGAGCAAGAGCAATGGGGCCAAAGCCGTGATCCAAAACGCGAGCTGTTCGAAGCCGGTAGGTCCAAGCTCAACGACATTGCCTTTGAGGCCTGCCTTTTGGAGTAGATCGACAACGGAGTCAGCGATGCCGTCGGCCAGCAATGGTTTTCCATTAATTTTTTCGGTTGCCTCTTGAGCGTTCAAAGTCAGCAGACTTCCTTTTGGATGAACCACGCGCTCGCCGATCTTCACTTCCTTGTCCTTGTTCATGAAAGCTTCGCCGACGTCCGGATTGTGTCCGTTTTTCATGGCCGAGCCGCGGATCAAAGCAGACCAGTAGGAAATGGTTTTCTCGCGTTGGGTCAGCGGGAGATCTTCACCTGTCGGCAAAACCGGAGCGGCCGCTCCGATCGCGCTGACCGGGGCCATATAAATGTGTTGGGTGGCCAGGGCGATGAGAGAGCCCGCGGAGCCGGCGTTGGTGTTAATAAACGCGTAGGTTGGGATCTTCGCATGGTTAAGAACGCTGGTGATTTCTTCGGCTGAATCGAGGCGCCCGCCGTAGGTATTCATTTCGAAAATGATGGCGCTGGCGCCGTTGCTCTCGGCCAGTTTTTCGGCCCGGCGCAGGAACATGAGAAGCGAGGGGGAGATCTCACCCCGCAACGGGACCACAACTACGTCGCCTTTTTGGATGACCTCGCGAGCGTAAACATTTTGAATGATCGCGCTCATCACGATCAGCCCCAGGATCGACAACTTCTTCATCGGTTGGAAAGCACGCTAGCCTTGGCTAGATTTTGGCATCGCTTCAACCAGCAAACGAGCGAAAAATCGACCCGGTGATTCCTTCTGAAACAATTGAGCAGATTGCAGCGGCCAACGACATCGTCGAAGTAATCGGCTCTTATTTTCCGCTGAAACGCGCCGGCGCGAATTTCAAGGCGCTCTGCCCGTTTCATCAGGAAAAGACGCCGTCATTTCACGTTAGCCCGCAACGCCAGACATTTCACTGTTTCGGGTGCGGCGTGGGCGGAAGCGTTTTTCGGTTTGTGATGGAATACGAACATGTCGATTTTCCATCGGCGGTGCGAAAATTGGCCGCCCGAGTCGGCATTCCAATTGTCGAAGAACGCGGCGGGGGCGAGGAAGATCGACAGCATGAAGCGCGACGCACATTGATCAAGTTGCACGCCGAAACAGCGGAATGGTTTCAGGAAAATCTGTTGAAAAAGGAATTCGCGGAGCGGTCGCGAACCTATTTGAAAAAGCGCGGAATCGATCGCCAGGTGGCGAAGGATTGGCAGCTCGGATTCGCGCCGGACAGTTGGGACTCCTTTTCAAAATGGGCGCTCGACCGCGGTTATTCGCGGACGCAGCTCTTGCAAAGCGGCCTCGTAAAACCGCGTGATGACGAACACCCTAGCGGCGAGTTTTACGACCGCTTTCGCGGCCGGATCATGTTTCCCATCTGCAACGACGTGGGCGAAGTGATCGCATTCAGTGGACGGCTGCTCGACTCTGACCCGCAGGCGGCCAAATATGTGAACTCGCCGGAAACGCCGCTGTTTCAGAAAGGGCGAGTGCTTTTTGGGCTACACAAAACGAAACGAGCGCTGATCGAAGCGAACTGTGCGATCGTTTGCGAGGGCCAGCTTGATCTCATCTCTTTGTTTGAGGCGGGCATCAAAAACGTTGTCGCGCCGCAAGGAACCGCCTTCACCGACCATCAGGCGCGGATCCTCAAGCGCTTTGTCGATGAAGTGGTCCTTTGTTTCGATGCCGACCAGGCCGGGCAAAAAGCCGCTCAGCATTCTCTCGACGCGCTTCTTCAGCACGATCTGATTGTGCGGGTAGTCGACTTGCCGGCGGGGGAGGATCCCGATTCGCTGATTCGCCGTCACGGCAAAGACGAATTCGAGAAACGGGTTTCGTCCGCTCGGGATTTTTTCGATTACTGGATCGAGCGGGAAGTCGCAGTGGTGGATCTGGGTTCGCTTGGCGCGAAAATGCGGTTGGCGCGCAAACTGGCGGAAACGGTTGGCCAGGTGCGTGATCCGCTCATGCGCGGTGAGGTTCTAAACAAGATGAGTGCCAGGCTGGGTGTGCCTGCGTCTGAATTCGAGAAACTCCTGCCGCAGCAACGACGGGAGCGGAGTGTCGGGTCAACGGACCGAGCGCGGGAATCGGACATCGTCCCGCGACATGATTTAGCGATGCTTTGTCTGCTCGCTTTGCGGGACGAAGCGGCTCGTAGTTTTCTTCTTCAACAAAATTGGCGCGAGCTGCTGCAACAAATTTCGGGAACGGAGTTGCTGATTAGAATTCTCGAGGCTGATCTGGGGCCGGACGACCCGGTATCCCTGAATTCGTTCATGTCGAAACTTTCGGCAGGAGAGGAAGGCCTGGTTTCTGCTTGGCTGATGCAAAAGGTGCCGGCAAATGCGGTGGAGGTGGCCGAGAGTTGGTGGAAGGGCTTGATGCAGGGGGCCTTGCGCCGCCAGCTCGAGATCGCGGAGACGCGAATTCGCCTACCTCAATTAACGACCGGCGAGGTAGTGAATTTACAGAAAGAAATTGTTGACCTACGTGAGCAACTCCAGCAGATTTCCGGGCTTTCGTCTGTTCCTGAGGCCGGCCGTTAAACGTCGATCTACGGGAACGCTGATCGAAGGCCACAACCCTTAACCCACAGTCTTGGCCAGGCAATCGAAAGCACGCAGAGCTGTTCGCCGACCGTCGGCGAAGCGTCCGAAATTTAAGCGCGTGCGCCGGCGGGCCGCTTCCCAGCTTTCTCCGTCGCGATTACGATTGAAAAAGCAACCACGAATTGCCGCATTCCGATCCGGGCGAATTACAGGTTTAGTGCGTGCCCGCCGAACAACAGCGGATGGATTGCTCAAAGCGAAGTCCGAAGTCGATGCTGCCGGTGAGGTCCAGGCGCGCTTGCGGGAACTGATCAAGCTTGCCAAAGAACAAGGCTATCTCACGTTCGATGATCTGAACGAGGCGCTGCCTGACGGAATAACCGACGCCAACGAGCTGGATGCCATTCTCACCCGCCTCCGTCGAATGGAGATTGACGTCATTGAGGCGTCTGACGTCGACCGGCACAAAGAGGGCAAAAAAGATCTGGACGAGGAAGAGGAGGAAAAGCCGGAAACCAAACTCGACATCCTGGACGACCCGGTGCGGATGTATCTCAAGCAAATGGGCCAGGTCCCCCTTCTGACCCGGGAGCAGGAGGTGGAAATTTCCAAGCGCATTGAAGAAGCCGAGAACATGGTGCAAAAGCATATTAACCGTTTCGGTTTCACTGCGCGTGCCCACCTCGATCTGGCGCAAAAATTGAGCGAGGGCAGGGAACGCTTCGATCGTGTGATTCTCGACAAGAAAATCGAGAGCCGCGAGCGCTACATGAAAATTCTGCCGCGGCTGTGCAGTCAGGTCGAAAAACTCGGGGACGCGATCGCTCAGCAGTACACAAAGTTGTCAGGCAGTCCGAGGAAGGACGGCAAACGGCTGAAGGGATTCCAGCGCGCACTCGGTTCGCTGCAACGGCTTTATCCCAAGTTTTACTTCAAGCAAAAGGTCACCGAGGAATTCGTCCATCTTGCGGATGAGCATTACCGATCGCTTTTGGATGTTCAGCATGAAGCTTCCAGGAAAGGCCGCAACGGCGGCTTCCGATCAGCGGTCGGAGCCAAATCCCGCGAGCTCGAGAAATCGCTTTGGCTGTCACTCGACGAATATTCAGAGCAATATCAATCGCTGAAAAGCTGGTTGCGAAAGGCGCTGCGAGCCAAGACGGAAATGGTGGAAGCCAATCTGCGGCTTGTAATTTCAATCGCGAAGAAATACACGAACCGCGGCCTCTCGTTTCTGGATCTAATCCAGGAAGGCAATATGGGGCTGATGAAAGCGGTCGAAAAATTCGAGTACCGTCGCGGCTATAAATTTTCCACTTATGCGACGTGGTGGATTCGACAGGCAATTACACGCTCTATTGCCGACCAGGCGCGTACCATTCGGATCCCGGTCCACATGATCGAGACGATCAACAAGCTGATGCGCGTCCAGAAGCAATTAGTTCAGGAATATGGTCGAGAACCGACGCCTGAGGAAGTGGCCGAAGAAATTCTATTGCCAGTAGATCGGGTGCGTGCGGTGTTAAAAATGGCGCAGCAGCCGATCTCGCTTCAGTCTCCCGTTGGCGAGAGTGAGGAAACCAATTTTGGTGATTTCATCGAAGACAAGGGCGCTGAAAACCCTTGCGACATGACCGCCATTGTTTTGCTGAAGGAGAAGATCAAAGACGTGCTCGAAACTTTGACCGAACGCGAGCGTCAGGTCCTCGAACAGCGTTTCGGCCTGGTGGACGGCTACAGCCGGACCTTGGAAGAAGTCGGGCGTCAATTTCGAGTCACTCGTGAACGAATCCGACAAATCGAGGCTAAGGCGCTGCGGAAAATGCGGCATCCCACCCGGATTCGGCAGTTGGAAGGATTCTTGGAAGCCCCCGAGGTGTAAGGTTTCGCCGCACTCGCAACACGCGCAACTTTCATTAACCGAGTTTGTTTAATTCGCGAAGAAATGAAACGCGAAGACGACCAGCAATTGTGGGACCTCCTTGGCCAGGCCGCAAAGCCGCAGCTTTCGCCTTTTTTTGCTCGCAACGTGGTCCGGGCCGTTCGACATCGACCCGAGCGCGTGGGCTGGGTGCGCGGTTGGTTGCACCCGCGTAAGCTTGTCCCCGCGGTCGGACTTGCTGCGGCAGTGATCGCGGCCGTGCTGGCCATCGAGCGTCCAGCGGTTCGAACGCCACTAGAAGCCGCACCGGACGTGATCGCATCGATCGAGCCGCAGGACTACGATGTGGTCGCCGATCTGGACGAATTGCTGGTCACGGACGAGAGCAGCTTGTGGGACGACGACACTCAAACCCTGTAGGCATAATCGCGCCGCTCGCGATTCTGGTTCTGGGCATCGAATCGGCCAGTGCTCAACCCCACGGGCAGCAGGGCCCCAGCCGCCGGAGTGGACCACCGCCACATCGCGTTCCTAACCTGAATGGTCCTCGTGAGCGCTTCATGGCTCTGCCTCCACAAGATCGACAAATCTTTCAAAGAAACGCCGAACGCTGGATGCAAATGGGGCCGGAGGAACGAATGATAATGCGCGAACGGGAAAAAGTATATCGTGCCCGCGTTAGCAGAGAAGTGGATGCCGCTCTGCGCGATTCGGGTCTACGTCTTGAGGGTGAAAGGCGCGCTCAATTTGAGCAACGCTACCTGCAGGAACGCCGCAGGATCGAGCACTCGTTACGGCAGGAAGTCGAAAGCAAGCGGCAACAAGAGCTCCCCGCGCTCCAGGAGCGCTTGAAGAAGGAATTCTCCGAGCCGTCGCCGTCAGGCGCTTCGACATCTGGCCCAGCCGCTTCAACTTCGCCGAAAAAATAAAACCGGCGGGATTCTGAACCCGCCGGTCTCAGAAAAATTCCGTTGGCCCCTTGGCTTAGTACCAATGCCGGTAATACCGGTGGTGATACGGACGATAGTAAACGCGATGGCCCCGGTACCAGTAATATCTCGGCCCATAATAATATGGCCGGTAGTAGCCGTAGTACGGATACGGGTAACCATAGCCATAGTACGGGTAATACGGGTATCCGAACCCGATCCCAACTGAGACTCCCGCGTTGGAACTTGGCGCCGACGCAAACATGAAGCCTGCTGCAGCCAACCCGATCAAAAGCAGTTTCTTCATTCTATTTCACCTCCTCAAACTTCAGTTATTGAACCTCCTTTAGAGACGAAAGTTTCTCTCAATTCATTCAACTAACTGCAGCCTGAGCATATTTTGGATAACCGGAGACGCAGAGATCGGCCCCAATTTTTTCAAACCTTATTCGCTCCAGGCGCGCCGCGTCCAGCGTCGATCGAGCACCCTCTCCCGCGAAGGCGACCACCCCGCCACCGGTGAAGATCGGCGCGAGATAAATCTGTACCTTGTCGATCAGGCGCTGGTCGAGCGCGTGGCCGAGCACACTACCGCCGCCTTCGATCACTACGCTGGTCACGTTTCGTTTGCCCAAGTCCGCCAACACCGCGCCGAGCGGCCTGTCCCGATAAACCAACGTGTTCTGAGCGTGACGATCCGTAAAAATGCGCGCTTCGCGCGGAAGTTTTCCGGAGCGCGTAACCACTACCCGGATGGGCTGGCGAAGGCGACGTATCCCGCGTACCGTCAACTGGGGATTGTCAGTCCTAAGCGTTTCGGCGCCGATGAGGATAGCGTCGCCCTGGGCGCGAAGCCGGTGGGCGTGTTGGCGCGCGGCAGCGCTTGTGATCCAGCGACCTTCCCGCTTGGGCCGGGTTAATCCTCCATCCAGACTCATTCCACATTTTGCGATCACAAATGGAATCCCGGTTGCGATCCATTTGTTGAACGCCTCGTTCAAAACGGCGCATTCTTCCGCCACCACTCCGGTGCGGACTTCGATTCCAGCGCTGCGAAGAATCTCTGTCGCCCGGCCGCGATGCCGCGGATTTGGATCGGTCGCCCCGATCACAACCGTTTTCACCCCGGCGCCAATAATGGCGTCGGTGCACGCTCCGGTGCGGCCGACAGATGAGCATGGCTCCAGGGTTACATATAAGACAGCGTGCTTCGGGACGGTGCGTTTCAGATTTCGCAAACATTCGATTTCCGCGTGCGGTAGACCGGCCCGGCGATGGTGCCCGCGAGAGACAATTCGGTTTCGCAAGACGAGCACTGCGCCGACCACTGGATTGGGGCTGGTCTCACCGAGGGATTTTCCGGCCTCACGCAGCGCCTCGCGCATGAACCGCTCGTCGTTATTCATTTTGGAAAGCAAATATTCGACGGCGGCCGGTTAGAGCAAATTCTGCTTGGCGAATCTGCCGCGCCCGACTTACTTAGAGAACCCCCAAAACATTATGGCCACTAAAACTGAAGAGAAAACCGGCGCCGACAAACTAATCGCTGCCCGAAACAAGAACCTCGATCTTGCCATCCAGCAAATCGCGAAAGATTACGGCGAAGGTGCCATCATGCGTCTCGGCGCCGAAAAAATTGTCGACATTGATGTCATTCCGACCGGTAACATTTTGATCGACCGTGCGCTCGGCGTCGGCGGCTTTCCACGGGGCCGCGTCGTGGAGGTGTTTGGTCCCGAGTCTTCCGGCAAAACGACTCTGACTCTGACCGTGATCGCCCAGGCCCAGAAACGCGGTGGCCTTGCTGCCTTCATAGACGTCGAGCACGCTCTCGATCCACAATATGCCAAGAAGCTCGGCGTGAACCTGGACGATCTGCTCGTCTCGCAGCCGAGCTCCGGCGAGGAGGCCCTTCGGATTTGCGAAACCCTGATCCGTTCCAACTCCCTCGACGTCATTGTGGTCGATTCGGTTGCGGCATTGGTCACCCGCGCCGAACTGGAAGGCGAGATTGGTGACGCGACGGTCGGCGCCCAGGCGCGGCTCATGAGCGCGGCGTTGCGCAAGCTCACCTCGCTCATTTCCAGGGCGCGCACCTGTTGCGTCTTTACAAACCAGATCCGCGAAAAGATCGGCGTGATGTTTGGCAATCCCGAGACCACACCAGGGGGTAAAGCACTAAAATTCTACGCCAGCGTCAGGATCGACATCCGCCGCATCGGCGCGATCAAACAGACCGACGGCAGCGTCATGGGGAATCGCACCCGGATCAAAGTCGTGAAGAATAAAGTCGCGCCGCCATTCACCGAAGCCGAGTTTGACATCATGTATAACGAAGGAATTTCTACTACCGGCTCTTTGCTCGACCTTGCCCTGGAGAAACAGGTCATCGAAAAGCGTGGCTCGTGGCTCAATTACAAAGGCTCACAGTTGGCCCAGGGTCGCGACGCGGCCAAAGAAGTTCTGAAAGAGGACCGCAAACTTTACGAAGAGATCGAAGCTGCGGTAAAAGCTAAATTGAACGAGGACAAGGAATAGCAAATCTAAGATCGACATGATCCGTCGATTCATTTCCGTTGCCGTTCTTTTAGTTACGCTCTCCGCCACCAAGGCGGCGACCAACAATCCCGAGCCGCCGGTGCGATTAATGCCCGGTCTGGGGAACGTTCATCATCCCGTCTCGGCCAAGAACAAAGAGGCGCAGCAGTTTTTCGATCAAGGGTTAAAGCTGGTCTACGGCTTCAATCACGATGAAGCCCGGCGCTCTTTCATGCGCGCAGCCGAGCTCGATCCGAAACTTGCGATGGCGCACTGGGGTGTCGCGTTGACGCTCGGTCCGAATTACAATTTGCCGGTCGACCCCGAACGGGAGCGAGCCGGCTACGATGCGGTCCAGCGCGCGGTTGCGTTGAAGCAAAATGCTTCCGAACCCGAACGCGCCTACATCGACGCGCTGACAGTTCGTTATTCAAACGATCCGAGTGTCGATCTTCACGCGCTCGATCGCGCCTACAAAGACGCGATGGGGAAGTTAGCTGCACGCTACCCGGACGACCTCGATGCGGCGACACTTTACGCCGAGAGCATGATGAACCTGAATCCGTGGAAACTTTGGAGCGCGGATGGCAAGCCAGGCGAGAATACCGAGGAGATTGTGTCCGTGCTCGAATCGGTCTTGAAACGTGACCCGAATCACCTTGGCGCCAATCATTATTACATTCACGCCGTCGAAGCTTCGATGCATCCTGAGCGCGCCCTGCCGAGCGCTGGGCGTTTGGAAAAATTAGCGCCGGCTGAGGGTCACCTGGCCCATATGCCGTCCCACATTTACGCACGGGTGGGCGACCATGACGCGTCTGCGCGTTGCAATGCCGTTGCCATGGCGGCCGACAAGAAGTTTCTCGAACAAACGCACAGCCAAGGTTTTTACCGGCTGATGTATTACAGCCACAACATGCACTTCCTGGCCTTTGCCGATTGCATGCGCGGAGATTTCCCCGGCGCCAAAGCAGCGGCCGATAAATTGGTCGCAAACGTAAAGCCTGGCGTGAAAGCGATTCCAATGCTGGAAGGCTTTCTGCCAACGCCCATCATCGTGTTAGTGGGATTTGAGCGTTGGGCGGACATTTTGAAATTCCCGCAACCCGATAGCTCGTTCGTGATGACCAACGCGGTCTGGAATTCGGCGCGCGGCATCGCTTTTGCAAATCTTGGCAAGACATCCGAAGCCGAGAATGAGCAGAAAACGTTTCGAGATCTGGTCGCGAAAATTTCACCCGACGAGATGTATGACATGCTAAACAGCAGAGGCGCCGTTTTTAAGATTCATGAAAATGTTTTGGCCGGCGCCATTGCCCACAGCCGGCATGATGACAACGCCGCGATCGATTTTTACAAACAGGCTGTTGCTGCAGAGGACGCGCTCAATTATAGCGAACCGCCGGCCTGGTATCCGCCGGTCCGTCCTACCCTCGGTCGATTGTTGCTGGCGACGAATCGCGCGGCTGAAGCCGAAAAGGTTTTTCGCGAAGATATCGACCAAAAACCCCGCGACGCGCGTGCTCTGTCCGGCTTGCGCGACTCCTTAAAGGCACAGGGGCGCGATTACGAAGCCGAACAGATCGATCAGCAGTTCAAGAGCGCATGGAAGTTTGCTGAGGCGAAAAGCGCGTCGGCGCGCTGATTTGTTGGATCGACCCGTCTTCGCCAGGGCTACGGCGTGGCGAGCAATCACTGCGGTCGAAAACGAATCGTGAAGAACGCGGACTGATTCAGTCCGTCGAAGGAGTAGCCGCGCCGTCAGAAGCCGAACCAATTCGCGGCGTTGTGAACCCGGACCGGGTTCGACACTTTCAGGCATCGGAGAATTATTCTATCTATTCTTGTTCATTCGTGTCCATTCGTTGAGCATCTTGTAAGATGGAAACCTCGGCAGAGATCAGGCAATCGTTTCTCGATTTCTTTCGCCAGAAGAAGCACACGATCGTCCCGTCGTCGCCACTCTTGCCGGACGCGCCGAACTTGTTGTTCACCAACGCGGGCATGAACCAGTTCGTCCCGATTTTTCTCGGCCAACAGAAGGCGCAGTGGGAACCGCCGCGGGTCGCCGACACCCAGAAATGCATTCGCGCCGGCGGGAAACACAACGATCTCGAAGATGTCGGGCTCGACACGTATCACCACACCTTTTTCGAAATGCTCGGCAACTGGAGCTTCGGCGATTATTTCAAAAAGGAAGCGATCGAATGGGCATGGGAGCTCGTAGTTGATCACTGGAAATTTCCCGCGCAACGGCTTTACGCGACGGTTTACAAACCCGCCGCGGCGGGCGAGCCGAGCGAGTTCGATCAGGAAGCGCATGATCACTGGGCGCGCTTGTTTCAGGAGGCCGATCTCGATCCGAAGATTCACATTCTCGGTTTC
>CAZFZG010000008.1:27547-29337 GCA_964523205.1 uncultured Chthoniobacteraceae bacterium | reverse complement strand
AATTCTTTCGTGTGAATCCCAGGCGCTGGTATCGGACAGGATGACCTGATCGCCTGGATTCAGGCCGCTGAGAATTTCGATGGTGTTGACCGAGCTCTTGCCCAGTTTCACCGGCGTGCGCATCGCTTCGTTGCTGCCGGGCACAAGTTTAAACATGCCGACGGTGTTGTTTTCCTGACCAAACGCCGGCCGTCCGACGTAAACAACGTTGTCCAAACGCTCGAGTTCTATCGTTCCATCGACGCTCAAATCCGGACGCGCACCTTTCGGCAATTCTTCATCGAACGCGACGTCTACCGTCACTGTTCCCTGCTCCACCGCCGGGTCCACCCGTTTCACGTGACCTTTCACAACGCCGTTGCGGGTATCGATGATCGCCTGCTGATCCGGCTGAATGTCCTTGGCCTGGGTCTCAGCGATTTTGATTTGCGCCTTCAGTTTCGAAGGATCGGCAACGCGCGCGAGATTGTCGCCCGGCTTCAGGCGCTGACCCACCTGCACCGGCAACGCCTGCAAGACGCCAGACATTCCGGCTTTCACGTGCAGCCCTTCGACCTGGTCGAGTTTTAATTTTGCGAATTGGTTCGCTTGATCGACAGCCTGCTGTTTCGATGCCAGCTGCGGCTCAATCGAATCGCGCGCGAATGCGAATCGCTTCGCCTCGATCTCGTCGGTCTTCTGACATTCCTCTTCCTTAATCTTCGATGTTTTGTAGACGAGGTCGGCCACCAGACCGTTCCTGGCCAGCTGATCGTTTGTTTGTCGCTCCATCTTTGCTTGCTCGTAGGTCGAATGGGCCGTGGTGGCTTTCGACTCCTGATCGAGAAGTTCGCGCTGCAATGTCGCGCGCTCTGACGCAAGGTCCGCTTCCGCAGCCTTGGCCTTCGATACAGCTTCTTGCGCGCTCTGTTCGAGTTCCGGACTGGTCAACTCCAGTATAACGTCACCGGATTCCACTTTTGTTCCCGGCCAGATCAAAATTTTCTCGACGCTGGCTTCCGTGGTCGCCGGGAGCCATCGAAAGTCTTCGGGAACGAGTGTCCCGAGTCCGCGAACTTGGCGCACCATCGGACCGCGCTTAACAGTGTCAATCCAGACGCTTGATCGGTCCACGCTCGGCGCCGCCGGTTTCAATCGCGACAACGCGAACGTCACCAAAATCAAACCAACCGCGCTGGCGGAAATGATCAGGATCCGGCGCTTGCGCTTTTTCTCAGCTACGCCTTTTCGCGGAACATCCATCGATGAAAGGCCCGAGGTAAAACCACTCGGCCGCACGATCGTATGATCCTCGTCTTTCTGGGGTTGCGGGGTCACGGCTGGATTAAGACGTGGGCAACACCCGGACGAGATGGATTACCTCTGAAGCGCTCGCGGCAATCGGTATTAACGCCGAAGCGATCAACGCGAAGAAAATCGCGGCATTGCTCAGAAAGTCCTTGTTCTCTTCCGTTTCAAAGTAGTCGCGGCTGATGTCGCGAAACGAGTTCGACAACTTGGCACAGCGGCCGGTCAAATTTTGCAGGTCCGAAGCCTGGTAGTCATACTCAACGAACGGGAATTTCCGCGCGTTCTTTTCCGTGGTAATGGTTGGTTTCATAATTTTTTCCCTTTCGTCTCTAGTGAGAAGCGTTTCGACCGCTCACTGGATTCAAGAGTTTTTTCATTTCGAAAATCTTTATTGCAATGGCCATGCCACGGGCCAAAAAAAGTCGTAAGTCATTAATGATCAGCGACTAAAACTTTTCGGCGTTTTCTTCACAGATCATGTAGTGATTCGCTTGTGGGAC